>JASHQQ010000173.1 GCA_030039035.1 Acidobacteriaceae bacterium | reverse complement strand
ATCGGGGGAAGGCTGCGACTGCGCGCGCGCCATGGGCGCGGCGAGGAGCGCAAATGCCAGCGCCATTGCGATGGAAAAGCTGAGGAATCGGTCGGTGAGCTCTTGAGCCGGGTCGTGGGACAGTTTCATCGTTCGCCTCGCAAAGGTGAATGTAACTGAAAATGCCGGGATGAATCTCTTAAGTGGCGAGCGGCTCGTTCATCAGGAAAGACGCGCCGCTTCGCCATTCGCTCGAAGATATCCGGCGCGATCTGTCCGCGCCGCTGCGCGCCGCGAGTTATTCTGTGGGCACAACACAAGACGAGGTGCCGCGTGCATCCGACAAGAGCCTTCTGGTTTGTTGTCATTGTTTTTTTGATTTCGGCCGCAACATCGTATGCCAAACCGCCCGCCGAGTCGCAAGCCAAGGCCGGCCTGGTTCGGCTGGACCGTGTTACCGCTTCCCATCCTCTGGTCAACGGAATCGAGATTCGCTGCGGCGTGGCCGTGATGCAGATTACGGCGCTGCGCGACGACGTGCTGCGCGTGCGCGTGGGGCCGATCGGGCAATTGCCCGAGGACGCCTCCTGGGCGGTGCTGCCGGCTTCGCGCACGGCGAGCGTAGCCGTTACGCAGGATTCGGGCGGATCGTCGGTCGGATTCAAAACGTCAAGGTTGCGCGTGGAAGTTCACAAGGATCCACTGGAGATGACGGTGACCGACAACGACGGTCACGTGATTGCGCAAGACCTGCCCGGCCGGCCCATCGAGTTTCATGGCTCCCGGTTCCGCGTCTATCGCAAGTCGCCGATCGACGAGCACTACTTCGGCCTCGGCGACAAGCCGGGTCCGCTCGACCGGCGCAGCGAAGCCTTCGTCGACTGGAACACCGATGCCTTCGGCTGGCAGGAGTCGACCGATCCCATCTACAAGTCGATCCCGTTCTTCATCGCCTTTCGCAAAGGCATCTCGGCGGGATTCTTCCTCGACAACACCTGGCGCGCGAGCTTCGACTTCAACAAGGAGTATCGCGACGGCTATTCGTTCGGCTCCGAAGGCGGCCCGCTCGATTACTACATTCTTTACGGACCCGAGCCGAAAGCCGTCGTCGAGACGTGGGCGTGGCTCGTGGGAACGACGCCGCTGCCGCCTATGTGGACGCTGGGCTATCAGCAATCGCGCTACAGTTACTATCCCGAAGCCGAGGTGCGCCGCATCGCCGCCAGGATGCGCAGCGAGCGCTTTCCCTGCGACGTGATCTGGCTCGACATCGATTATCAATACAAGTACCGGCCCTTTACCGTCGATCCGCAGCGATTTCCCACTTTCGACCAGATGATCAAGGACCTGCGCGCGGAACACATTCGCACGGTGGCGATTACCGACCTGCACATCGCCGACGCACCCAACGAGGGATACAAGCCCTACGACGAAGGCGTGAATGGCGATCATTTCGTCAAGAATCCCGATGGCTCGATGTATGTGGGCGTGGTGTGGCCGGGCAAATCGGTCTTTCCGGACTTTACGCGCAAGCCTTCGCGCGACTGGTGGGGCACGCTCTACGCGGATTTCGTGAGCAAGGGTATCGCCGGTTTCTGGAACGACATGAACGAGCCGGCGATCTTTCAGGTGCCTTCGAAGACCATGCCCGACGACGTGGTTCACCGCATCGAAGAGCCGGGATTCCTCACGCGTACGGCGACGCACCTTGAAATTCACAACATCTTCGGCATGCAGAACAGCCGCGGCACCTTCGAAGGCCTGCGCAAGCTCGAGCCCGATGTGCGGCCGTTCGTGATGACGCGCGCGAGTTATGCCGGCGGGCAGCGCTACGCGGCCACGTGGACGGGCGACAACTCGAGCAACTGGTTTCATCTTCGCCAGACGGTGCCCCAGCTTTTGAACCTCGGCCTGAGCGGGTTCGCGATGGCCGGCGCCGATGTGGGCGGATTTGCCGGCTCGCCGCAATCCGAATTGCTCACGCGCTGGCTTGAAGTGGCGGCCTTTCAGCCCATCGATCGCGACCACACGGCCATCGGCACCGCGCCCCAGGAGCCCTGGGAGAACGGCACGCCCGAGGACGTCAACCTTCGCCGGCGCTACATCGAGGAGCGCTACCGGCTGATGCCGTATCTCTACACCACGGCCGAAGAGATGAGCCGCACCGGCCTCCCGATCATACGTCCGCTTTTTCTGGAATTCCCCGACGGCGCCGGCGACGGCAGCCCGCTCGATTTGAGCGACAGCGGCAGCTTTCTGCTGGGCGCCGACCTGCTCATCGCGCAGAGCCCGTTTCCCGACGAAATCGACGACTACAATGTGGCGCTGCCCGCGGTGGGCTGGTACGACTACTGGACCGGCGAGCGCGTCATCGGCAGCACCGGGCGCAGCGCCATCGACAATTCGCGCGTGACGCAGCCCGAGGCGCACATCCATCGCAGCCTCGACACGCTGCCGGTGTTTGTGCGCGCCGGATCGATCGTTCCCGAGCAGCCGCTGGTCGAGAGCACGGACATCACGCCGGAAGGCCCGCTGACCCTGCGCATCTATCCTCCGGCCGCGCCCGACAAGGACTGCGACGGCAGCCTCTATCTCGACGACGGCGTCAGCTACGCGTACCAGAAGGGCGAATCCCTGCGCGTCGACTTCGCGTGCAAGCTCACCGCGCAGGGCCTGATCGTGAGCGTGGCTCCGCACAAGGGCAGCTACGCG
>JASHQQ010000172.1 GCA_030039035.1 Acidobacteriaceae bacterium | reverse complement strand
ACCGACGCAATGGTCACGTAATAGAACCATCCGCGCCCCATCACGGCGCGGGTCAGCATGGACAGCACGCTTTCGTAGCCGGGACCGTTGGGGTCGGTGGCGGCGACGCCATAGGCGCGGCAAAGAAGAGCGATTCCGAGAAGAAGAATGGCCAGCAGGGCGATGATGATGGTCAGCGTGATCCTCGCGTTTTTGCGCGCGTCGTCGCGGAAAGCCATCACGCCGTTGCTCACCGCTTCCACGCCGGTCATCGCCGTGCATCCCGAGGAGAAGACCTTGAGAAGCAGCCATGGGGCCACGGCGGCCGTAGCCAGGGGAATTGGCGGCAGCGCCGTGACCGGATGCGGATGACCGCCGGTTTGCACGGCGTGCCACGCACCCAATGCGATGACGACGAGCAGCGTTCCCGTGAACAGCCAGGTGGGGATCATGAACACCACGCCCGTGTCGTGCACGCCGCGCATGTTGACGAGGGTGAGGACCGCCAGCACCCCGAGACACAGCCCGAGCGTGTGCGGCTGCAGGCCGGGGACGGCGGAGATGAGCGCGCCCACGCCGGAGGCAATTCCGACGGCAGCGGTCAGCGTGTAGTCGATCATGAGCGCCGCCGCGGCCAGCAGGCCCGCGCCCTGGCCCAGGTTTTGCGACGCCACCGTGTAGGAGCCACCACCCTGGGGATACGCGTCGATCGTCTGCCGGTAGCTGAAGTAGACGATGGTGAGCAGGACGACGATCGCCACGCTGACCGGCACGATGTAATGCACGCCGGCAAGGCCGAGCGGAATGAGCAGCGTGAGCGCGGCTTCGGGTCCATACGCGGCCGAGCTCAATGCATCCAGGCCGAAGATGGGGATGCCGGCGATGGGCCCGATGGACTCGGCGCGCTCCTCGCTGTTGGCCAGGGGGCGTCCAAAAAGCAGATTGATCAGGTTTCCAGAGATGGCCATGCAGGTCGTTCAATCCAGTGGGTGAGAGATGACGGAAGGGAAGCCGTCGAGGGAATTGTCTCATGGCGGAGAAGCAGGGACTGAGGGACTGAGGGACTAAGGGACTGAGGGACGAAGGGACTGAGGGACGAAGGGACTGAGGGACTGAGGGACTGAGGGGCTAAGGGGGCGTAGCCTATCGGCTTTGTTTCACGGTGCGCCCGTTGAGGGGCTGGATGGGGCGTACATCGTGGGGGTAAAGCTTTGCGAAGGCCTCGATCTGGCCGGCAGAGACGGTAACAGGAGTCTTCAGGACGATCCAGGTCACGCCCTCGGTGCAGGGCGGGGCTGTGATCGATCCCCGATACACGTAATAGCCGGGATTGCCGGGCAGAAGGCCGGCCGGATTTACTTCCACTCCGGGGATTTCTTCTTCGCCGCCCTTGGTCATCGGCATGTGATCCCAGATCTGCTGCACGGTTGCGTTGGCATCGCCGGCTTCGAGGAACACGACGACGCCGGCGATTTTGCCGTCGCTCGACTGGTGCATCAGATGGACCTCCATCGGGTAGGTCTTGCCGTCGATGGTCTCTTCGCCGGGGTGGTGAAAGTGAAACTGCGTCAGGTGGTAGCGGGTGTCTCCCACGATCAGAAAGCTTCCGGATCCGGGAGCGTCATGACAGTTCACCCGGACGGTGTAGCCGTTGTTGATCAGGTATTTGAGCGGGCTGGATTGATATTCAAAGCGGATCGGCGGAAGATCGGCTTTCACCGCGTCGCGAATGTCGATGGGCGACTGCTCCTTGCCGGCCTTGCACGCGGCATAATCGGGATCGAGATTGCCCCAACGATCGGGCCCACGCGCGCCTTCATAGCTCCAGGGCGTCTTCCATTGGGCTTTGGCGGTTTCGGCAACCGGAATCGCCATGCAACACAGGAATGCGATTGCGAACGAATGTCTCGTCATGGGAGGCCCCTCGAAGAACTTTGCTTGCCGGCCAATGAGCGTGCCAGGCAAGAGCCTTTCAGACGTGGCGATCCGACGCTTCGTTGTCGATCAAAGCATGGCTGTCAGGGAGGATTCGATTTCGCGCGCCGATGCGGGAGTTGACTCCGTGTCCACGTGGTTTCGTGCCATCCCAGGTCCGAAAACACGGACCTGGGGCACCCGCGACCGTTCTGTTTGTGGCTGAAAGGGAGACCGTGACTGCGAAGCCCAGCTCGCACCGCCTGTCTTCTTGTTCCCTCAGTCCCTTAGTCCCTTAGTCCCTCAGTCCCTCAGTCCCTCAGTCCCTCAGTCCCTTGGTCCCTCAGTCCCTTGGTCCCCTAGTCCCTCAGCCCCTCAGTCCCTCAGTCCCTTAGTCCCTCAGTCCCTCAGTCCCTTGGTCCCTCAGTCCCTCAGTCCCTTGGTCCCTCAATGTCCCGGCCCCGGAAGCCGGCAGCAGTCGCCGCTTCCCGGCGGCTCGTTGGCGCCCGCATCCAGCACCACTTTCCACTCGCCATTCGCCTCCTTGCGCCAGATGGTCATGTATCGGCCGCCGGTGTTCACGGGGTTCCCGTTGGCATCCTTGCTATGCCCTTCGTAGTGGCCCCACGTGTAGCCCATATCGCCCGAAGGCCCCATCATCGCGTCGGTCGGGGTCCATGTGAGCTGATAGTCCTTTGCGGTCCAGGTCATGGTTTTGGCGATGGCCACTTTGCCGACCATGGGCGGCTGCCCGTTGCCCAGCAGCACGCCGTCCGGAGCGAACCAGTCGACGACTGCCTTGCCGCCGCGCTCGGCTACATCCCTGGCGAAGCGCGCCTCGAGATCGAAGAGCAGAACCTTGCCCGGCGTCGCGGTTGCATCCGTGAGCGGATTGGGCGCCTGCGCCGCGGCGGAGTCGGGAACCGTGAGCTGGCCCATCGCCGCGGGAAGCGATACGGATGCCATTCCTGCCCAACAAAGCAACGCGCCTGCAATGCGGATCCTGAACCAAGTCACGCTTCCGGTCCTCCCAGTTCTTCGACGATGCAGCAAGCCAATCGTATAACGTTGTTGCCGGCAAGGATCGCAATCCGGTCGCGGGAAAGGCGGTGCATCCGGACCTCGCTGAACCCGGCCCGGCCACGTCCGCAACGGCCGCTGCGCAGGTTGCCGCGAAGCACGCATAAATCGGGATGCAGGTATACTGTAGGTTGGCCATTTGCGGAGGGTCCGCCCCTCCGGACCGGGAATTGCCGCGCATCTCGCGCCGCTTTCGATGGGGGGTCCCGGCCAGTACTGGAAAAGGAAGCCGATGGGAACACTGCTGGAATCGATCCATTCGCCCGCCGATGTAAAGCGTCTCAGCAATGCCGAGATGGGCGAATTGGCGGGTCAGATTCGCGAATGCCTGATCCATACGCTCTCGAAAACCGGCGGTCATCTGGGCCCGAATCTCGGCGTGGTGGAGCTTACGCTGGCCCTCCATAAAGTATTCGACACACCGAAAGACAAGCTGCTTTTCGACGTCAGCCACCAGGCGTATATCCATAAGATCCTCACCGGCCGCCGCGACCGCTTCGAAACCATCCGCCAGCCGGGTGGGCTGAACGGCTTCATGCTGCGCACCGAGAGCGAGCACGATTGCTACGGCGCCGGGCACGCCGGGACCGCGCTGAGCGCGGCGCTGGGCATGGCCGTGGCGCGCGACATGGCCGGCGGCGCGGAGCATGTTGTCGCCGTAGCCGGCGACGCTGCTTTCACAAACGGTATATCGTTCGAGGCCTTGAATAACGTTGCCTCGCAGACCCGGCGGCTGATCGTGGTGCTCAACGACAACGAGTGGTCGATCGACCGCAACGTGGGCGCCATTGCCGGCTACTTTCACCGCATCGTCACCAACCCGCACTACCAGCATCTGCACGCTTCGGCGCACAAGATTCTGGAACGGCTGGGCGGAAAGACGGTTCTCAAGGTGGCGCGGCGGGCCGAGGAAGCGGCCAAGGGCATGCTGTGGCCCTCCATGATGTTCGAGGAGTTCGGCCTGCAATACTTCGGGCCGATCGACGGGCACAATATCCCGTTGCTGGTCGAAACGTTCAAGTTCCTCAAAAGCATGGACCGGCCCGTGCTTCTGCATGTGCTCACGCAAAAAGGCCGCGGCTTTCAGCCGGCGCTCGACGGCCAGAAGAAGTTCCACGGGCTCGGGCCATACGATCCGGAAACCGGACAGACCAAGCCCGCCGGCCAGCTTACGTACTCCGAGGTCTTCGCCAACACGCTGGTCGAGCTGGCGCGGCAGGACGAGCGTATCGTCGCCATCACCGCCGCCATGCCCAATGGCACGGGCCTCGATCTCTTCCGCCCGCACCATCCCAGGCGCTACTTCGATGTCGGCATTGCCGAAGAGCACGCGGTGCTGTTTGCCGCCGGCATGGCCACGCAGGGCTACCGGCCGGTCTGCGCCATTTACTCCACCTTCCTGCAGCGCGCCTTCGATCCCGTCGTGCACGACGTGGCGCTGCAGAAGCTGCCTGTGGTCTTCTGCATGGACCGCGCCGGCCTGAGCGGCGACGACGGTCCCACGCATCACGGCCTCTTCGACATCGCCTACCTGCGCGGGATTCCCGAGATGACGCTGATGGCGCCAAAGAACGAGGACGAGCTGGCCGACATGATGAAGACCGCGCTGACGCTCGCCGGTCCCAGCGCGATCCGCTATCCGCGCGGCGCCGTCGCCGGCGTGAAGCGCAAGCCCGAGCCGCAGGTGATCGAATTCGGCAAGGCCGAGGTGCTGGCCGACGGCTCCGACGTCGCCATCCTCGGCCTGGGTCCGATGATGGCGCTGGCCGAAGAGCTGGCCACTCGTCTGGGACGCGACGGCTACTCTGCCGCGCTCATCAACCCGCGCTTCGTCAAGCCGCTCGATCGGGACGTACTGGAACACTATGCACAGCACGTGGCCGCCTTTGTCACCTTCGAAGACCACGTGAGGATGGGCGGATTTGGCGCCGCTGTCGCCGAAGCGCTGCAGGATTCCGGCTGCGCTGTCCCGGTGGTGCGCATCGGCTGGCCGGACCGCTTTATCGAGCACGGCAAGGTCGACGCCCTGCGCGCGAAATACGGCCTCACTGTAGAGGAAGCAGAAACCCAGGTGCTCCCCTTGCTGGCGCATCGCAGGCGCAGGACGCTGGTGGCGAGCTGAATCCTCCCGGTCCCCGCAAGCCGCACATTGCCATTCCGCGCGGGTCGCGCGGCGCTGTGCTTTCATCGATTGTCCTGAAGCTCCGTGCGACAATCCACAACAGACCGTTTTCGATGGGATTCTTGCGCATTCTTCAGTTGGCCCTGGGTGGAGCGACGCTGGCGGCCGTTCTGGCCTG
Organism: Acidobacteriaceae bacterium; assembly: GCA_030039035.1. Lineage (GTDB taxonomy): Bacteria > Acidobacteriota > Terriglobia > Terriglobales > Acidobacteriaceae > Telmatobacter. The sequence continues at coordinate 6,723 of JASHQQ010000172.1, read as the reverse complement.
GCCCCAGGCGCCTCAACCGCCCGCTGCTCCGTCTCCCGCTTCCACGCCGCTCGTCCTTGCCGGCGAAACGGTCATCGACCTGACCAACTGGGGTCGCTCGGCCAACGACCTCAAGGATGCCGTCGTGATTGTTCAGGACGGCCGCATCACCGACGTGGGTCCGCGCGCGCTCATTCCCGTTCCCGACGGCGCACAGGTGATCGATTGCACGGGAAAGTACCTGATTCCCGGCCTCGTCGACGGATTCTCCGGCATGAACAGCCAGGGACAGGCCAACGCCGATCTCTACATGGGCGTGACCACGGTCGTCGCGGTCTCCGACGAGGTGCGCGGCATGGCCGATATCACGGCCAGCCCCAGGCCTCAGCTCTACCTGCTCGACTCGGTGGGGTCGACCGACAACTGGAGCTTGCTGGCGAAGCGTTCCGATTGGGCAGCCAGGCTGAAGGAAGGCGTTCGCCCCGTCGAGCTCAGTCCCGAAGATACCGCGCAGCAGATTGCCGACACCGCGCACCTGGGCACGCGCGTGGTGTGGATGGGCGGCGACATTACGGCGGCCAACGCGCAGTGGATCATCGCCCGCGCGCATCAGATGGGCCTGACGGCCTACGGCGAATTCGTCGCCACGCCGTACAGGGTGGGAATCGAGTCCGGCGTGGACGCGCTGCCGCACATGGGCCGCTACGAGCTCGGCCTCGTTCCCGACGAGTTGCAGGTGCCGCTGGTCGACGATCCGTTCGGCGCCTCGGCAACCACGGCCTTCGACTACTCCGAGCGCCTGCCGCCCACCGACCCGCACGTCCGCGATTACGCCCGTTTCCTGGCCGACCATCATGCCGCGCTCATGCCCACCTTCAGCATGTATTACCTGCGCCTGCCCGGGCATCGCAATCTATGGAAGGAACCGGCGGCCGTGCTGCTCGATCCGGCCCGTCTTTCCATGCCGCCCGACCGCAAAACCGGCGAAATGAACTACCCGCTCGGAGCCTGGACGCGCCATCTGCCCGCCTCGGCGACGCGCTGGCTGGAAGAAGGCCAGCGCAAGAAAGCCGATCAGGAAGCCATGCGCTTATGGCGAATCAATCAGGCCATCTTCGCCGCGTTTCCTCACTATCTGGCCGCGTCGGGCGCGCCGGCCATGGGCACCATGCCCGGCATCTCGATGCATACCGAGCTCGAGTTGCTGGTGCGCCTGGGCCTTTCGCCGCGCGAGGCGCTGGCGGCCGCCACCAACAACTACGCCATTCAATTTGGCTGGACCGAACTGGGCCTGATTGCGCCCGGCCGCCGCGCCGACATTCTCGTTCTCGACGCCGACCCGACGGCGAACATCTGGAACGCGCGGCGCATCTCCACGCTCATCGTGGACGGGAATGTGATGGATCGCCAGGCGTTGCTGAATTCCGGGAAGTGACGGCGTATTCCGGGCGCGAGGGGGCCGAATTGGGAGAACCGGTATTCTTCAATTAACGTAGCAGCAGACGCGCGCCGATTTCGGGGGGTCGCCATCCGGGCAGCGGGATGAGGTCTTCGTCGCGCAAAACTCACCGCAATCCGCACCGCAAGGACCGGCCTCTCAATCCGCGCGCAACCGGCGAAACAGCCAAAGGAAACGATCGACATCCGTTGAAAAGCCCCAACTCATCCAGGCCGAACCATAACCGCTGGCTGGTTCTTATCGCCGTGTTCAAGCTGGCCCAGGCGGTGCTGTTCATCGCCATGGGCGTAGGCCTGCGCCGGCTGGTGCAGCACGAAGACATCGCCGAGGCGCTGGAGAACCTGATCTACCATCTGCGCTTCAACCCCGAATCCCGGCTCATCAACTTCATCCTCGAGAAGGCGGCCAGCGTCGACGACAGGATGCTGCGGCGCATCAGCTCCGTCTTCTTCCTCTACGCCGCCGTCGATCTTGTCGAGGGCACCGGTCTCTATCTTGAAAAGGTCTGGGCCGAATTCGTCACGCTGGCCATTACCGCGTCGTTTCTGCCCTGGGAGATCTACGAGGTGTGCCGGCGGCTGACCTGGCCCAGGGTGAGCCTGCTGGCGATCAATGCACTGGTGCTTGTGTACCTTGCCAAGCTGATCTGGGAGCGGCAAAGGCACCATCTTCACTTCGCCGCTCGAAAGTAGCCAGTAATATTTTCGCCGTATATTCGCTTCCGGCGCAAGTATCTCCCACCTTCGGGGAATGCGCAAGCGAATCGCGCCGCAACCGAAGCGCGAGGAACCAAGAAGAGCAACAGACACAATCTGTTGTGGTTATCCGATACGGATTGCCATGATCTTGCGTTTCCGCGGGTAGCCAGCGACCTGCCTTGAGGGTTCGTGCACACGAATCGATCCATCGGTTCCATCTACAACTTTTTTCCACTGGCGCGGCGGGGTGTTTTCACGGATACTGGGTCTGCACGGGACTAGAAGGGTCAATTTGGGACTACCCAGGAGCCAAATGGAACCCCGGTCAGGACAGCGGTGTGAGCGAAAACCCGGAACAGCAAACCGGCGGCGAACCATCGGCCTCGATCGAGGCTCCCGCAAACGGTGCGCCGGACTGGGACGAGTTGAGCATCGGCTTCAGTGGCAATCCAAAGGCCAAATTGGACGAGCGCGGCCGATTGAAAATGCCCGCCGAGTTCAAGGCCTTCATCGAGAAGAAGTACGGCAAGGACTTCAACGCGTTTTATATCACGAGTCAGGACGGTGAGACGGCGGAAATCTTTCCCATGCCCGAGTGGCAGCAACAGATGGGAAAGATTCTCAGGATGCCGAAGAGCCTTCCGGCAAGGACGAAACTGCTCGCGAGCTACAACCTGTTCGGCGACCGGGCAGATATGGATCCCCAGGGCCGGCTGCAGTTACCCGAGGAGTTGAAGAACACAGCCGGGCTGACGGGAGATGTGAAGGTTTCGGGCGAAGGGAATTTCCTGCGTGTGACCAGCCTGAAGAGGCTGCGTGAGAGCGTGAAGGCCAATCCGATGACGCCGCAGGAGATCGACTCGCTCAACGAATACGACTTGTAGGGCGTTCGGTGAAATCCCCCAAGGGGGAGCACATGACGAGACAGGCAGCACGCCATGTGCCGGTGCTCTTTGACGAAGCGATTGAGTTTCTTCGCGTGCGGCCGGGCAGCACGGTGGTCGACTGCACTCTCGGCCTCGCCGGCCATGCTTCGGAGATCGTGAGGCGGCTTGGGCCTGCCGGGCATTTGATCGCGTTCGACCGCGATGCCGAAGCGATGGCGCTGGCCAGGAAAAAGCTGGAACGGCTCTGCGGCGAACCGGGCAGCGAGGCGCCAAAGGTGACGCTGATCGACGAGCCGTTCGGTTCTGTCGAACGGCACGTGAAGCCGGATTCGGTGGACGGCTTGCTGGCGGATTTCGGCGTGAGCAGCCTGCAACTGGACGAGGCGCGAAGAGGCTTCAGTTTTTTGGCGGATGGGCCGCTGGATATGCGTTTCGACACGCGCACCGGTTCCACCGCCGCACAAGTGGTGAATGAGGCGAGCGAGCGTGAGCTGGCAGACCTTATTTACGAGTATGGAGAGGAAAGGAGGTCGCGGAGAATCGCCAGAGCCATTGTTCGGGGGCGGCCGGTAAGCACCACGGGTCAGTTGGCCCGAATGGTTGCGTCAGCCGCCCCGGCAATGAAACGGGATCGCATCCATCCGGCAACGCGGACGTTTCAGGCTCTCCGGATCTTCGTCAATCACGAGTTGGATGAGATTCGGACGCTGATGGATTCGGCGCCGGGGTTACTCAGGAAGTCGGGAAGATTGGTTGTCATCAGTTTTCATTCTCTTGAAGACAGGATCGTGAAGGACAGTTTGCGCGAAGGCGCACGGCAAGGCATCTGGGAGATTTTGACGAAGAAGCCGGTGATGGCCGGCGAGGAAGAAGTGGAGAAGAATCCGCGCTCGAGGAGCGCGAAGCTGAGAGCGGCGGAGAAGACAGGGACTGAGGGACCAAGGGACTGAGGGACCAGGGGACCAGGGAATGCTGACAGACGGTAACTGCAGCATCGAGGAGCAATGGACATGGCGGCATGCGCGACAACTTATCTGCCGGCCAATCATGGCTGGAGCGCGCGGGTGGCGGCGCATAACGCGGAGCTGATGGCCCGGCAGCGTTCGCGCCGGCGCGGCGTGCGCACGCCGGAGGTTTTTTTCACCAAGACCTTCGATAACTCACGCCTGGTCAAGGTGCCCGATCCTGTGCGCGTGCGCGAGATGCGCCTGTTTTCGGCGGCGATCACCGTCCTGTTTTCGCTGGTTATGGTCTACGGACTGCAGCACTTCAGCGCCATCGAGATCGGCTACCGCGTCGAGTCGGAGAAGCAGGCCGTCGATCAGTTGCGCGAAGAGCATCGCCAGTTGAAGCTTTCCGAGGCGCAGCTCACACAGCCCGGCCGTATTGACACCATGGCGCGGCAGTTGGGTCTGGCCTCGCCGCAGCCCGGCCAGGTGGTGCATCCTGGCGCGCATCTCGATCCATCGGCTCCCGTGGAAGCGCGGGTCACGATTCCGCAGCCAGCGCAATAGCCGCGATGCGTGGCGCGTACCCTGCGCGAATGCTACCGTCATGCAGCCGCCCATTTATCAGACCAGATTCCATCGCGCCAGCGCGCCGCGGGCCGTTCCTTTAAGGGCAGCGCGCTTCTGGCTGATCTGCCTGTTTTTTCTGGCCTGGGCATTCCTCATCGCCGGCCGGCTCTTCTGGCTGCAGATCGTGCGCCACGGCGAGTACGTGGAGAGGGCGCAGAAACAGCAGCAGCGCGCATTTGAGATTGCGCCGCGCCGCGGCGTGCTCTACGACCGCAACCTGCGCGAGCTGGCCATGACCGTGCAGGCCGACTCGATCTACGCCGTCCCCACGGAGATCGACGACAAAACGGCCGCCGCGCACACGCTTGCCGCGATCGTGCACATCGATCCTGAAGATGCACGCACCACCGAAGCGGCGATCGCCGAACGGTTGCGCAACGGCCACGCCTTCGCGTGGGTCGCGCGGCGCGTCTCCGCCAAAACCGCCGCATCCATTCGCGCCCTCGACATGAAGGGCATCTATTTCCAGAAGGAATTCGAGCGCGTCTATCCCGACAACCAGATCGCCGCGCAGGTGCTGGGCTACGTGGGCGCGGACGACGAAGGCCTGGGAGGCCTGGAGGAAAAATTCGAGCCGGAGCTGCATGGCGTGCCGGGCCGCGTGTTTACAGCGATGGATGCGCGCCGCCATTGGCTGGGCTCGACCGAGCGCCAGCCCGAGCCCGGCGAGAACCTGGTGCTGACCATCGACGAAAACATCCAGTTCATGGCCGAGCAGGCGCTGGACAACGTGATGCAGCGCACGCAGCCGGCCAACGGGACGATCGTGGTGCAGGACGTGCACACGGGGCAGATTCTGGCCCTGGCCATCCGGCCCACGTTCAACCCCAACGACGCGCGCCACACCACACCCGCGCTGCTGCGCAATCACGCGGTGAGCGATGTCTACGAGCCGGGTTCGGTGTTCAAGCTGGTGACCTATTCCGCGGCTCTCGACAGCCACGTGGCCACCCCCGACGACATGATCGACTGCCAGGGCGGGCAGATCACACTTGCCGGCCGCGTCATTCATGACGACAGGAGCGACCGGAACCTTGGCGTTGTTACGGTCGCCACGGCGCTGGCGCGCTCCAGCGACGTGGCCGCCGTCAAGCTGGCACTCAAGGTCGGTCAGGATCGCTTCAGCCAGTTCATTCACGCCTTTGGCTTCGGCAGCCGCACCGGCATCGAGATGCCTGGCGAAACGCGCGGGCTGCTGCGTCCGGCGGACAAATGGCAGGCGTCGTCGATCGGATCGATCGCGATCGGCCAGGAAGTGGCCGTCACGCCCCTGCAACTGGTGTCGATGGTCTCGACGATCGCCAACGGGGGGATTTATCTTCCGCCGCACATCCTCATGCCAAATGAGGGCGGCCGCGGCGGCGAACAGCCGTCAGCCGCATTGCAGCCACAACCCTTCAAGCCCGACGAAGACCTGCCCGGCCCGCTCCCGCCCGGCGCGCATCGCGTCATCTCCGAGCTGACGGCGGCGCAGATGCGCAAGATGATGGAAGGCGTGGTGCTCTACGGCACCGGGAAACCGGCGCAGCTCGACGGTTATTCGTCCGGCGGCAAAACCGGCACGGCGCAAAAGGTCGATCCGGTGACGCATCTCTATTCGAAGACCATGCACATCGCGTCGTTTGCCGGCATTGCGCCGGTGAACAATCCCGTGATCGCAGTCGCCGTCATCATCGACAGTCCCACGAAGGGACCGTCGTACTACGGCACCGCGGTTTCCGCGCCGGTGTTTGCCGACGTCGCGCAGCAGGTGCTCGAGTATCTGGGCGTGCCGCACGATATCGACGTGCAACCGCCGCGCAGCCTGGCCAGGAACGACAAGCCCGTGAAACCGGCCGCCGAGGACGACTCGGAGGATTCGCAGGAAGACATCGACGCGCTTTACGCGGCGGCCAACGATCTTCCCGCCGACGATCCGCTGCGCGCGCAAGCTTCCGCGGGTACGATAGGCGCAACGGCTGCGAGCGCAACGGTCTCGCGGGATCGGCCCAACGCCGCGCCCGTCGTTGCAAGGACGGCTACGGCATCGCCGATCGTTCCCGCTTCGCCGGTCCCGGCAGCGCTCGTCCATGCAGGACAGGAAAACGTCGCGATCGTGACCACCGACGACAAGCTGCTCAAGG
>JASHQQ010000171.1 GCA_030039035.1 Acidobacteriaceae bacterium | reverse complement strand
GCCGGATTTATGCAGCCAATTCTAGACTGAATGCGAGAGTTCGCGCCTGTTTCAAACCAGTTCGCCCGGTGTACGCCTGCGGACTGGTGGTGATTGTGCTGGCGGCGGCGAGCACTGGAGGCTCGCAGCAACCTGGCGCCGTCTCTGCCCCGGCTACGGGTTTTGCCCAGGATGTTGCACCGATTCTGGCGAAGAATTGCACCGCCTGCCACTCGAGCAACGCGCACATGGGCGGACTCGTCCTGGAGAGCTACGAGTCGCTGATGAAAGGCGGACAGCATGGGCAGGAGATTGTTGCCCACAATGCGGATGGCAGCCGGCTGGTGCAGATGATCGAGGGGAAGATCGAACCGCGAATGCCGTTCAGCAGCAACCCGCTCGCGGCGGCTGACATCGAGACGATTCGTTCGTGGGTGAACGCCGGTGCGGCCGCTCCCGCGCCGGGAACGGCATCGCCGGCGCTGTCGGGACCGGCGATTCCGTCCATCGCGCCGCAGGTGCCTGTTGTCTCTCCGGTAGCCTCGGTGAAATTCTCGCCCGATGGCAGTATGCTGGCGGTCGGCGGATTCGAGGAGGTCCGCTTGATCGACACGGCTTCAGGCAAGCCGATCGCCCGCCTTACCGGACATGCCGATGCCGTCCGTTCAATTGCGTTCAGTCCCGACGGCAAGATGCTGGCTGCGGCCGGAGGCCCGCCGCAGCGCGGTGGGGAGATTAAGATCTGGGATCTCGAAACGCACCGGCTGCTGAGAACGCTGAACGGCCACAAGGACTGTATCTACTCCGTTGCCTGGAGCCCGGACGGAAAACTGCTGGCTTCGGGAAGCTACGACAAGGCCGTCAAGCTGTGGGATGCATCCACAGGCCAGGAGCTGCGCACACTGCAGGATCACATCGACGCTGTGTTCACCGTCGCGTTCAGTCCGGACGGTAAACGCCTGGCATCCGCATCCCAGGACCGGACCGTGAAGATCTGGGACGTTGCAACGGGCAAGCGTCTCTACACCCTGAGTGACGCATCCGATGGTCTGACAACCCTGGCCTACTCGCCGGGCGGAGATCAGGTGGCTGCCGCGGGCTACGACAAGACGATCTATGTGTGGCAACTGGGCGAGGACGATGGGCGTCTTCTTCATTCCCTCATCGCGGATGAAGACAGCGTCCTCTCTCTGGTTTGGTCGCACGACGGCAAGACCCTGATTACGGCGTCGTCCGACGGCTCGATCCGATTTCGCAACCCCGATCTCGATCTGAAGGGAGTTGTCGACCGGCAGCCCGATTGGGTGGATGCGCTCGACGTGAGCCGCGATGGAAAATGGCTGGTTGCGGGTCGATACAACGGCTCTGTCAGTTTCTACGATCTGAAGACCTATCGGGAATCGCGTAGCGTAATGGCCTTCGATACCCTCAAACCAACCGGCAACGAAACCACACACGAGGCCGCGAGCCGATGAAATCCCTGAATCGAATTGTCGGATGCGCCGTGCAGGGACTGGCCCTGGCGCTGCCTGCGCTTGCATCGGAGCCGATCATTCCTCCCACGGTTGCAACCATCTCGCCGGCGGGCATGCAGCGCGGAACCACGGTCACCTTCTCGGTTGAGGGGCGGAACCTTGCCGACGCGACGGAAGTGATCTTTGACGCGCCCGGCCTCACGGGAAAGCTGGCAGAGATTGTCGACGTGCCCGAGAAGATTACCGGACCAAGAGCCGGAGAGGATCTCGCGGCACAGGTTCCGCTCGGCAAAAAGCAAAGCGCCAAGGTTGAGATTACGGCGGCGAAAGATGTTCCGACCGGTATCCATCGTTTCCGTGTGAAGACCCCGCTCGGCACGTCGAACACGATGTCGATCGCGGTGGGAAGCTTGCCGGAAGTGCTGAAGCAGGAGAAATCGCCGATGGACTCCGGAGCCGGGCCGCAATCTGTCGATCTGCCGGCAACGTTGGTCGGATCCATCGACGCGCCGGGAGACAAAGACGCATACCAGTTCGATGGGAAGGCCGGGGAAGACATTGTCTTTCGCGTGCAAGGCTCCGGGATCGGATCGAAGCTCGTATCGATGCTCGTCCTGAAAGATGGCGACGAGCACGAGCTGGCTTCGGCCGGACAAAACACCAATCGCCCCGACGCAGAGTTGATTTACCACCTGGAGAAGGCCGGGAGATACACGATTTCTATCGGCGATCGGGACAACGAAGGCGGCAAAGGATATTTCTATCGTCTGGATGCGGGCCAGTTGCCGTATATCGAGAGCGTCTTCCCGCTGGGTGTGCGCGCCGGGGCGTCGTCGCAGATCCCGGTGAGCGGCGTAAACCTGGGCGGGATCGCCGGTGCGACCGTGCAAGCCCCTGCATCGGCCGAGGGCTGGACCACCATCTCGCTCGATACGGTCGGCGGCGTTCATCCAGTGAATGACGTCAAGCTGGCAGTGGGAAACGCGCCGGAAGTTGCGGAACAAGAACCCAACGATACTCCGGAGCAGGCGCAAACCGTTACGCTTCCGGTGACCATCAATGGCCACATCGCCGGTGGGGTCGATCGCGGGAAGGGCCCCGATGAGGACTATTTCCGGTTCGCGGCCAAGAAAGGCCAAAGCCTCAGCATCGACGTGGCCGCGGCGCGCCTTGGCTCTCCTCTCGACTCGGTGATCGAGATCCTGGATGCAAAAGGGAATGCGATTCCGCGCGCGACGGTGCGCTGCCTGAACGAGACGACAACCACGCTCGCCGATCGCGACTCCCGAACGCGAGGCATCCGGCTGGTGTCGAC
>JASHQQ010000170.1 GCA_030039035.1 Acidobacteriaceae bacterium | reverse complement strand
TGATCCTTGCCGGGCACCATTCGCTGGTTGGCCGGATACAGCCGAATCGATTCGATGGGTCGCTGCTCGCCCAGATCGATCTGCACCCAGGACGTTGTCTCCGCGACCTGCGCGGACCTGGATCGGTAGGGCCGAAATCGATACGTCGGCGTAGCCGCCATCCGCTTGCCGGTCCGGTGCCTCATCCAGTTCGCCGGAGTCGCCTCTCCAGACTCGGCCGACGCGCCGCCAACACCAGGCGTCATCAGCACCCCGGCTGCGGCACAGGCAGCAGACTGAATGAATGTGCGCCGATCGAGGGAAGGGGGTTGAGCCGGTTTTTCCATGCCCTGCTCCTTCATTCGGTGAATTGTATCCCAATCGAAACCCACCGGACGCGGCTCGTCAATTGCCCAGGCCGGGCAATGGATCAGGATTGCGATGGAATGAGCAGCGTCAGCGCGTCGGGCACGATTTCGATGCGCGCCGGCAAGCGCCCCAGCATCTCGCCATCGGCTTCCACCAGCACACGCTCCGCGGATCCGTTGCAGGGGCTGCACTCCACCGTGACCGCGTCGAGAGACTGGATTTCGCTCGAAAACGTGTGCCGCCGGAAGATGACGGCCGCGACAAAGCGAAGATAGCGATAGCGGCTGCGCGTCTTGAACGCCACCAGCCGAAGATTTGAGTTGCGCAAGGCCGCGCCCGGTACCAGATGCTGCACCACGCCGCCGAAGTTGCCGATGCGCACCGCGAGCAGTTGCGAGAACTGCTCGACTTGTGCCTGCGACGACCCCGGCGCAACTACCCTCGCGTCAAAAAGCGGAAATCTGTGCGTTGACCAAATGTGGAAAGCCTCAAGCAAATATACTGCATAGCCGAAGCGTCGTTTCAGGTTCGCGTCCAGCCGGTAAAAGAACTGGCCGTCGGCGCCCACTCCGGCAGCTACGGTAAAGTAACGCGAGCGTTCCGTGCCTTCGCGGTCCCGATAGGAGATCTTGCCCACGGCGACGCGCACGGGCGAAGCCGTAAGCAGCGCACGCACGGCTCTGGCCGGTGGCGAGCCGAGGCCCAGGTCGGCGGCAAGGGCATTGGCAGTGCCCATGGGCAGCACGCCGAGCGCCGTTGTTCCGCCTGCCAACGTCTGCAGCACTTCATGTACCGTGCCGTCGCCGCCGCAGGCCAGCACTGTGTCGCAGCCCTTGTCCACGGCCTCAAGCGCAATCTCTCCCGCGGTCCCGGGGCCATGTGTCGGCAGAATCTCCGCCTCGACCCCGGCTTCGCGAAGCACGGCGCAGGCACTCTCGACGGACTCCAGATAGCCATTGGCATGCTGGCCCGAAGCCGGATTGTAGATCAGAGCAACGCGATGCATCGTATAAAGAGAATGCTCCGTTTCGTCCTGCTGAATCGGGGATCACCTCTATTTTCGCAGATCGATTCGGCCGGCGACCTCACCCTCCTTCTATTGCGGTTTCGGCAGATTCACCTCGTCCAGGAACCGCCAGTTCGGCTTCCAGTCCGGTGTAAGCTTTTCGCCGGTCAGGATCGCGCGAAGGACCGGAACCGGCATCATGTTCTCTTTCAGGATCGCATCGTTGTATTGGCGAACCGTCATCTTTCCGGAGTCGACCACCTCGTGGCGCAGCGCGCGAAACTGGAGCGCCCCGAGCATGTAGGCGCACTGGTAGAGCGGGTCGTAGTCGCCGTTCACCGACCGCCGCACTTCGGCTGTGGCGTTGTCGCGCTCGTGGCCCACCTGGTCGACAAGAAAATCGATGGCCTGCTGCGGCGTCATTGTGCCCAGATGAAAGCTGAGAGAGAAAATGATCCGCGCGCAGCGGTGCATGCGCCAAAAAAGCGCGCCGATGCGCTGCTGCGGCGTCGCGTCGAAGCCGAGATCCCAGTACATGAGCTCCCAGTAAAACGCGTTTCCCTCGATCCAGAATCCCGAGCCGAAGACCTGGCGATAGGGCCGGTTGCGCGCCGTCATGAACTGCTGCAGCCAGTGGCCGGGAATGAGCTCGTGAAAGACCGTTGCCCGCGAAAAGTAAGGATTGTTGCCTCGCATGCTCATCATGCGCTGGTCATAGGTCATGGTGTCGGTGGGGTAGCTTACGATGATCGTGTCGCCGCCCAGGAAAAACGGATTCACGAGTTGCTGCTCGGGGGTCATCATCGCCATACGCCAGGTTTCCTTGGCCAGCGGCGGGATCGTCACCAGATCGTGGTCTTCGGCAAACTTCGCGCCTTCCAGCGCCAGGGATCGAATCAGCTCCGGCTGCTGGCCCGGCGGGACGTAGGTGTTTTTCACCGCTTCCATCGCCTTGTGCCAGTCGTCGCCGTAGCCGAGCTCGCGGCTGGCCTTGATCATTTGCTGCTGGCACCACGCCAGTTGCTCCTTGGCCATCGCGATCAGCTCTTCCGGCGTATACGGAATCATCGCGTCGTCGAGTTGCTTCAGCAGCGCGTCGCGGCCGATTGGTGTGCCGATCACGGTCGATTTGTCGTCGGGCGCAATGCCGGCAACTTTCTCGCGAAGGAACGCCGCGTCGTCCTTCATCGCCGCGGCCGCCTTCTTGTACGGCTCGGCCACCCACCACGTGAACGACGGATCGTAGCCGTTGGAGAAATCGAACCACTTCTTCAACTGCTCGCTCATCTTGTCCAGATCGGCCGCGGCGCGCCAGGCCGCAATGCGCTCGGCCGGCGTGGCGTCTCTGGCCCTGGACTCGAGCTCTTTCCGGCTGGCGGCGACGGCTTTGGCCAACTCATCCATCGCCAAGGCCGACTTCTGCGGATCGGGCTGCTCCATCTGCCGCTTCGCGTCTTCGAGCGCAAAGATCGTCGGGGCGAAGGGAAGCAGCGGCGCAACGTCGTTCCATTGCCGCTCGTCGAGTGCGCGCTGATGGCCCTCCTGTTTGAGCAAGTTGGCGAAGAGCAAGTAATCGGCCTGGCCCTCGTGGTCGAGCGAGGCAAAGTCGATTTTTTCGAGCGCCGCATGGTTCTCGCGGAAGAACGCGGCCCAGCGATCGCGCGTCGAAGGCGAAAAGGGGTCGGTGTAGACGCTGGCCAGCGTATCGTGGTCGGTGGAGTAGCGCTCAATGAGTGCGCGTATCGTCGAAACCGAGGTGTCCAGCGCTCCGGAGCCGGTCGGTTGTTGCGCTTCAAGTGCTGGAACACGGACGAGAGCGATAAGAAGCAACAGGGCAGAAGTCGAGATGCGGTGCATCGTTGGCGAATCCCTCCCGTTCTGGGCAGCCCCTGACAATCGGGGCGGTTTCACTTCGCGGCGACCGGAAAGATATTCGCGCGAACCATCCAACTTACAACACGCGGCCCTTGCGCGGCATTTCGGGGCGTCTGCCGGATTCTCTTTGGTATACAGGACTGTACCCATCGAACCGACGACGAAAGTTCATCCACGGTTACGCGAGGAGGCATGATGCGAAGAGCATTCTGGGCGGGGACAGTCGGTATATTCCTTTGTTTTGGCCTGCTGGCCGGCAGAGCGCCGGCCCAGGTCACGCGCGCCGATTACGAGCGGGCGCTGAACCTGCAGGAGAAGTATCGCGGGCTCGTGGATCACGTTCCCGATACGCCCACCTGGATCGAGGGAACCAGTCACTTCTTCTATCGCCGCAGCACGGTCGCAGCCGGCGGCGAGCCGGGCCAGGAGTACATCCGGGTCGACGCCGAAACCGGCGCGAGCCGGCCCGCCTTCGACCACGCCAGGCTGGCCGCGGCGCTTTCAAAGGCGTTCGATGCGCCCATCAAGGCTGACTCCCTGCCTCACCTCGACTATCACTTTGTGGACCACGAGACGGCGCTCGAATTTACGCGTTCCAACGCCATCTGGCATTGCGATCTGGCCACCTGGGCCTGCGCCAAAAAGCGCGATCTCACCCCGGAGGATGATGATTACGACTCCGGCGACAATTACGATCTCACTCCGAAGCCCATCAACAGCAAATCCGCGGCCAAACCCTCCCCCGACGGCAAATGGCTCGCCTGGGTGGACAACTACAACGTGGTGATCGCACCGAAGGAGGCCGCGCCTGCCGCGGAGCTGCCGCGCATTCCGGGCCGTCGCCCCACCCCGCCGGCGTGGAACGACAAGCAGAACATCGTGCTCAGCGAAGACGGCTCGGAAGAGAACTACTACGCCGCCGATACGCTCGTCTGGTCGCCCGATTCCCGGCGCCTGGCCATTTATCGCATCCGTCCTGGCTACAATCGCGTCGTCGACTACATCGAATCCTCGCCGCCCGATCAGCTTCAGCCAGTCCACTCCACCATGATCTATCCCAAGCCGGGCGACGTCCTGCCGCTCTATCAGCCGGTTCTGTTCGACGTGGCTGCGCGCCGCGAAACGCCCATCGACAACTCGCTCTTCCCCAACCCCTACGAGCTCACGCCACTTGTCTGGCGGAAGGATTCGCGTGGTTTCACCTTCGAGTACAACCAGCGCGGACACCAGCTTTACCGCGTCATCGAAGTCGACGCCAACACCGGCGCGGCCCGCGTCCTCATTGACGAACCCAGCAAGACGTTTGTGAACTACGAGCCGCTGCGGCAAGAACAGTTCGACACCGGCAAGATCTACCGCAAGGATCTTGCCGACGGCAAGGCGATCATCTGGGCCTCGGAGCGCGACGGCTGGGAGCACCTCTATCTCTACGACGGGCAAACCGGTCAGGTGAAGAACCAGATCACGCGCGGGGAATGGGTGGTGCGCGCCGTGGACCGCGTCGATGAAGAAAAGCGCGAGATTGACTTCGAGGCCAGCGGCATGAATCCTGGCGAAGATCCGTATTTCGTCCACGGCTACAAGATCAATTTCGATGGAACCGGATTGACGCCGCTCAGCCCTGCGCCCGGCAATCATTGGCTTCGCTTCTCCGACGACGGCAAGTACTATCTCGACACGTACTCGCGCATCGACCTGCCGCCGACGATGGAGCTGCATCGCACCGCCGACGCCAGCCTGGTGCGAACTATTGAAACCGCCGACATCAGCCGGTTGAAAGCCGCGGGCTGGGCGCCGCCGGAGCCGTTTCACACTCCCGGCCGCGACGGCAAAACAGAGATCTGGGGCGTGATCTATCGCCCGCATCCCTTCGATCCGGCGAAGAAGTACCCTGTCATCGAAGACATCTACGCCGGGCCGCAGGGCTCGTTCGTGCCCAAGAGCTTCACCACGCGCGCAGAACCGCTCACCGAGTTGGGATTCGTCGTGGTGCAGATCGACGGCATGGGCACCAACAACCGTTCGCGCGCCTTTCACGACGTCGCCTGGCACAACCTGAAGGATGCCGGATTTCCCGATCGCATCCTCTGGCACAAGGCGGTCGCCGCCAAATACCCGTGGTACGACATCAGCCGGGTCGGCATCTTCGGCACCTCGTCGGGCGGGCAAAGCTCCATGGGCGCGCTGCTGTTTTATCCCGGGTTCTACAAGGTCGCGGTCTCCAACTCCGGCTGCCACGACAATCGCATGGACAAGATCTGGTGGAACGAGCAGTGGATGGGCTGGCCGGTGGGCCCGCAATACTCCGAGTCGTCGAATGTCGATAACGCCTGGCGCCTCAAGGGCAAGCTCATGCTGGTGGTTGGCGAAATGGACCACAATGTCCCGCCGGCTTCGACTTTCCAGGTCGTCGACCGGCTCATCAAGGCCGGCAAGGACTTCGATCTTCTCGTCGTCCCCGGCGGCGAGCACGGCGCCGGCGGAAGATACGGCCAGCGCCGCCTGATGGACTTCTTCGTCCGCAATCTGCTCGGCCAGCCGGTGCCGGACTGGAATGCGCAGGCAGCCGGAAAGGGAAACGAGCCCGGAAACTGAACTTCCCGATTCCGCATCGGCCTGGAAGGTGTCCCCATCCGATACCCCCTGCGCCGGTCCTTTATGATAATGTTTGCCTGCTTGGGCGACGGAACGGTATTGTGCCCAGATAGGATAGAAACCAACCCATGCGCCTGTCTGATATCCCAGAACAGGACGCGGCTACGCTCAGGCATGGTCGGGCCGAGTTCGCCAGGTTTGCCGTCGAGAATCTCTTCGAGATCTCTCCCGACGCGTTCGTCATCACCGATCCCGACGGCGTGATCCGCGGGGCAAATCCGCGCGCTGCCGATCTCTTCGGCTACACGCAGACCGAGTTGCTCGGCTGCTCCGTAGATATCCTCGTTCCGGAACGTTTCCGCGGGCGCCATCCCGGCCATCGCGAAAACTACAGCGCTCACCCCCGCGCACGCCAGATGGGCGCCGCTCTCAATCTCTTTGCGCGGCGCAAGGACGGCACCGAGGTCCCCGTCGATATCATGCTCAAACCGCTGCAGACGCCCTCGGGGACGATCGTGATCAGCATCATTCGCGACGTCACCGAGCAGCGGGCCGCGCAGGAAGCTCTGCGCCGCAACGATCAGCAGCTTCGCTCCATCGTCGAGAGCATTCGCGATTACGCCATCTACCTCCTCGACCCACATGGCCACATCCAGACCTGGAATGCCGGCGCGGAACGGATCAAGGGCTATGCCGCCGAAGAGGTTCTCGGCCTGAACTTTGCGCGCTTCTTCACGCAGGAGGATCGCGATCGCGGCCGGCCCGCGGAGTTGCTTCGCCTTGCCGCGGAGCGCGGGCGCGTCGAAGAGGAAGGCTGGCGCGTCCGGAAAAACGGCTCCCGCTTTTGGGCCGATGTCATTCTTACCGCAATTCGCGACACCGCCGGGGATGTCACCGGCTACGCCAAGGTCACGCGCGACATCACCGACCGCCGGTCCGCCCAGGAAGCGGTCATGCTCCAGCTCTCCGGCGCGCTCCTCGAGAATCTGGACGTTCGCAAGCTGCTCGGCGCCATCTCCGAGAGTATTCGCGAGGTGCTTCCGCACGATTCGGCGACGCTGGCGCTTTTCGATCCTGCAACCGGAGGCCTGGTGGCACAGTTTCTGGACGCCCGCGAAGGACAGCCCCTGCGCAGCGAAGTCCGCATTTCACTCGAGCACTCGCCCGCCGGCGTGGCCTTCCGTACTCACGAGCCGTTCATCCTCGATCGGTTTGAGGGCTCGCCATTCGAGGCTGAGACGGTTCGACATCATACTTCGCTGGGGATGCTCTCCGGCTGCTGGGTGCCGCTCGTCCATAGAGGTGAAACCATCGGCGTGCTCGCAGTGGCCAGCCGTCTTGAAGCAGCCTTTACGGCACACGAGGCCGACATGCTGGTGCAGATTGCCGACCAGGTGGCCATGGCCGTCAACAACGCGCTGGCTTTCCGGCGCATCGCCGAACTGCGCGAACGCCTGGTGCAGGAGAAGCAGTATCTCGAGGAGGAAATCAACCTCGACAAACGCTTCGACGAGATCGTGGGCGAAAGCACCGGTCTGCGCCAGGTGCTCCGGCAGATCGAACAGGTCGCTCCCACCGACGCGACCGTTCTCATTCAGGGCGAAACCGGCACCGGGAAAGAGCTGCTCGCCCGCGCCCTGCACCGCCTGAGCGCCCGCAATGAGCGCACCTTCATCAAGCTCAACTGCGCCGCCATTCCCGCGGGACTGATCGAAAGCGAGCTTTTCGGTCACGAGAAGGGCGCGTTTACCGGCGCCATCGCGCGCAAAATCGGCCGTCTGGAGCTGGCCCATGAAGGCACGCTTTTTCTCGACGAGATCGGCGAGCTTCCGCTCGATCTGCAGCCCAAGCTGTTGCGCGCCCTCCAGGAGCGCGAGATCGAGCGCGTGGGCGGCAACCGCCCCATCCCCGTGAACGTCCGGCTCATCGCCGCGACCAATCGCGACCTGGGCAAGATGGTCGCCGAAAAGCAGTTCCGCAGCGATCTCTACTACCGGCTCAAGGTTTTTCCCGTCTTTGCGCCGTCCTTGCGCGAGCGCGCCGGCGACATTCCCATCCTCGTCCGCCATTTTGTAGCCGCGCACAGCCGCCGCATGGGCAAGACGATCGAGACCATACCCGACGAAGTGATGGAAGCTCTCACGCGATGGCGCTGGCCAGGCAACATCCGCGAGCTCGAGAACTTCCTCGAGCGCGCCGTGATTCTCACCCGCGGAACTTCGCTCTATGTGCCCATGGCCGAACTGGAGATTGAAGAGGAAGGCGAGGACGGCTCGCCGGCCGTAAGTCCCACCCTCCACGAAGCCGAACGCGAGCACATTCTGCGCGTGCTGCGCGAGGCCAAAGGACAGATCGGCGGCGACGATGGAGCGGCCGCACGGCTCGGGCTGAAGCGCACCACCCTCAACTCAAAGCTGAAGAAGCTTGGCATCGAGCGAAGTGACTACATGTAGTCTCGGTGACGAAATCCCGTCATCGTCACTTCGTCAGTTCCGATTCGTCATCTTCCTGCTCTCCAGTTCCGCTGTCCGGCTAAATCCCTTCTTTTCAGCGTGCGCCCCATGGCAATCCGCGCGACTAGCCGTTTGGCACGCGAACTGCCTTATACAGGTCAAGCCGAAGGAAGGGCGAGCATACGCTAAGGATCACGATCAATCACAACGAGCAAGGGGCGGTGATGAAGTTGGAAGGCCGAGTCGCCGGTCCGTGGGTGGCGGAATTGAGCCGCGCATGGAAAGAACAAGCTCCCCTGCTCGCCAACAAGAAGTTATCCCTCGATCTGCGCGACGTCACTTACTCGGATACCAGGGGTACTAAGGCGCTCAGAGATATCTACGCCGAGTCGGGCGCGGAGTTAGTCAGCGGCAACCCCTGGACCCGCTTCCTGGCCGAGGAAGTGAAGCGCGTCCAACTTCAAACCGTGGATCAGGAGTCTTGAGATGCAGACCATGAGACAGCAAGTCATCGAGAATAAAGGTCACGCACGCAGGCCTGGCGAGTTCTTCAGCAAGATATCCGAGGCCGCGCTTCAGGACCTCGAATCGATGGAGTTTCCCACGGCCTACCCGGCGGGAATGATCCTCTTCTCCGAAAAGCAGACGCCGGAGGGCATCTGCATCGTGGTTTCGGGCGAAGTAAAACTCTCCATGAATTCCATGGACGGCAAGCGCCTGATCCTTCGCATCGCCAGGGCCGGCGAGATTCTCGGCCTCGCTTCGGTTATCTCCGGAGGCCCGGCGGAATATACCGCCGAAACGCTGCACCCGGCCAGGATCGCGGTCATCGAGCGCGCCGACTTTCTCGGCTTCCTGCGCCGCCACCCCGAGGTCTACCAGCTTCTCACCGTCGAGCTGAGCCGCCACCTGAATCTGGTGTGCGAGCAGTTGCGCACCGTCGGCCTTGCTTCTTCGGCGCCCGAAAAACTGGCCCGCCTGCTGCTCGACTGGAGCGAGAACGGCCAGACCACCGACTCCGGCACTCGCTTCCACTTCCCGCTCACGCACGAAGAGATCGGCGAATTCATCGGCACGTCGCGTGAAACCGTAACCCGCACGCTGAGCACCTTCAGGAATCGCCGTCTCGTTTCCTGCCACGGCACAACACTCACCATTCCCAGCCGCATGGCTCTTGAAACCTATGCGCGCTGCTAGCCATTGCCCGTTTGCGGTAACTGAAGCTTGCAACCAGCTTTCTGCTGTCATCCTGAGCGAGTCGCCACGGCGACGAGTCGAAGGATTTGCGGTCCAATCCTCAAACTCATAAGAACAGTTCATAACTTCCATCGGGCGTCATTTCTCTCCGGCTGTGCACGTCATCCCGCTCGCTGGGCATGCTTGACCCTCCTCCGGCGATCTGTAACCCGCAATCCTCCACGGTAGAATCAACCCATTCCACCGTGGAGGCATTTTTGTGCGCAAATCGCCGCTCTCCGCCGTCTTTGCCGCGCTGCTTGCAGGTTTCTCTGCGTTAACCCTTTTCGCCCAGGGCGCGCCCCCGCAGGTCGTCGTCGGGCAGCCGTACACCATCGAGTACTACTACAAGGTGCAGTGGGGCCATCAGCAGGAGTTTCTTCAGCTCTTTCTCAAGAACCACTGGCCGCTGCTCAAGAAGATCGAATCCACCGGCCGCATTACTGCGCTGAAGATCGAATCGCCCGCGTATCACACCACCGAAGACGGCCGCTGGGATTATCGTGTCACCATCCGCTACAAGGATTCGACCGCGGCTACGACCGCCAATCCCGACGAAGAGGCGATCATCCGCCGGCTCTGGCCCGACCAGGGCACCTATAAAAGGGAAGAGCAGCGACGATTCGAAATCCTGCTCGCGCACTGGGATCTGCCCGTTACCGAAATCACGCCGGCCAATTGAAAAGAGACCTGGCTGCCCCCTTCACGCGGCGCTTCCTCGCGCAAGCAGGGTTTCGGCGAGCGCTTGCCACTCCGCATCGAGCGACGGCCGGCGAAAGCCGCTCCCGGCCCGGTCGTACCAATAGTTGGCGTTCCCATCCGCGCCTTCCTTGCGATGCAGATAGGCGTGGACGGCCATGCCGTCGGGCGTCTCCAGTTCGTCGACAAGGCCATGAGCGCGCGCCCAATCGCCCTTTGCGTCCCACCAGAGCGCCTGAAGAGTTGCCTGCAATCCGCCCGGAGGCTCGGTCGCCGTGACCGATGCCTTGAATTCTTCAATGTCCATCCCGATCTCCCGCTCGCATTCCGCATCAAAGCCGATCGCCGATGAAGTGGGGTGATTCAAGTCACAGCGAGTGCGCACGGCTACTGGTAAATGTAGATCATCGTACCGATGCACAGTTCAAGGGGTCCGACCGGGGGCATGGAGGGGTCGGCGATGAATGCGCCGTCCCCGTTCCCCGCGTGGAGGTCAGGTTGTGATTCCCATCCGCTCAAACGTTCAGCGAGCCATCGTTTGCAACTCAGACCGAAACGGTCGTATACTGAACTACGACTATTCCGGTCGTAGTTTCAGGGTCCTGCGGTTCCGCAAGACCTTCGGAGTTCGGCAGGTGAGCGTGCTCAGCGAGTTGAAGATCGGCGAGGCGGGGTTCGTCGTTGCGCTGGATCTCCCCGAAACCGTGCAGAATCACCTGATGCACATGGGGTTTGTGCCCGACGCCCGGGTCACGGCCCTGCGCCGCGCACCTGCGGGCGATCCCACCGTCTATGGTGTCGACGGGCTGGAGATCGCCTTGCGCCACGAGACTGCCGAAGCCATCCGTGTGCGTGGCGCCTCAACACAAACCCGCAGGGAAAAGGAAATCCGTGAGCTCGACGCCCTGCTCGAGTCCACAAGATGAGCAGTTGCTGCACACCATCGAAGTTCGTCCCTCCACCCGAGCCGGCCAGGAAGGGAAGACTGAAGACGGTGGTGCTGATCGGCCCGCCAAACTCCGGCAAGTCCACGCTCTTCAATCGCCTGACGGGCCTGCGCCAAAAGGTCGCCAACTACCCGGGTGTCACCGTGGAGCAGCGTATGGGCCTCATGGCAGGAGTGGGTCGCGACGACCTGACGCTGATCGATCTGCCCGGAATCTACAGCCTTACGCCCTATAGCGAGGACGCTCGTGTGGCTGTCGATGTTTTGCGCGGCAGAATGCCCGGTACACCCAAGCCGGACGCAGTGCTCCTGGTCCTCGATTCGGTTCATCTCACGCGGCAGTTGATGCTCGCTGCTCCCGTGCTGTCGCTGGGACTGCCTACGCTGGTGCTGCTCAACATGAGCGACCTGATGAAGCAGCGTGGCGGCCGCGTGGATCCTCTGAAGCTGGCTCGCGAACTGTGCGCCCCTGTTGCCCAGATCAGCGCGGTCAATGGGACCGGCCTCGATTCCGTTCCCTTGTTCCTGAATCAGCCCGGCAACGGGGCGGGCGATCACCCGCTCGCGCTTCCTGTGATCGGCAACCCGGCCAGCGCGCACTCGTGGGCCGCCCAAGTCAGCCGTCGCACCGGCTACCACGCCCCGCTTTCGGCCGAGAGGACGCGCAAGCTCGACAACATTCTTTTGCACCGCATCTGGGGTCCGCTGCTCTTTCTGCTCGTCGTCGTCGGCGTCTTCGAGGTCGTCTTCTCCATCGGCCAGCCATTGAGCGACGGCTTCGGCGACCTGCTAGCCCGCGCTGCCAATCTCGTTCGTCCGCTCCTGCCCGCCGGATGGCTGCAATCCTTGCTGCTCGACGGCGCGTGGAAAGGCATCTCGTCGGTGCTCGTTTTCCTCCCCCAGATCCTGCTCCTCTTCCTGTTCATCGGGATCCTTGAGGATTCCGGCTACCTGGCTCGCGCCGCGCTCATTGCCGACCGCGTGATGCGCACCATCGGTCTGAACGGCAAAGCCTTCATCCCGCTGCTTTCTGCGTATGCCTGCGCGGTTCCGGCCATCATGGCGACACGCACCATCGAGAACAAGCGCGACCGCATGGCGACGATTCTGGTCACGCCGTTCATGACCTGCTCGGCGCGCCTGCCGGTGTATATGCTGCTCATCGCGGCCTTCGTCCCCCACATCTACTACCTGCACGGGCTGCTCGGCCTGCAGACTCTCGTTATGCTGGGGCTCTACCTGGCTGGCTTCGTCGCCGCTTGCACTACTGCGCGCCTGCTGAAAAGCTCGATTCTGAAATCGAGCGAGACGCCCTTCATTCTCGAATTGCCGCAATATCGCAAGCCGACGCTCCGCTCTTTGAGTCTGCGCCTCATCGATCGCGCGCGCATCTTTCTTCGCCAGGCCGGCACGGTCATTCTCTGCGTTACGCTGGCGCTCTGGGTGCTGGCGCACGTGCCCGTGATCCATGTCGGCGGGTCCACGACCGCGCCCGAACTGGCGCACAGCCTCATCGGGCGCCTCGGCCACTTCATCGAGCCGGCGATCGCGCCGCTCGGCTTCAACTGGAAGATCGGCATCGGCCTGCTTTCGAGCGTGCTGGCCCGCGAGGTCATGGTCAGCACCATGGGCACGCTCTACGGCGCCGACCCGGGCACGCAATCGCTGAGCCTGCAGACCGCCTTGCATCACGACATGACGCTGGGCGGCGCGCTGGCGCTGATGATTTTCTTCGCATTCGCCATGCAATGCACCTCGACCATGGCCGTCGTCCGCCGCGAGACCAATAGCTGGAAATGGCCGGCGATCCAGTTCCTCTACATGCTGGCGTTGGCGTACGGAGCGGCGTTCGCCGTGAATCACGCGGTGATGGCGCTTTTCGGGTAATTGGAATTGGCGTCGATCGGAATCGATTCAGTTTGCGGTCCGCCGCTCGAGACCAGCCAGTGCCGCAACTTTAATAAGGTCTACGAAGATCGCGGATTCGAAGAGCAGGCCTCCACCCGCATCCTTCCTCAGTTCTGGAAGTCTCCGCTTGACTGCGCGGTAAACAGCGAACATGTCTGGAACCGTGATTGTGTCTCCCGGTTTGCGGAAGATGTTGCGAAGCTGGGTCATGACTTCTTTTGGTTTTCCATGATGGATAAACGGATCGATCCCGTTGACATCGCTTGTCGATTGCTGGGTGCGATAGGGCTTGCTCTCGAAGATGAAGACTCGATGCCTTCCCTTGGTCACATGCCTTTGATGAAGCGCCAAGCCCAGTTCCAGCGGCATGTTAAAGCGTGGAACACCGTTCGTCGTCTCAGTGCGGGATAAGTCGTGGATCGAGAGGTCCGACGCATCGATCAGATCGACGATGGCCTCGAGGCGTCCTTGATTCGGGACGGCGAATGTCAATCTCGGCTGGAGGCCCAACTGAATCAGTCCAACCACGTATGCGAGAAACAGGCCTTCGAACTCTTTGTCGTAGGGGACGTTAAGAAAGGCGGTCCTAACGGACTTTTTTCTGGCCACGTTTTTTCGAACTACGGTCGGTGAATGACGAGCGGGCACCCATCGGGCGGCCGTTGTCAGCCTTTCGGCGGGCCCGAACAGGCGTATTCATAATCCGTCGAACAGCCGCGAGGCGTTCAGCACTCACGCCCAGAATCTCCGCCATTTCTTCCGGCGTGGGGACTGGTCTGCCGTTTGCGATTACCGTCATGCGTCAATTATATGCTCAATCCGCGCCCAATCACCGCGATTCCCGACCCAGCCGCATCGCCAGCAACCCTGCTACCCCAAATGGGTGCTGCCCATAGAGAGGCACCAGTCTCTCCGGAACGCCGTATCCGGTCCACTGCGCGCCCAGCTCCATCGATTCATGAGCGCAGCTCCACACGCGGTGCGCGTATCCTGCCGTGTACGCCTGCACCCGGCCCACAACGCTCTCCACCGGCGGCGCTGTTGCGCCCAATAGGTCGGTCGTGCGGTCCGCGTCTTCGATGCGCGTCCACATCGTATCGCGCCCGGGCCGGTGCAGCGCGGCTTCGAGCAAATATCCTGTCGCATCGATCGGCGTTGCGATCGTATGATTCCGCCCCCACACTCCGATGGCATTCAAAGAACCAGCGGCAAAATCGTGATGGAATGCCAGCGACGCCGTCTGCCGCAAAACATCTTCAGCCGGATGCAGGGCTTCCGGGGAGTGAAGATGTCCGAGCGAATACTGCGCAACCCAATCTTTCCAAAGGGTGCCGGAGATCCGCGCCGACCAGCTATCGACCGCGCCTACCTCGATGTGCCAGCGATTCTCGTCTGGCTCCCGCCCATGAAAACCGCTCGCCTCGAGGCGCACACCCTTCTGCTCGTGGCCGAAGGCGACACCGCCGGTCGCGACGTCGTACGCGATATGCGTCGAATCCTGCAAATGGTGTCCCAGCGGCGCCAGCGGATCGTCGCCGATCGACGGCCGATGCGGAAATGCCTCGGGTCCAAGCGCCGGGTCGCCCACAGGCGCGGCATAGAAAGTAAGAAGTCCTTGCGTCCCGAGCTTGAGATCGTAGATTCCCGCCAGCTCCATGAACAGATCGTGCGGATGCTGCCCATCGACGATCGGTTTGCCAAACGCCGTTTCGCCCTGCTGGAAGAGCTCCGGATAATAGCGCCCGGTGACGGTGGCCGGCTCCAGGCTGAACATGGCCCGCAGCGTGAGCTGCCCGTTCTCGTCGCTCCGCTGCGCCATGGGCATAAGCCAGTTCACTGAGAAAAATTTGTCGTGCCCGCGCGGACCGGTCTGCTGCTGTTCGGTGACGACCGCTTCACCGTGCAGCATCAGCATCCACCCGCTGGGCCGCATCTGCATCAGCATCGGCGGAACATGCGAAGCAGGCTCCAGATCTGTGCCGGAGCCATTGTGCCGCAAGACGCCGTCATCGAACGAAGCCGCAGGTCCGCCCATGTTCATCGTCATTTG
>JASHQQ010000022.1 GCA_030039035.1 Acidobacteriaceae bacterium | reverse complement strand
GAATCCCACCGCGATCCCGCCGGATTCGCACTCGCCTCCCTTTCCCAGCCTGATCGGATGGTCCCGGGGCGAAGTCGAAGCCCATGCGATCAACATGCCGCTTTTGTGCGAAGAGCTTTCCGGAGATCAGGACGTTGGAGGCCGCGCGGTGATCGACGAAACCGGCTTGAAAGGCAGCTACGATTTCCAACTGCGCTTCACGCCCTTGCGACGGCGCGCAATGCCGTCGAGCGATTCCGGTCTCCAGGGACCCGCCCATGCGCCCGCCGCGGAGTCCGCTGACCTGCCGTTATCCACTGCGCTGGAAGAGCAACTCGGTTTGAAGCTGTCGCCGAAGAAAGCGCCGGTGAAGGTGCTGGTCATCGACCACGTCGAGCAGCCTTCGCCGAACTAGCCGCTGAGTGAATGCGGCCGCCTTGACCGGAACCCCGAGTCGCCTCCTGTCCTTGAAGTTCGCAAGAGAAAGACCACTGTCATCCTGAACGCAGCAAGGCGCGTTCTGTGCGGCTTGCGGAGTGAAGGATCTGCGGTTGCTCCTCGTGTGGTGTCCCAGAATCTCGTGGCATCCTCGTGCAAGCAGCTCGAATGATCCGCCGTCGATTCAAGGCCGCCCTTCCCCGGGTTCGGCGCAATTTCCATTGAGCATCCGGTAATGCAAGCGGAGAAACCGCGCTCCCCAAATCCACAGAGTGTGATCGGCGCGCACGGAACCGGTCTCTGCCGCGTAGACATGTATTTCTTCTTTAAGGCTTCTCACGTACCGGGCCCACGCCGAACCCCCGCCCTCGTGCACAACAAAGTAGAAGCCCGGATCTCCGAAGTTTTCGCCACGGGATTTGAGAGCGAGCGATCCATCCTCGCGAGGCTCGACTTTCATCACCACGATGGCGTTGCCGTTGGGCAGCGGGAAGACCACTTTCACGCACGGGTCCGGATGCCCCGGGACCAGGCACACCGAGTAGCTGCCGGCGTAGAGCACATTCTTGGTCGCATGCAACTCTCGAATCCACGCCGTCTGCGCGATCGAGCCCGAATGCGGGTTGCGCATCTGCAAAACGACGCTTGTCATCCCCTTGGCGCTGTCCAGAGGAGAGAGAGGCACGTTCAACTGCTGCAGCCTCCTGCTGAAAATTACGCTCAAGGCCTTGCCGAACGGCCGGAAGAACCAGCGCCACTCGGACCATGAGTCCAGGGTGAAGCACGAGGTCTTTTCATAAAACTCCCGCACCTTGATGGACACCTTTGCGATGCAGGCTTCTCCCAGACAGGAAAGGTCGGGAATCAGACCCCGCTTGCCGTTGCGGACCATTTCGAGGTTGTGTGCGGATGCGTAGTTTTCGAAGAATTGCGTGCCGATTTGGCGCGTTCCGCCGGCCGGGCCGTCAAGCCAGCGATACTCATCCAGCAGAATCCGGCGGCCCGTCGCGCGCACCCACTTCTGGGTCACCCAGTCACTGAGGTATCCTCGCTTCTCGCCGAGCCAAATCACAAGGGGATTATGCCACGCGCCCTCGTGATTGCGGTACGATCCGCGCGGGTCTGGAATGAGCGAAAAGCTTCGCTAGAAGCGAAGGCGCGCCTCGCAGCGCGCCTTTCACAGTTAACCTTGCCTCAGCAGTTCATCCTTTGCCGATTGTGTTATTTCGGCCTCGGGCTCGGCCGCGGGGCCTGCCGGGTCTGCAGTTGCTGCGTCTGCTGGGTATGCTTCTGCTCGAGTTGCTGCGTCTGCTGCTTGTGCTTGTCCTCCATCTGTTGCTGTTTCTGTGCACTCAAATTCTTCTGCTGCGCCTGCTGATCTTCCTTTTGCTGCTTCGCCGCCAACTGTTCGTGCTCCTGGTTCTGCTTGTCGACCAGCTTCTGCTGCTGCGCCTGGTATTTCTGGTCCAGCATGGCGTCGCCGGTATTCGGCGTGGTCACCTGGTGCGGCTTGAGCTCGCTGGCATGCGTGGCATTTACGGGTTCGCCGCCCGCGTTCTCGCCGGGTCGAGCTCCCTCGCGGCCGGGCGCGTTGGGCGGCGCGTGATACGGCGCTCCCGCCTCCCTGGCCTTGACCACTCCTTCTCCGCTGAACTCGCCGGGACGGGAGGTCGCCGCAATCGCCGGCCTGCCCTGGTTCTGTGACGCGCGCATCTCGGGGTTGGATCGCGCCGCCTGCATGTGCTGCTGCTGCGCCGCCACTGGCGCAAGGTGCCGTCCCTGGGCCGCGCGTTCTTCCTCGGGGGTGGGACGATCCGTAATGCCGCCTTGGCCGCCGTTGTAGCTCACGTGATTGATGGTGGTGTTGTTCACGATCACGGTGCGGTCGATGTAGGTGTTGTGAATGATGGTCGTATTCACGTTGAGAACGGCCGTGTTATAGCGAAAGACGCCGCCCTCCCAGCGGCCGCCGAAGAATCCGTGGCCGAAGTAGCCCCAGCCGTAGTTGATGCCCCCGTAGAAGCCGATTTCCGTTCCCCAAAAGCCTTCGTGGAAGATGAAACCGCCGGTTTCCCAGCCCCACCAGCCGGGAGTCCACAGGAAGCCAGGCTCGGGCGCCATGATCCACGTTCCCGGCACCCAATAGTAGCCGTAGTCGGGATCCCAGGCCCAGTAACCGGGCGTCCAGAGATAGCCATCGCCAGGACACGGAGGCAGATCGTAAACGGGCAGCGCGGGCGGCCCGAAGGATACGGTGACGGCAATCTGTCCCAGGCACGGTCGCAGGAAAACGAGCGTGCAGAGAACAAGAAACGCCATGCGCAAAGCTCGATTCATCATGTTGCGTTTTCCTTTCTGAGTGCGGGGTGGACTGGAGCTACAGCTCCCTGTCTCGAAGCCCCACCGGGTCGCGCGGATTCTACCTGCAGTCCTGAACCACCGGCAAGTCGATGCAATCGGATTCGCCGCTCACGATCACGAGCGGCCGGGGAGGGCTGGATCGCCGGTTTGCAAACGGTTTCAAGGGCCGCTTCGGTTCAACCCGCGGCGCGGCGTCGCACATTTTCATCGGATGGAAAGAAATAGCGGAGGGATGTATGTTGCTGCCGTTTCTGGCGATCGGTGGCGAAGATTCGCGGCGTGCCTCATCCTCCTCCGCTCGCCGCGGCGGGCGAAAAGCGTCGGAATCGCAATGAGAAATGGATCGAACTTACCTATTCACAGCGCAGCCCAGCCCAGCGGTCCCAGCGGGCGCGAGGAATCCGCCGCCGTTCAGCGCGAAGATTACCGTACTCGCCGATCCGTTGATCGTGCCCGAGTAGTAGACGCAGTGACCGCCGCCGTCGATGTTGTTCACCGTGCGGCCGTCGAGATCGAGGCCGTCAAGCGCGGTCAGATAAGAAGTCCCGGTCACATTCCATAGGCTGCCGCGATCGAGTTTCAGGTCGACTTCTTTGCCGCTGTTCGCGGCGTTAATGGAGCCGCTAAGCGAGGAGCCGCTCCCGGACGGGTCTTCCAGGATTGCGATCTGGGCCGTACTGGCCGCGTCGACGATCACGTCGCCGCTGAGCGCCGTGCCCTGCGCGCGGAGGGTCACAGGTCCGCCGTTTTCACCTGGCGCTCCGCAGGCCGGCAACGCGGCGGCCGTCAGCAATGTGCCATTGGGACGCGAGACGCTCTGCGTTTCATTGCGCACCTGCACATCGGTCAGCGTGATCGCCGCCTTGGCGTTGGCGACGGCGAACAGCGTGGCCGGACGGCTCTGTTCCTTCGATGGCGCGTTCTCGCCGCAAGCCGGGTTCGATGCCTCGTCGCAGGAATAGCCAAGCGATCCGCCGGTCATGGCGAACCTGGGGTCCCCGGCTTGCGAGGAGCTTTGATCGAGCAGGACGCCACGCCCCGCGCCCGCAGCCGCGCTTACCACGCTATCCGTCAGCGTGACCGAACCATGGCCTTCCACGATCACCCCCTCGGCGTTCTTGGCCGAGAAACCTCCGCCGGTGGTCTGAAAAGCTTGTATCGCGTGGATCGGAGCGGCCCGATAGGCGCCGGTCGCAACGCGCAAGCCGTCCTCCGCGCCGGAGCCGTTCCCCGGTGTGACCTTCGCAGCGGCGAGGCTGCCCGAGCTGCTCCGCGAAGCAGCCGCAGCCGTGACCGTGACACTGACTGCGTTCGATGTGCTCGAGGCAT
This sequence comes from Acidobacteriaceae bacterium, assembly GCA_030039035.1. Taxonomy (GTDB): domain Bacteria; phylum Acidobacteriota; class Terriglobia; order Terriglobales; family Acidobacteriaceae; genus Telmatobacter. The sequence continues at coordinate 41,148 of JASHQQ010000022.1, read as the reverse complement.
ACGTGTCGTCTCCGCTGTAGAAGGCCGTCAGCGACTCAGTGCCTGCGCTCGTGAACGAAGTGGAAGTTGTCGCCGTACCCGAGCTCAAATCGGCGCTGCCGATCGATGTGGAACTGTTGTAGAAGGTTACTGTCCCGGTTGCGGCGGAGGGAGAGACCGTAGCCGTCAGAGTCACGCTTGCGCCCACGGCGACACTGGTGGGCGATGCCGTCAGAGTGGTGGTCGAGGTCGTCGATCCACCGCTGCTGCTCGTCGCGTACGGGTCTTGCCAAAAGTCGCCGCAGCCGCTCAGCCACAGCCCCGCAACCAGCGCGGCGAGCGCCGCAGTCGGCCGGCCGCAAGCTCCCGCGATTCGAATCGCATCTCTCATTTCGTTCCCCGAAAAGGTGATACAGGGCTTTGCGTTCCGGTCAAAACGCGTCGCATGCGCCATGAAGCTGCACTCCGTCGACAAGTCGATCCTGCGCGCATCGAGAAATGACGCACCAGCACCCTTCAACGCTCGCCGTTCGCCGGAAGGAATGGAAGCGCAACCGCGAAAGCCGGCGGACGGCTTCGGAAAAAATTCCGCAAGAGCTGCTTGACAAGCCTGAGAATCTGCACTAAATTTAACCCATCGGTTATTTAACCGATTGGTTTATCGCAATGCAGGACCCGCTCAGTTCCACCTTTGCCGCCCTCGCCGACCCCACCCGCCGCGCCATCCTGGCACGACTGGCGCTGGGTGAGACCTCGGTGACCGAACTCGCCCAGCCATTCCGGATGTCGATGCCCGCGGTCTCGAAACACCTCAAGGTGCTGGAGCGCGCCGGGCTCATTGCGCGCGGCCGCGAGGCGCAATGGCGTCCCTGCCGCCTGCAGGCAGGCCCGCTCCGGAAAGCCGCGGGCTGGATCGAGGAGTATCGCCGCTTCTGGTCCGACCAGGTCGATGCGCTCGAACGCTACCTCGATCGTATGGATGGCCGCAAGGAGGATCTCGAATATGACCGCACGAATCGCCGTCCGGGCGACGAAGAACCTTCCCCTGTGCTTCGCGATCCCCGAAAACCAAAGGCAGGCTCGCCGCAGACATCGGCGGGCAGGACCGGGAACCCGACCCAAATGAAACGCAAAATCCAATAGCGCGGCAGCACCGCGAAGACGATACAAGGAGAACCGATGAAGATCAAACTCACCAGCGTCTACGTCGAGGACCAGGAAAAGGCTCTGCGCTTCTACACCGAAGTGCTGGGATTCGTGAAAAAATCCGATTTCAGCCAGGGACCCTATCGGTGGCTCACGGTGGCCTCGCCCGAGGAGCCGGACGGCACGGAGCTGCAACTGGCGCTCAACAATAACCCTGCGGCGAAAGCCTATCAGCAGGCGCAGTTTCAGCAAAACCAGTTCGCGGCCATGTTTTTCACCGACGATGTGCAGGCCGATTACGAGCGTATGAAAGCGCACGGCGCCGAGTTCACTATGCCTCCAACGGACGTGAAGTACGCCTGGGTCGCCACGCTCAACGACACCTGCGGCAATCTCATTCAGCTCACACAGTTGAAGCGCTGGTAGAGCGGAGGCAAGGCCGCAAAAGGAGAAAACCGATGAGCGTTCACGCGCAGTATGTGCCGGCCCCGGCGTTCGGGGCGCGAGTCGAAAAGACTTCAGAAGAGAAGTGGACGCTCATCCTCGTCCGGGAACTCTCTCACCCGCCGGAGAAGGTCTGGAAGGCGCTCACCGAGCCGGAGCATCTGCACGAATGGGCGCCCTTTGACGCCGATGGGAGCCTGGGGACAGTTGGAAACACGGTGAAGATCACGTGGGCAGGAACGGAGCACACCTTCGAAACAAGAGTGACGCGAGCTGACGCTCCCCGGTTGCTGGAGTTCGCCGATATCCGGTGGGAACTCGTACCCTCGGGCAGCGGCACGCGGCTCACGCTGTGGCACAGCATCGATCGCCGCTTCATCGCATGGGGCGCTGCGGGATGGCACATTGCCATCGATGTTCTGGCTCAGCTTCTCGGCGGAGTGGTGATTGGCCGCCTGGCCGGCGCGGCGGCCAGGGAATTCGACGGCTGGCAGCGATTGGTCGGCGAGTACAAGAGGCAGTTCGATGCAGATAAACCGAACTCGCCGGCGACGGAGTCCATGAAAGAGTCGAGCGCTTGAGGTGACGCCTCGCACTTCATCGCACCTCGACCCGGCGTCTCAATAGCCGTGAATCAATGTTCGCAAGAGAACGCACCAACCACGCTCGCGGAGGCGGCCATGAGATTTCCCAACCAGCGTACGGTGTTTCGCTGGATTCACATCGTCATCAGCATTCCGATCTACGGCTATATCTACAGCCCGTTCGACAAGATCCCAGGCTACGCTCCTCCAACCCGGTATGTCTTCTTTCCCCTGATGGTCCTGACCGGATTGTGGATGTGGAAAGGGCACGTGGTTCGACGGCTCTTTGCGAGAAGAGCGGCGTGAGAAGACGCTGCCGGTATCCGGCGTCCCGATCGGGACATGGGGCACCGGAGGTAGGCAACAATGGAAGCTCTACCGTTGCGGGCCAAACAGGATACCGGTTTCCACTTCCACCGGCTGCCCGTCGGCAATATAGGGCTTGAACCTCCATTGTGCCAGGGCATCCGAAATGGCGCGGGCCTGGTCGGAGAAAGCGCTCAGGAAATGGATGTGCCGGATCGCGCCTTTGCGGTCGATGATGATCCGGACCGGAACCGGGTTGAAGCGGTGCCCGGTGAGTACCGGATCGACGCGCCGTAGGAGATTGTCGCCGCGGGCGAAGTCCTTGACGCAAACGGGAAACGGGCCTGCTGCCGGATTCTCCTCTGCCGGCAACTTCATTTTGTTCAAACCGCGCATGGCTGTCTCAATGAAGCCGGAGTCACGACCGGTGACAACGAATTCGACGATGTGGCAGCGGATTTCGGTCGCCAGCACTCTCCAGTGGAGTTGCGCCTGCGGCGATTCGTAGGCAAAGGTCGAAAACTCGCGGTCACCCAGCCATACTCGTTCTGGCGCGGGTTCGACACGGTACTCCTCGGGCAGATGATTTTTCGCCGATTCGATCGTTTCACGAGCGCCCATCGCCGGCAGGGAAGTGAAAAAGATGTCCTGCGCCGTGATCAGAAGGCTCCCTTTCGATCGCGCGCTGAAAGAGTCCGCCGCGGCGATCTGGGCGAGGACATAGCGGCCGCTGTCGGAGGGCGGCGGACTCGTGTATTTTTCCGCCCAGCCTTCCGGCAACGGAAAACTCATCTGAAAGTACGGGTCGTCGAATACGCGGCCGTTAATCCGGGCATCTTCCGGCACAGGCGTTACGGAGTCGCTGGCGCTGGGCGACGCGCCTGTCACCAGAATGACTCCGCCTGGAACTCTGGAGACAGATTGCCCGCTGGAAGCGGCCGCAACGGGACCAGACGCGGCGGAATGACGCGGCGGATCGCTCATCAGGACAAGCGAGGATGCGCCGCCGGCGGCAATCAGGCACAGCCATGCCGAATTCATCCTGAGCCTCCGGGCGCAGCCATCCCGCGCCAGCCACGAGCGAAGGCGGACGGGCATTGAGGAAGAAATGAAAGAAGCCGGCGAGATCGCATCCGTTCTCTCGCCGGCTCGGCCGATTCAGAGCGATCGGAGAAAATTCAGCAGTTCCTGCATTTGAGCGTTGCTCAGACTGTCGAAGTTATCGATCACCGCGTTGGCCTCGCTGCCATTGCTTTGGTGAGCCTGGATGGCGGAGATCAGGTCGGTGGTGCGGCCATCGTGAAGCAGAAAGATTCGCTGTCCCAGTCCCCACAACGGAGCGGTGCGGAACTGATCGCCTCCGGCATTGCCTTGCGATACGTTGTCCGCAAGACCGGTGCCCATGTGGTGGATTTCAAGATCGGAGTAGGCGTGCACCGCCGCCTTGCTCAGCGAGCCTGTAATGCTGGAGGGCTGCGTGGTTCCGGTGGTTTCGTTGTGGCAGGTGGCGCAGCCGATGGCGCCGAAGATCGACTTGCCGTCGGCGATGGATGTGGATGAGACGGCGGTTCCGTTGAGCACCACGCCGCCGGACGGCGGGGGCGCCAGGGTGCGCATGAAATCGGCAAACGCCGAAACATCATCGAGAATCGCCGGACCGGACAGGCTCGGGTTGTTGGTGTCCTCGGGGTAACCGCCCTGGCTGAGGTTCAGACAGTTGGCTGGCAGGCCGCGGCCCTGTTGGTCCTCTTCGGGGAGCGGGCGGTCCTGGGGAAAGAGCAGATTGGAAACTCCCATCTCCACGTTGTAAGCTTCGCCGGCAAACATGTGCAGCGACTTGTTCTGCGCCTTCCAGCCGAAGCGCGTGATGGTGCCGTCGTTGCCGCTGCGATTGAAGGTCCCGGAGATGCCGAAATCGTTATCGCTGTTTGCGGCCTGCTTGTTCAACAGAGTCGAATCGTCGAGGTTTTCCAGCAGTCCGGCGCCGAAGACGGGCGTGGGAATGCGAAAGATGACGTCGTTGGCGGCCAGGGCTTCGGCAAAGTCAGGCTGGGAGAGCTTGCAGGAGCCGGCATCGGATCGGCCCGAGACCGTGAACAGGTCTTCCACGCCTCCGTTGGGCGAGTTCAGGTTCGCCGTGCCGTTGCTGTTGAGGAAGAAGGGAAACCGGGCTTCGCGGGTTGGGCCGGTGGGTGTAATGAAGGATGGCGTCGCGTCGTCCGGGGCGACACCCTGGCTGACGAACGCGGCTTGCGGATTGATCGCTGCCCCCGAACCGCCGGGCGCGGGCTGGGCGTGGCACGAACTGCAACTGTTGGAGTTGAATCGCGGACCGAGCCCGTTGTTGCCTGCCGCGTTGCCGGATACAGATTCGACGGCTTGAAAGCGGGTTTGCCCGTCGTTGAAAAACGACAGGATTCCCGGGTTGTCGTTTGCCAGCACCGAAGCCAGCGCCGCGCCTGTGCCGCGCTGCGCCGTTTGCACACCGGGATCGACGGGGGTTGATTCCGTGGCTGCCAGCAGGAACACCGCAGAACAGGCCACCAGGAGAGCGAAGTGAGACTTTTCCATCGCCATACCTCCTAAGCGATTTTTTCCGCTCGCGTGCGGATGGGAAGTGAAACGTCCGGGGGAGACGGCGACCGCGCCGGTCCACGGCGCAGCCCCGCAGGATTCACGCACACCATAGGCAGGAAGATGAGGGATTCGGTGACGCGGGCGGGCGACGGCCTTCCCTGCAACGCGATGGCGAAGAGAGGAGGTCCGGCACAACGAGCGGCACGAAGCGGCGGCTCCCGGTCGGGTCGACTCGCCGGGGGCGCAATTCAGGACGTGCAGTAGTGTTTTGCGTGGTTTGTTGCAGGCAAATCACCAAAGCGCCGGGGCGCTTCAGGCGTTGCAGTCATGTCGTTGAATTCTCTGAGTCAATTTCTTGCAAGAACCGGCCGGATTGGATCCACGGCCTGAAATCCTGGCTGGAGAGAAGTAATCTGTTCTTGCCCACCAGTAACTTCTACACGGTTATTTTTACCCGCATCGGATCATTGCTGCAGCCGACCGCGGCCAATTCTCCAGGCAGCAATCGGGCCGGACGGAGTTGCGCGGGCAGTGGTTGCGCAATGCGCTCACGCGCAGCGAAAATCATTGCGAGAGCTGGAGCCGATCATGAAAAGGTCCGTCGGGGCGGAAGATGCCTCTGCATTCATCGACGCCAGGATCAACGAGCTGGGCGACTGGCGCGGCAAGACGCTCGCCAAAGTGCGCGCCATCCTCCACAAGGCGGACCCGGAGATCGTCGAAGAAGTCAAGTGGATGGGCACTCCCGTCTTTTCCCACGGCGGCATCGTCTGCACGGCAGAGACGTACAAGAATCACGTCAAATTGACCTTTGCACGGGGAGCCGCTTTGCCGGATCCTGCGGGTCTCTTCAACTCCAGCCTCGACGGAAGTGTGCGCCGCGCCATTGACATCCACGAAGGCGACAGGATCGACGAGGCCGCCCTCAAGGATCTCATCCGCGCCGCCGTGACGCTGAATCTCAAGGTCACGCCGCAGCCGCGAACAGCCAGGAAACGGGCCGGATAGCATTGTGCCGTCCCCGGGTATGAGCCTGGAATGCGAGGAAGCGATGGACTTCAAACTTTTTTCGGATTTGGTGGATGCGGCAGGGAAGCTGGCCGCCTTGCTGAAAGGCGCCGCCCAATTGCCGGCAAATCAGCGTGAACAGATTCGAGTCAAGGCCGGCGAAACCTTCACCGTGCTCGATACAACGCTGAGCATGCTGATCATTCGGCTTGGCGACGTCCTGCTGCGCAACGATGACGCAGACTTTACGAATGAGGTAATGAGCCTGGACAACTACCATGAATGGCTCGAGGCCGAGCGGAGATTCAGATTGTGTGAGGCGCTCCGGGCCGCGAGGAGAGAGATCGGGACGATGGGCGGACTGCTGCAGGCGGCCAGCGTGAACAACTTCAGGGCGCTCACCGCTTCAGTGGACGCAATCCTGACAGGTGAGAATGAGCTCGCTGCCTTCGTTAGCGTCGCCTTTCACGAACTTGCGGAGTCTGCCCGCCAATACGGCGCGGACGTGCCTGCGCTTCGCAAGGACCTCGCCCAGTTCAGACAGCGTCTTCTCGACTCTCGCAGTCAGTTGATCAAAGACGAGGCGGAGCTGTACTCCATCATTTAGAAAGAATGCGGGCGCACCGGTCCGCGATCCCCACGGACAGGCATTCGTCCATGGGGGCGGAGGTCCCGATTCTGAGACCTGGGATTCGATCTACCGCATCACCGCCGCCAGCATCAGTGTCGTCGCCAATCCCGCCATCGACACGATCGCCTCCATGATCGACCACGTGGCCAGCGTGCGCTTGAGCTCGAGCCGGAAGAAGGCCTGCACCATCCAGAATCCGGGATCGTTGACGTGCGAGAGGAAGAGCGAGCCGGTTCCGGTGGCGAGCACGAGCAACTCGGGCCGCACGCCCACGTGGCCGGCCATGGGCGCGAGCACGCCGGCGGCCACGGCCATGGCCACTGTCGCCGAGCCCATGGAAACGCGCACGATCACGGCCAGCAGCCATGCCAGCACCAGCGGAGGCATTTTGGCGCCGAGCGCGAGCGAAACCGTGGCTTGCGCCGCGCCCGAGTCGCGCAGCACGCCGCTCAGGCCGCCGGCCGCGGCCAGGATCACCAGCACATTGGCGATCGGCTCGAACGACTGGGCGCAGAGCTGGCGCAACAGCTCGCGGCCGTGATGGCGGCCGGTCTGGATGCGCGGCCCCAGCGTAACCAGCGCCACCAGCACCGCGATCATCAACGAGATATTTGCGTCTCCGGTGAAATGCAGCGCGAGGTTGAGCGTGCTGCCCGGCGCGGCGATCGAATCGGCCCAGCTTCCCAGGCAAATGAGGGCGATGGGCAACAGCACCGCGCAGGCGGCGCGAATCGGTCCTGCCGGCGGCGGAACTGGATCGGCTACCGACGGCGCCTTGCGCGGCAGCGATTCGGCATCCAAGTGCGTGGCGTTTTCGTTAGGATCACTCACCGGATCGGGTGCCCCCGGTCCCTGTTTTGGGACCAGGGATTGAGCAAACAACGTCTGACTTTCGTCCTTGAGCTCAATGCCCAGCGCCTTGCGCCGTTTCCAGCGGCGGGCCAGAATCCACTCGAAGCCCGGCCCGGCGACGGCTGCGGCGGGCAGCCCGGCAACCAGTCCCAGAAGGATGGTGCGGCCCAGGTCGGCGTGATATTCGGTCGCCGCCAGCATCGCCGCCGGATGCGGCGGCAGTGTGCCATGCACGATGGAAAGCCCGGCGAGCAGAGGCATTCCGGCGATGATCGGCGGGCGATGGCTGCGCCGCGCCGCCTCGGCCACGATGGGCATCAGCAGGACCAGGCCGACTTCGAAAAAAACCGGCATACCCACCACGATGCCGAGCAGCAGCATCGCCCAGGGAAGGCCGGCCCTGCCGCAACGTTCGATGAGGAATTCGCCCAGTGCGCCGGCGCCACCGGAACGCGCCAGCAATTCGCCGAGAATGGCGCCCATGCCCAACACGATGGCGATGTGGCCCATCATGTTGGCGACGCCGCCGGTGAACGAGAGCGGCACCTTGGTCGCCGGCATGCCCGAGGCCAGTCCCAGCCCCAACGCGGCCATCATCAGCGCCAGCGCCGGATGCATGCGCACCCTGGCGATCAACAGGAGCAGAAGAAGAACGGTGGCCGCGGCGCAAGCCACCAGAAACCAGTCGTGCGGCAGGCCGGTTGAGGTCACCGGCAGATTATAGCGGCTTCGAATTCGCGCAAGGCTAAAAGCGGTAGCGAAGCGCGAACTGCAACAGCCGCGGCGGCATTGCGCTCACCGCCCGTCCGACACTGGTGCTGGAAATATTGCCCTCGACTGCTGCTGCGCCGAAGAACTGCGCATGATTGAAGATGTTGAAGGCTTCGGCGCGAAATTCGAAGGCCCGTTTCTCGCCGGCAGGGATACTGCGCGAGAGAGTGGTGTCGATGTTCTCCATTCCGGGGCCCGCGAAGAAACGCCGGCGCGCGTTTCCGATTGTCCCCAGTGCCGGCAGGCTGAACTGCGCCGGATCGAAGACGAAACCGCCGCCGCGCGGATCGGTATGGATGTGCAAAGCCGAGCCGGACCAGTCCGGCGTATCGACTCCGTTATTGTTGATGCCGTTGGGAATGGTGCCGAGAAGCGAAGTGTCGTTGTTGTTGAGCAGCGTGACCGGCAACCCCGAGGTGAACCGCGCAACCCCGGCGACGGCCCAGCCGCTCGCGAGTGCGTGCAACGCACGGTTCGTTCCTTCAGGATTCGGAATCTCGTAGCGGAACGTCCCAACGAGATTGTGGCGCATATCGAACGAAGAAAGCCCGCGGCTCAGCGACGGGTCGACCGGATTCACGGGCTCGGGCAAGCCCGTCGATTGATCGATGGACTTGGCGTACGTGTAGCTGGCGAGCAGTTCGAGCGAGTGCGAATGGTGGTTGAGCGTCGCCTCCAGCGCGTTGTAAGCGCCGTTGCCGATCGTTCGCTGCAGCTCGACGCTGCCGAATTGCGGACCGAACGCGGTGCGCGCCGCCTGCTCGTTGAAGGGTCCGCAGGCCGGGCCCAGGCTAAGGCAGAGCGCGGGATTTGCCGGATTGGCCTCTTCCAGCACGAGCAGATGATGCGACGATGCGCCGACGTAACTGAGCGTGGCGAGCGTGCCTCCGAGCTGCCGCTCGAAGCTGGCCATCCAGTGTTCCGCATAGGGCGTTACATCGCTGGGATCGACTGCGGGAATGCCGACCAGGGGTTCAAACTGCGTCCAGCCGACCATGGTGTCGGGGTGGCTGCGGCTGGCCCCGTAGGCAACCTTTTGCAATGGGAACCGTTGGCCTGCATTCACGCCGGTGGACGCAACAAGGAACGGATCTTCAAAAAGCGGCGGCGCGGCGGAAGTGTAGGTGTAGCCGTACGGCGGATTGGCGCTCATGATGCCCGCGGAGAGTCCTTCATAGGCGGTGTAGAAGACGCCGTACCCAAGGCGGATGCTGCTGGAGCCCGACCGGCCGAGAATCCTCTCCAAAGGTGTGCCCGCTGCAAGCGCGGGCGACCAGGCAATGCCAACGCGGGGTGCGAAATTGTTGCGTGCGGGCGCAAGGGAACGCGGCACGCCGGCATCGCCGGGGAATACCAGACCCATTGGCGCGCCTGGAAACACCTGCGATTGCTCACCCCTCGCCAGCGTCTGAAGCTGGTTGAACTTCTCGTCCCATGGGCGGATGCGGTCCCAGCGCAATCCATAGTCAAGCGTGAGCCGCTGCGTTGCCTTCCAGCTATCCTGCGCAAACGCAGCCATGTACCGGTTGCGGTTGTAGAAGCTGCCTGCCTGTCCCTGCGTGTAACTCGAGGGCACACCAAGCAGGAAATCGGCAAAGTCAAGGCCGGTTTCGGAGCCATTGAAGGCAAAGCTCCCGTTGAACACGACATCCGGATGGGTGTTGATCTGGTTGGCGTGAACCTCGCCGCCGATCTTCAACCCATGCCGGCCAACGACGCGCGAGAACGCGTCGCTGATTTCATCGATGTTCTCCGCCTGCACCAGCGCTGTGGTGTCGGCGCCGATGGTGAAATCGTTGAAGGCGATGTTCTCGACGCCTTCGGTGGAAGGCTTGAGCGGAACGATACCGGTGAACCCCTGGGACGCCAATGCAGGACCGACGCCGCCGCGCGGCTGGCCCACGGCGTTATCGTTCCGCATGTAGCTGAGGCGAAACTCGTTCAGCGCATCGGCCCCAAACGTGGCAAGATCTGCCAGGCTGGCGAGCTGCGCGCGGCCGTTTGAAGTCGCGTCGAAACCCGGCACATTGGCTCCTCCCGTCCCGGTCGGATAGGGATTGTCAAGGGAGTAGTCGTCCAGAAAGTAGTATGCCGTCAGCGTTCCCTTGCCCAGTGTCCAGTCAGCGCGCAGCGCGCCCTTGTCGTCCTGTAACGTCTCGGCCTCGGCAGCGGTTGCAAAGAGCGCGGCGCCGGCGTTTGGCTGCGGAATGTACCCAAGCAAGGACTGAGCCGGCGCGGACCACGCCGTTTGCGGAATGCGTCCATCCGGGAACACCTGCGAATAGCTCTCGCCGGAAGTCACCGCGCGGCCCAGGCGCGCCGAGAGCAACGAGGCCCACCAAGGGCCGCTCACGCTGCCGGTCAGCGGCGTCTGGCCGAAATCGCCGGAACGCTGCGCAAGGCTCGGCACGGCAATATTCCCGGTGTCGATGCCTTCGGTGAGACGTGTTCCCTGGTAGTCGCCAAAGAAAGTCGGGGATCCGGAGTGGAATGGCGCCCCTCCCAGCGTGCCGCCAAACTGATTCTGGCGAAAGGCCGCACGCTCCTGTGAATAATAGTTGCGGGCGTCGAGGGCGGTATTGCGCAGGAACTCGAAGACGCTGCCATGCACTTGTGGACTACCGCTTTTCGTAGTGACCAGGATCTGGCCCCCGCTCGAGTTTCCATATTCCGCGTCGAAGTTCGATGTCAGCACGCGGAAGCTTTCGATCGCATCGAGATTGGGTACGATCGATGTCCCCATGTTGACGTCTTCTTCCACATCGCTGCCGTTGACGCGAAACCCGTTTGAGGATTCGCGCTGCCCGCTGATGGAAAGATTGCCCGGGTTGGCGTCGCCCGAAGGGGGCGTGGAGGCAACCCCGGTCATGATGACGGCGCCTGGTTGTGCAGTGTTTTGGGGAACGATGCCCGGCTGCATCGCCATGGCATCGGTGAAATTGCGCCCGTTCAGGGGAATACTCTCGATCTTCTTCGTATCGAGATTCTCGCCGAGCTGCGTGCTTGTGGTTTCGGCAACGAGGGCGTCAGCCCTCACTTCGACGGTCTGCGTCGCCGCGGCTATCGTGAGCGCGATTTCCAGCGTGGCCACGGGCGAGGAACCGTTGACAATTGCCGAACCGGTGCAAGGAGTGAAACCATCATCGTCAACTTCGACTTGATAGCTGCCCGGTCCCGGAAGAGCCAGCTTGAATTCCCCGTTGGCGTCTGTCAGCACTGAAGGGGCCGGGTTCGTCCCTGACTGCAGGAGAGAAACCGTTGCGCCCGGCAGCAGGCTGCCCGACGCATCATGAACCGTGCCGGCAACGGCGAATGGAGGACTCTGGCAGTTCCCCGCAGTTGACGGAAGGCAAGGAATGAATGCGATGACAAGTGCGAATCGAATTCTCACGGCGAGTGCAGATTCCTTCCGACCGACCTGCGGACTGGAACCAGCCGATCGATCCGATTCCCCGGCGACCGGCCTCATATGCAACTCAATGGGTCCGCATTTGCGTCCTGGATATACGACAAATCAGGTCCGGATTATTGGCAGTGATCCGAATCACACTCCGTCGCGGTCCGGGACTCGGCGTCCTGGGCTGAGTTCGCCTTCTGGGGGGTGCGTGGATCTTCCATGCAGAGGACCGGAGCCCACTTGTCGCGACTCATCCGGGATGAGATTCCCGGCTCCGGCGGACCTCCTGGCGGTCGGATCGATGACTCGCGCCGCAAGGCGGCCGTCGCATCTCAAAGCCAACCTTTGTTGCGGGCGATGCGTGCCGCTTCGATCCGGTTGGAGGCGTGCAATTTGGAGATGGCCTCGGAGAGATAGTTGCGTACGGTCCCCTCCGACAGCCGCAGCGAACGCGCCAGTTCGGCGGTGGTTTCACCGTCGCCGGCGCGGCGCAGGATCACCCTTTCCCGATCGGTGAGCGGGTCTTTTTCCGCGCTCCAGATTTGCGAGGCCAGTTGGGGATCCACAACGCGTTCTCCGCGGCTTACCCTCCGGACCGCATCGGCGAGTTCTTCCGAGGGCCGGTCCTTGAGCAGATAACCGGAAGCTCCTGCTTCCAGCGCCCTCCGCAAATAGCCGGGACGCGCGAAAGTGGTGAGGATCAGGACGCGTGTTTCCGGGTAAAGTTCTCTCACGCGAGCCGTGAGTTCCAGCCCGCTCATCTTCGGCATCTCGATGTCTGCGACCAGAATCTCCGGCCGGCGTTTTCCCACAGCCTGAAACGCCTGCTCGCCATCGGCAAAAGATCCGAGCACCTCGATGTCGTGTTCGATCGAGAGCAGCGCGGCGAGCGCTCCGCGCAACATGCTTTGGTCCTCCGCCAGCACCACGCGTATCTTTTGCGTCAAAGGGATTCCCCCTCTTCCACCACCTGTGACGCCGGTTGCGCCGCTGACTCGCCTTCCAGCGGCAACGTCAGATCGACTCTCATTCCGCCATTTGCCGAGCCTGTCAACCGGATTGAGCCGCCGACGGACTGAACCCGCTCCCGCATGCCGCGCAGGCCGTTGCCTTCACGAATCGGACCGCCCCGCCCATTGTCCTCAATCGTGAAGTGAATCGTCCGGTCCTTTTCCGCGAGCGCTACCTGGCAGGCGGTTGCGTGGGCATGGCGGACGATATTCGTTACGGCTTCGCGGAGGGCAAGGCAAAGCACGTTGGCCTGGCGCGCTGAGGGATTCACCGGCGAGAGAGCCGTGATCAGTTTCACATCGGCGGAAAGCAGGCTTCGCCGGGCGCGACCGATCTCCCCATCCAGTCCTTCGGTGCGATATCCGGTGACGGCTTCCCTGACCTCGGAGAGCGCATTGCGGGCGGTCTGTTCGGCCTCCGCGATCTCGTTTCGCGCGCGGTCGGCGTCGTGCGACAGAAGCCGCCGGGCGAGGTCGAGCTTCACCGTGATCACAGTAAGGGTATGACCAAGCAGGTCGTGCAGATCGCGTGCGATGCGCTCGCGTTCGGCCTCCTGCGACAGGCGTTCGATCTCGGAATTGGCACGCTCCAGGAGCGAATTGGTGCGCGCCTGCTGCGCAAAGGCAAAGTTGCTGAACCCGAAGATCACGCAATAAAAAAGGACACTCTCCCCGGTGGCAAGGGGATGGCCGAGATGCCGGGTCTCCGCCACGACGCCGATCGTCAGCGCGGCCAGCGCCAGGAACAGGGTGCGCAGACGGCTGAGGAAAAGACAAAGCACCGCGAAAGGATAGACAAACAACACATAGGCTTGCTGGCTGAGCGGGTAATAAAGAAAGACGAAGAGAAAGAACAAGACAAACGCCGCGGTCTGCCGGCGTCCCCTCAGCTCTGCCGCGAAAAAATAAAGACCGGCGAAAGCTGCGTAAAGAGCTGCGAACTCCACCCGGACCGCAAGGGAGTGCCGATACGCCGGCATGACAAAGAACCAGGCTGCATACAGCAATGCCACCCAGCGCACGATCCAGCGTCCGCGAAGAAACTTTCGCTCCGAGTCGGTGATCCGGGTCGCCGGCGCGGCCGCGTATCGTTCCGGCGCGTGTAACCGCCCTTCGTCCATGCCTTCATCATCCCACTGCGGCGGTGCTCCCGGCACCCCAAGCTGTCATGTCGATCGCATGACAGTTGTCATGGTGATACCTGTCATCTCCCATCGATGACGCCTGCTACTGTTTTTCCGTCTTGCTTCCGGCGCATTCTTCTGTCACGGAGACAAAGGAGAGCGATCATGAATGTCGAGTTCTTTTTTCATGTACTGACCAGTGTGTGGCTTGTGGGAGAAATCCTCCTCGCCCTGATCACAACCACCGGCCGGCGCCAGGGCAGGGTACTGGACCGCGGATCGCAGATCATTCTCTGGGTTGTCATCATTGCATCGTTCAAGGTTGGCGACTGGGTGCACAAGTTCTTTTCCGTCGACATGCCGGGGAGCCATAGCTGGCTTCCGCCGGCGATCCTTTGGATTCTTGTCATCGGCCTGGGGGTTCGCGCCGCAGCCATCGTCACGCTCGGCAAAGCCTTCAGCGCGAATGTGGCAATGCGCGCCGGGCAGAGACTCGAGCGAAGCGGCCTCTATTGCGTCGTCCGTCATCCTTCCTATCTCGGTCTGGAACTGGGCCTCCTCGCCTGTGCCGCTCACGCGCGCACATGGGCTTGTTTTGCCGTCGATCTCGTCCCGTCGACGCTGGCGGTGTTGTATCGCATCCATGTCGAGGAGAAAGCCCTGCGCCTGGCCTTCGGCGCCGATTACGAAGACTACAGCCGCGGCACAAAGCGGCTGATTCCGGGCGTTTATTGAATGTGGTTGCGCGAACGGTGCGAGCGAAGCGTGCGGTGGATGCGGCGAACAGGGGAAAATGCCACCACTAGCACCTGTGTATACTGCTCACACTCGCCGGAGCCGCAGGAATGCACATCCGAAGCCCGATTTCCCGCAGACCGTCGCATCGAGTCGAGGGCCATCTGATAGTCCCTGCGTTGCTTCCGATTTGCCTTGTGCTCTGTGGCGGCGCGCGCCAGGCGGATGTCGGCCCGCTCCCGAACGGGCTGGCGCCTTCGCCTGCAGGGCCTGCGCCCGCCAGTTTTTATGTGGATTGCTCCGCCGCTTCGAACGGCAATGGAACCGAGTCCAGGCCGTGGAATTCGCTGGCCAGGGTCGGTTCCACGACATTCAGGCCCGGAGAACGGATTCTCTTCAATCGCGGAACTACCTGCAAGGGCATTCTGGAGCCGCTGGGGTCCGGCACGGCGACCTCGCCCATTGTGATCGACGCCTATGGCGCCGGCCCTCAACCGATCATCGACGGCGAAATGAACACCGCGGCGGTGCAGTTGGTCGGCCAGCAGGGATGGGAGATCGACAATCTGGAAATCGTGGGCGGAGACAAATATGGCATCTACATCGCAGGCAGCGCGCCGAACACCGCCTATCGCCATTTCCGGCTCACAAATCTGAATGTCCATGGCGCGCATTACGTGAGCAAGGTAACGAATGACTCGGACGAGATCCTCATTACCATCGGAAATACCGGGGAGAGCATCAACGACGTCGTGCTCGACGGCGTGGCTGCCCACGACAGCAAGGTCAATAACGGCATCTTCATCGAGGCCGGCACGCCGTTCAACTCATCGCCTCCGATCCTCGGGAAGAACATCACGATTCGAAACTCCACGGTCTATAACATTTATGAATTAGGCATGACCATCTTTGCGGCCATGTATGGCCTCATGGAGAACAATGTAGTCCACAACGCCGGACAATGCCCGCCTCATCCCGGATGCGGACCCGGCGCAACCGGCGGACTGATGGACCTTTATTGCCACATCTGCACGATGCAGGACAACGAGTCCTACGACATTCAGGACTATAGCCGGTGGGATGGCGGAGACTATGACATAGACGTCTGGAATGTCGACAATATCGTCCAGTATAACTACGGCCACGATTCGATCGGCTATTGCGTCTCCGTATTCAGCGCGTTCAACGAGGTCAGCTTCAACCACATCATCCGCTATAACGTCTGCTCGAATAATTCCCGGCTGGCGAATAGCCCCGACCCGGGCGAAATCTTCATGAACACTCACGGCGACGACGTCAGCGGCACCCTCGACGGCATCCAGGTGTACAACAACACCTTTTATTGGAATCCGGCCACTCCGGCTCCCGCTTTCAACACCGTCAACGCTTCTTTTGTCGGGACCCACGCAAACCTTTTCAAAAACAACATCGTCTACTCCACGGTGCCGGATCTTGTCGAGACCACATCCGACTTCGAACTCGATAACAATGTCTATTGGACCGCCGGCGCCAAACCCGGCTGGAACTTCGACGGCACCGATTACGTGAACCTTGCTTCGTACCAATCCGCCACCGGCCAGGATCGTCACAGCAAGTTCACCGACCCCATGCTGGTTTCGCCGTCCTATCACGGCGTCCTTCGCCCTGCGTCGGCTTTCACCTTGCTCCCGCGTTCACCGGCTCTCAAAGCCGGCGCCAACGTATGCGACGGGATCGCCGATTGTTCGATGGGGACGCGGGATTTCTGGGGCAATCCGCTGCCGAAAGACACCGGCTACAACATCGGGGCGTGGCAGTAGGGGCCGCATGCCGCAAGCGACCGCGCCGCACAAGGAGCGAAGGTGGGCCTGCGCTTGCGTTTTGCTGATTCTCGTCATGACGCTTTTCGCGGCCTGCCGCTCGAATCCCGTCTCCGAGAGGCCCATCTCCACATTGCCCGACCTGACTCTGCCCGATGCCCGCGGCGGCGCATTCCATCTCCGCTCCCAACCTGCGCAGCCTCTCCTGCTCGCGTTTCTGCAGACCGTTCCCGACACCTCCGACACGCCTTCACGCAGTCAGGTTGTCTTTTTGGCAAGTATGGCCAAGCAATACGGCCCACGCGGACTAAGGGTAGTCGCCGTCGATGCCACGACAATGGTCCTCGGGTTGCCACCCGCGCGCGGGGCTTCCGGCGACAGGTCTTCGCCGCCGGAGTGGTCGAATGACTCCGTCCGAAACACGAGTTACGACTGGCAGCTCAGGTTTCCGTTGTTGATCGATCGGGATGGAAATCTGGCGCGCAAACTCGAAGTCGATCGGGTCCCCACCACATTCCTGATCTCAGCCCAGGGCCGGATCCTGCATCGGTGGCGCGGATTCACTCGCCCCGCGGTGCTCGCCCAGGCGATTGAAGAATTGTTGGGCGGCCCGCTCGCGAAAACGCCCTGACTGTCGGATTGGCCGCGCGGTCATTCCTTGCGGTATTGCTCGTCGGAAACGTGCTCCAACCAATCCACGACTTTCCCGTTGCCCTTTTCCTGGATGGCGATGTGGGTCATCGCCGTCGTGGACGTGGCGCCGTGCCAGTGCTTCTCGCCCGGCGAGAACCAGACCACGTCTCCGGGCCGGATCTCCTCCACGGGCCCGCCTTCGCGCTGCGCCCATCCGCAGCCGGCCGTGACGATCAGCGTCTGTCCGAGCGGATGCGTATGCCATGCGGTACGCGCGCCGGGTTCGAAGGTGACGCTCGCGCATTGCACGAGCGCGGGCTCGGGCGCATGAAACAGCGGATCGATGCGCACCGTTCCCGTGAACCAATCCGGCAGGGCCCTGGTCGAAGGCTGCGATCCGGCTCTTCTGATCTCCATGGGATTACTCTCCTCGCTCGGTCCCTGGGGTTGTCTGCGTTCCGCAATTCGGGCGCCATCCATCCGGCGCCGTCCCCGGCTTCGCGAAACCGCGTGTCGCGCGGCCCCGATCACTTTTTCAGGAAGCCCTCGAGCTCGAGCCAGTCGGCGAAGCGGTCGATCCAGTGGTCGGTGGGCAGGTTCTGCTCGCGCATCCCGAAGCCGTGTCCGCCTTTCGCGTAGATGTGCAGTTCGGCCGATTTGTGCGCGGCCGACCACAGATGATAGAGATGCAGACTCTCAGGCGCAAGCCCGAACCCGTCGTCGTTGGCTGCGGCCACGAACATGGGCGGCGCGTCGGCGGGCACCGGAGCGTCAGTCGACATGCCGCCGGCATAGATCGGTGCAACGAAGGCCGGCCGGCTCTCGGGCGAATAATGGAAGGCGACTTCGGCTGTCACGGCGCCTCCGGCAGAGAATCCGATGATGCCGACGCGATCGGGAGAGACTCCAAACTCCGATGCATGTTGCCGCACGTAGGCGACCGCGGCCAATCCGTCGGCAGCGGCCAGGGGTTCCACCTGCTTGCGCATCTCCTCGAACTTCGCATGGTCTGCATAGAGCGTGAGGAACTCCTGGGTCGCATCGTCGCCGGTGCGGGCAAGCCGGTACTTCAGCACGAAAGCCGTCATGCCCCGGGCGACGAGATACTTCGCCACTTCGGTTCCCTCGCTGGCGATGGAAAGAGCCATGAATCCGCCGCCCGGGCAGATCACGATCGCGGCGCCGTCCTTGCGTTCCGGAGGCGGCGTGAACACGATCAGGCTCGGCCTCGTGACATTCGAGACCACCTCGGTGTGCCAGGCGTTGGAAAAATACTGCTTCTCCGGGTAGCTCTCGGGGCTTGAACCGGGCGCAACGCCGGGGTAGAGAGGAATGACCGTCTGTGCGCCGGCTGCGCTGGCAAGAACGAACAGTGCGCAAAGGATTCGCGACACGCTCTTTTGCATGGCCGGATCAGTCTAGCAGAGGGGCAATGGATCCCTGGCAGTAGAATCGCAATATCTCCTGCGCCCGCACGCTGCGCGCCGAGGCGTTCCATGAAGCTTACGGGAAACAAGATCATTCTGTGTTCTGTGCTCTTTCCTTGTTTCTTTGCGGTCCTGGCTCCGGGCAGGGTTCCCGCCCGGACCGACCTGGGGCAAACCGCGCCATCGTCCGCGCAGCAGGGCCGGCCCACCAGCACGCCCTACACGGGCGACCTCTCGATCTTCGACTATCCCGGCCGCGACAAGAAGCTGCATGTCGACCGCGTGATGGACCTGCTCGCAATCGGCCCCGGCAAGACGGTTGCCGATGTGGGCGCGGGTTCGGGATGGTTCACGGTACGGGCCGCGGCGCGGGTCGGCGCAACAGGCTCTGTGTACGCCGAAGACATTAATCCCAAGGCGATCGACTACATCGCCGAGCGTGCCCGCACAGCGAAGCTCGAGAACGTACACACGGTTCTCGGCGAGGTCGACGATACCAGGCTGCCGGTCGGCAGCCTGGACGCGGTTCTGATTCTCAAGACCTATCACGAGTTCGCCCATCCTGTTCCGCTGATGCAGAAGCTGAAGCCGTCGCTTCGGCCCGGCGCCAGAATCGGAATCATCGATCGCAACGGCAACGGCACCGACCACGGCGTGATGCCGGACATTGTGGAGCACGAGATGGCCGAGGCCGGCTACCGGCGTATCGGCAAATACGACTTCACCAAAGACGACGGACAGGATTACTTTCTGATCTTCGTTGCAAAGTAACGCATTGAACGGCTGAATTCGCGCCACCTGGGTGCCCCATCCTTGCGGCGCTTTTGTTTTTTGCCGCAAGGGTGGGAGAAACGAATCTCCATTGTCATAGACCTATGGTTTCTCACTGAAGTTCGCGACGTAAGGCGGGCGGGCCCAGCTCAAGTTGACAGCCGGCTGCTTGTTCATCCACTTCATTGGGCGCTCTCCTGCAACGAGCGGCGAGGCTGCCATTCCCGAAATGGCGCGGTGGCCGCAGTTTTCCGCTGCGGACGGCGCCGCCGCCCCCTGTGACCCTTCGCACACGCCTCCCTTGTGCGCGAGTGCTACCATAAAGACGATTGCAGTTCCTGCCGCACTGCGGATCCTCTGCATTTCCGCAACCAGGCACGACCGCGGCGGGAATCTCCCAAAGGAGAATTCTTTTATGCCCATAGTCTCCATGCGGCAAATCCTCGACGAGGCCGCCAAGGGCGGTTACGGCGTCGGCGCCTTCAACGTCAACAACATGGAACAGATCCAGGCCATCATCGAGGCCGCCAGCGAGACCAACTCGCCGGTCGTCATCCAGGCCAGCCGCGGAGCCCGCGCCTACTCGAACGATCGTTTCCTTTATCATCTGCTTCTCGCGGCCAACGAGCTGTATCCCAATGTGCCCTTTGCCATGCACCAGGACCATGGCAACAGCTTTGAGACCTGCAAGAGCGCGATCGACATGGGCTTTACCAGCGTGATGATGGACGGCTCGCTCAAGGAAGACGGCAAGACGCCCAACACGTTCGAAGGAAACGTCGAAGTAACGCGTCGAGTGGTCGAGTACGCGCATCCCCGTGGCGTGACGGTCGAAGGCGAGATCGGCGTGCTCGGCGGCGTGGAAGACGGCCACGGCGCGGGCGGCTCGGGCCTCGAGCACCTCACCGATCCCGACCAGGCAGTCGAATTTGCCGAGCGCACCGGCCTGGACGCGCTGGCCCTGGCCATCGGCACCAGCCACGGCGCCTACAAGTTCTCCCGAAAGCCCGACGGCTCCGTGCTCAAGATGGATCTGCTCATCCGGATTCACAGCATGCTGCCGCACACGCATCTCGTCATGCATGGCAGCTCATCGGTGCCGAAGGATCTTCAGGACATCGTGAACCAGTACGGCGGCAAGCTGAAGCCTACGTGGGGCGTGCCGGTCGAAGAGATCCAGCTCGGCATCAAGAACGGCGTGCGCAAAATCAATGTGGACACCGACAGCCGTCTCGCCATCACCGGCGCCATCCGCAAGGTCTTTACCGAGAGTCCCGAGAAGTTCGACCCGCGCGATTATCTCAAGCCCGCGCGCGAAGCCATGAAGAAAGTCGTCGCGCTGCGCATGACCGAGTTCGGCCAGGCCGGCCACGGCAAGGACTACAAGGCGATTCCGCTCGCCGAGATGGCCAAAGGCTATGCGGACGGCCGTCTCGACACGCGGCCGTCGCTGGCCGCGGCGCGATAACGCCTCGCTCGAAGTTCCATCGAGGTGGGTGCCCCACGTCCGGTGCGGAGATCCGTGTCTTCGGACCCGGGAAAGCACGGTCGTTTCTACGAATTCATGCGGCCGAAGCGCTACGGATGCTCGCGACGAATGGTATATGTGACGGTCGCGACCGCGCTGTCGGCGTAGCCTGCCGCAACGGCGATTGCCTTGATTGTTTCGGTCTTCGAGACAGTAATGGGTCCGGCTCCCAGGCAACCGTAACAGCCATTATTGTTGGTAAACGCCGTCGAGCTGGTGGTCGGCGTGGATCCATCGGTGGTGTAGTAGATCGTATTGCCGTTACCGTCGGTACCATTCGTGGCATCGCTGAGATACACCGTCTCGGTCCCATCGTAGGTTCCGGACGGCAGGTTGAAGACCGGTGTGTCAGTGATCTCGGCGCTCCCGATGGAAAAATGCGCCGTGCTCACCTCGCTCGGCTTCGCATAGCCGGGAACTACGGCAATCGCTTTCAAAGTCTCCGATTTGGAGACAGTGATCGGCGTAATCGATCCACTGTCAGGGTTGCTGTTGCACGCGGGGCCCGCGTTACTGCACACCACTCCTGTATATTGCGTGGATTTGGTCGTCGGCGTCGTGCCGTCGGTAGTGTAGTAGTAAGTCGCCGTAGCGTCGCCGGCACTGGACGAATTCAACGTTACCGACAGCGGCGCATTGGAGGCATAACGCCCACCCGGCGGAGTGAAGCTCGGCGGAGCCACTATCGAATCATGCACCGAAACCGTAATCGGCTCGCTCTGGATCGCATTGCTTACGGCGGAAGCGTTCAGAGCATAAAGTGTATAAGTCTGCGTCGCCCTCGGAGTTATGGTTACGCTGCCTTTGCCGGATTCAAGCCTGACCGGGCCGATGTTATCGATGTACGCATAGGTGCTGCCGGTTACCTGAAAATAGAAGGTAACTGGAGTTCCCGGAGTTACCCGAGTTGACGATGCGGTAAAGCTGTCGATCACGGGGACGGTTCCGGGGTACCTGGTGGGCGCCGATGCGGAATCCATACCGGGGTATTCGGGAGTCATCTGCACTACTTCGAAATCGGCCGATGTAATGGCATGGGGGCCGCTGTGCCAATTGCCCAGATCGGCGTCGTCCCAGCGGGGATCGGTATCGCCGACGACATTGAAGTTGCTGCCATTGTCGGCCAGGATCAACCCGTAAGTCTTCATCGCGGTGAGAATAACCTGATTGATTTTTGAGAAGCTGGAAATGTCTACGTTTGCCTTCAGGCGCAGACGCGTCCCCATGGGGAGCAGGTCGGGGGTGGTGTTGCTGCTCGCGGCATGACTGGCCGGCAGCACGAAATACCCGTTATTGCTATCTCCCTCTGTATGTTCCATGGTGAAGCGCAGGGCGTGATGGATTTCTCCGGAAGCTGCTTCGTCGTAACGCACCAGCCCGGCGAAGATCGACAGTCCGGCCGCGTCCGCCGAAGTCCAGCCCCAGGGCCGCGACACGAACTGGTTTTTGGTCATGTCAAAGATCGTCTCGCTCGAGGCATTGAATGAGCTGTTGCAGCGATTGGTGTTGAAGGTCTCGTAGAGCCAGCATGTATTACGGTCAAGCACGAGCGTATGCGCATCGCTGATGTAGGTATCGGGCCAGCCCGCGCAGTCGGGTGCATCTCCCTCGATGGGCACGGTGTCCCCGCCAGGATACGGCGCAAGAACCACATCGCTTTCCGTTGCATAGTCGATCACACCGATTGGCACCTTGGGAGTTTCTCTGGAGTCTACGACGATATAGGGAATGCCCCCGTCGGCGGGCGACGCACCAAACGTGGGATGCAGCTTATAGCCGCCGGCCGCTGCCCATACGGCGGCGAGCTTGTCGGAATTGGGGTCAAGGGGAGCTTTATCGATCCTGGTGTTCCAGAGATTGGATTCTACGAAGGGAAGAAATCCATTAAGCGCTCCGCCATTGGGTCCGTAGGTGGGGCTGCCGACCTGCATGTTGTGACAAGCTTGCAGCGACCCGTACTGCGGATTTTTCTGTGCCGGAATACCGGATGAAAACAGGAGCAGGGCGGCACAGGTTATGACAGACAGCTTCCAGGGTGGGAGGCAGGCGTCCACCGATGCAATTTGGAACTGCGCAGATATCATGATGCCCTCCGCAGATTGTTTGTCGCTCCGGGAGCAGGTTGACGGTTCAACATAACGATGCCGAAGTTACTCTGCACTTTTGCGCTCTGTCAAGCAATCTTCTGTCTTTTCGTTGCGAATGGATTCGTCTTATAGAAATGCCGGGGGCTACGCCGACGGCCGTCTCGACACGCGTCCGTCGCTGGCTGCGGCACGGTTGACCGTGAACCCGCCCTTTCCGCGAAGACCGCGGAAAGGATGGGACACCCGGTACGCGGCCCGAGCGTGAGTCAAAACGAAAGTCCCGGGTTGCAAATCGGACCTGGGGCTTCTTCTCGTCTTGGGCGGGATCGAAGTTCCGTGATCTTTTCATGCCCTTCATCGAAAGCCGCCCTCGTGCGGCTTTCCACTTTCGCCGTATCAGGCTACTTATAGCGCGGCAAGGTCTGTACGGCCATGCTTTCCACGACGATGTTGTTGTTGCCGATGTAAGGCGACCCCGGAGCCACGGAGAAGCTGGTCGGTGTCACCGTGAAGACGTACAGCCCGCCCCCGCAGGTGGCATACAGATGATTATCGTTATCCCACGACATCTGAATGCAGGAGTACAGGTTTCCGCCCCCGCTTACCGGGTGCGACATCAAGCCGGTGAATGGCGTAATCGGTTTCGACCCGTTGAAATGGAAGATTCGCAACCCATAATTCCCCGAGACCGCCAACAGCTTTCCCGAGGGGGACATGCTCATGCTGTCGATCCCTCCGGTCAGGGTCTCGGGCATGTTCGCGTGAGCGCTGGTCGTCGTCAATTTCCCGGAGCTATCCGCGGAGTAGACGGCTAACTGCGTCTCTCCCCAGGCAATCCCGCTCGAGGTGTGTAACACCTCAATCACACCGGCCGCCAGGTTTCCATTCGGGTCTGCCTGCACCGGATTCAACAGATCGTAGGTGGTTCCACTCTTCGCCTTGGGCAACGCCGACTGGAAGCTCAACGCGGTCAGCGATCCATTGCTGTTGCGCTTGAACCCGGCAATGCTTTGCACGCCGTTGACCTCGCCGGATCCATAGGCGAACTTGTTATCTCCGGGGAAAGTAAGGGGTACCTGTTGCCATGCGGTAAACGTCTGGTCATATCCGGCGCTGTTCAGATAGTCGAGTTGTCCATTGCTTTTGTCCACCGGAAAAGACAGGGCGGACCAGTCATTGCATCCCTCACTGGCCCACCCAAAGCTGCAAAAGTCTGCACCGGTGTGATCGAGAACGCCCCACATCATGCCTTCGCATCCAGGAGCGCTTGCGGGCGCATCCGTAACATGGGAAAGGGTAAGTGCGCCGTTCGACCCGATCGTGTAAGCGGCGATGTTCTGGTCCAACTCGTCCGGAACAATCACATACTTGCCGTTGACGGCGATACTGCCGCCCGGAAACGTGGCCAACGGCGATCCGGGCAGGGGAGTGAGCTTGCCATCCGCGGATGCCTGATATCCATTCAGCGTCGAGGTGTGTCCGCCATTGGGGACTTCGACCACGTAAACCCAGGCTGACGGCGAAGTGCCGGTTGTCGTGCCGGCATTTGCGGTTGCGTCCACAGATTCGCGGCTGGCCTGGGCAAATGTCACAGCGGTGCCAGGCGCTGCACACAAGCAAGCGAAACTCAGCTTGCGCATCATAGAGAAAACCTCCATGCGGCGCCCCGGACCTCGGATCATTCCTCGACTTCCGGGGAACAGCAGGGACAACGCCGCTTGGGTTGTACTGCGGATTCGACCGGGAACGACCGCTGACGTTGGGACGCACGCCTGAGCCGCTACGGTTGCCCGAGGGTCCAAAAGTTAACAGAGCCGAATCAGCGACAGTCGATCGCGATTCACGGTGAGGATACGCGTGCGAACGGTCAACCCGATTCGATCACGCGATCGTCCGCGCCGGATGCATCCGGTTGTGGGCGGCCATCGGCGGTGTGCCGGGTGCGCACATGGTCCTCGTCTTCCAGATCGAAGGCGGCGTTGACGAGCGCAATATGCGAAAAGGCCTGGGGAAAGTTACCCAGCAGCCGATTTGTTCCGGGGTCGTACTCCTCTGAGAGGAGTCCAACATCGTTGCATAGCGAGAGGAGCCGCTCGAAGAGCCTTCTGCCATCCTCTGCCCTGCCGATCGCCTTCAGGCTGCTCACCATCCAGAAGCTGCAGGCGAGAAACGCGCCCTCACCGGGCGGCAAGCCATCGTCAACCTTCGAAGTGTCATACCTTTGTACGAAACCATCCACCATCAACTCCCGCCCGATCGTTTCCACCGTGGCTCGAACGCGCGGATCGTCGCCCGGCAGGAATCCCACCAGCGGCATCTGCAGCAGCGCCGCATCGAGCTGGTCGGAACCATAGGACCGCACGAAGCATTTCTTCCCAGGGTTCCAGGCGTTTCTGCAAATCTCCTCGTGAATCGTGTCGCGCACCTGCTTCCACCGGTCCAGCGGGGCGCGGTATTTGAGTCCTTCCGCAATTCTCACGGCGCGATCGAAGGCCACCCACGCCATCATCTTCGAATAGGTGAATTGTTTCGGCCCTCCGCGCGTCTCCCATATTCCCTGATCGACGTCGCGCCAGATCGTTTCGAGGTGCTCGAGGAGCAGGGCGAGAACGCGGAACTCCTGCTCGCCATGTGCCGCCAGGCTCTGTTGCGCATGATAAAAGCAGTCCAGCATTTCTCCGTAGATGTCGAGCTGCACCTGCTTCGACGCGGCGTTGCCGACGCGTACAGGCCTGGAACCTTCGTATCCCGGAAGCCATTCGGCTTCCCACTCCACAAGTTGCCGTTCGCCTTTGAGGCCGTACATGATCTGCACCTGGTCGGGGCTGCCGGCCAGGGCGCGCAGCAGCCAATCCTGCCATGCAGCGGCTTCATCCTGATAACCGGCATTGGCCAGCGCCCTGAGCGTGAAGGTGGTATCCCGCAGCCAGCAATAGCGATAATCCCAATTGCGGATGCCTCCGATCCATTCCGGCAGCGATGTGGTGATGGAGGCAACGATGCCGCCGGTAGGGCGGTAGGTCATAGCCTTCAGCGTGATGAGCGACCGCTCGACAACCTCGAGATACTGGCCCTTGCACGTCAATTGGCCGGCCCACGAAGTCCAGAACTTCTCCGTGTCCATTTCGGCCTGATGGGGATCGATGGGCGCAGGGTCGGGTTTATGCGAGGGGCCATAGGTCAACGTGAACCAGGCCCGCTCGCCGGCTTGCACGGTGAACTCCGCGACGGTCATCAGGTCCTCGCCATGCACGGGAACCGACGAGTGCAGCATGACCAGATTGGGGCCTGCCACCGCGCGAACCCCATCGTCCAATGCCGTAACCCATGGCACAGTGCGCCCGTAATCGAAGCGCAAGACCAGTTCCATGCGGAGCGCGAGCTTGCCGCGGAGGCCTTCCACGATGCGCACCACATCGGAGTTGCGCTCCCGAACGGGCATGAAATCGATCAGCCTGGCCTCGCCTTCGTCGCTGTGGAAGGTTGTTTCGAGGATGAGCGTGCAGTCGCGATAACGGCGCGTGGAGGTGCAGGCGCCCTCCGCGGGCGAGATGCGCCAGTAGCCATTCTCTTCGGTTCCCAACAGCGCGCAGAAGCAGGCTTCGGATGAGAAGTTGGGCCAGCAGAGCCAGTCGATGGAGCCATTCCTGCCGACCAGGGCAGCCGTCTCGCAATCGCCCAGCAGCGCGTAATCTTCGATTCTTGCGGCCATGGCCTGGTGCTCGTGAGGATCGTGCGTCATTCCACTTTCTACGATGCAGGAAGAGCCATCGGGGGCAGGGAAGTCAACTTCCGTTCCTCCCGCCCCTGCGCCGCAACCGGCACGGACAAAGCCCCGGGAGAGGGGGCTCCGGCGCGCCGCAACGATGGGGCACCCAGGAGGTAGAAGTGCAAAGGGTCAAACGCCTAGAACGCGAGGCGAAGGCCGAGTTGCGCGGCAAAGGGTATGCCCACGGTGGTACCGGGCCCGAAGAAGTCGCCGAGCTCGCCTCCGGGGACACGCAACTGGTTCAGGCTGCGGATGGGCTCGGTCGCGGTGCATGTGGAGTTGGTGCAGATATCCGTGACGTTCCCTGTCTGTGCCTGCGCTTGAGGGACAGGTAGAGTTGCGATGTTGGTGACGTAATTGGCGCCCGGATTGTTCCGGTTGAAAAGGTTGAAGGCCTCGGCAAAAGGCGTCAGAGTCCACCGTTCTCCGAGCCTCACCGGCCGGCTGAGGCGCAGGTCGGCTTGAATGTACGGAGTGCCGCGAAACTCGTCGAGCGGTGTTCGGACGCCGTTCACCGAAATGCGATTGGAGTTGTCCGCGGTGGTGATGGTGAAGGGGCGCGCGCTTTCGGCCTGCGTCAGCGTGCTCAACTCCAGCTTGCGGGGCGCATGCCACGTTCCGGCAAGAACCGCTCGGTGGCGCACATCCTCGCCAGATGGCCCGTAGTCTCCCGGCGCAAAAGGATCGAGGGGATTGCACACGCCATTGACGTAATCGAACAGTTCGCCCAGAACGCATCCCCATGTCTGCGCCTTCGAGAACGTATAGTTGGCGATCAGGCTGACCCGACGGGTCCAGTCACCCTGCGCGTGAAACATGACGGCGTTGAAGCTGGACCGATTGTCGGAGTGGAAGACGTCGACGTTGGGCACATCGGCTGCCTGGGCGGGGTCCGCGGCGGGCAGCAGCGGGGTAAACAGATTCACCCCGCCGGTGTAACTGTAGGCCCGGTACGCGTGGTTGCCCTGCTCGTGGATATAGTCGGCGCTCGCAAGCCAATGCTCGCTGAAGGAGTGCTCGATGCCCCCGGATGCATGAAGCGCGTAGGGTGTATGGTAATGCGGATCGATGAGGCTCGCGGTTCCGCCGGCGATGTCTCCGGGAACGCATCCCGAGTTCTGCGGCGAGCCGGGGTTCCCGATCGGGTCCACGCAGGGGCCGGGCGCCGCATGGAGAGCCTGAAAGGCCGTGACCCATCCGTTCTGCGCCAGATCGTTATAAAACAGGCCGAGCCCGCCGCGCAGCACGGTATTCCTGCGCGCGCCAGGCGACCAGGCGAGTCCCAGCCGCGGCGCGAACTGCTCGCGATCGTCGCTGGGCGCCGTGGAAACGAGCGGAATCTGAAGCGCGCGCAGCGTGATGTATCCGGGATTTTCAAGCTGGCTTCTTCCCGACGCGGTGAACAGGCCCCAGGTCGCGGACCAGCGCAGCCCGTAGTTCATGGTGAGCCGCCGCGAAATGCGCCAGGAGTCCTGCGCGTACAAGGCCAGCCGCTGGACGTTCTGGGAAAAGCCTCCACCCAGGGTCGAGGTCGATGAGTCCGCTTTCAGATCCGCTGTGAATTCCGCTGGATTGGCCACGTAATACGCCGGATTCTCGGGGAACTTGTAGAGCGTCTCCGTGTTGCCGGGAAACGAGCCGCCGAGCACAGGCTCATGAATGAAGTTGAGGCCGAACTTGGGCGCGTGACCCGAGAACGCTCCGCTGATGTCGGAGCGGAGCTGGTATTTCTCCTGGTTGCGCTCCGATGGAAAGAAAGTGATTGGCGTGGCGAACTGGTTGTCTCCAAACGTTTCGAAACCCGAAATGGTAAGAGCCGTGGAGCTGAAGGGAAACGCCAGCGCGAATCCGAGATTGGAGTTACGCGCCTGGGTCAGGTGCAGTCCGCTTGCGCCGAACACCGACTGGGCGAGCCACCTGGGTGAAAAGACATACTGATTTCCGACGACCAGATTCATGTAGTTGTTGTGCGTCAGCAGGCCGGTGGAAGGCAGGGTCCCCTGCTCGACCAGGTTGTTGTGCGTGGTGTAGGTGTCGACCGAGCCGCGGAGAAACCAGGCGGAACGCGGAGATTGCGCCCAGTCGAGCCGTTCCGAGGCGAGAAAGTCGCGAAAGGGAATAGGGACAAAGGTTGGGACGGCGATCGAAGCCACTCCCGGGATCAGGCCGTCTGCGGCCAGCGAAGCCAGCGCGTCGAACTGCTGCAGGCTGGCGGGACTGTAAGCGATGCTGGCATCTTCATGCACCTGTTCATACGAGGTGAAGGACCACACGCGATTTCGCGCGAGAGGCCCGCCGAGCGTGGCAATG
This sequence comes from Acidobacteriaceae bacterium, assembly GCA_030039035.1. Lineage (GTDB taxonomy): Bacteria > Acidobacteriota > Terriglobia > Terriglobales > Acidobacteriaceae > Telmatobacter. The sequence continues at coordinate 12,260 of JASHQQ010000022.1, read as the reverse complement.
TAGTTCTGGCGCGAGAAAGGCTGCTTGGGATTGGGAGCGGGATTCTCGATCGGAAAGCGCGCATTGAGAGCAGCCGCTCGCTCGTAAAACGAAGCCGTTCCGTGCCAGTCGTTGCCGCCGCGTCGGGTGGTGATGATCACCGAACCGGCGGTCGTTCCTCCTGTGTCCGCATCCTCCTGCGCGGTGCGCATCGAAAACTCCTCGATCGCATCGGGTGAAAAATTCTGCAGAAATCCGCCGATGTAGTCGTCGGAGTTGTCGGCGCCATCCACGGAAAGCTCGTTGTTCAATCCCGAACTGCCTCCCGTGGAGATCGCAGTGATGCGCGCCTTGGTCGGGTCGGAGGGTTCCACCGGCTCGGTACCCGGCACCAGATACGCGATGTTGGCGAAAGTGCGCTCCGCCAGGGGCAGAGTCGTCAGATCCTCGCGCGTTACCACGCCTCCATGCACCTGGCTGGCAACATCCATGGGCTGTGTGGCGATGGACGAAGCGTGGGCCGCGACGACGACCGTTTGCGCCTCGCCGAGGGGCTTGAGGGTCACTACCACGTCGCGGCTGGCGCTGACATCGATCCGCACCTCGGCGCCGGCATCGGCGAACCCGTGCGCCGAAACTGCCATCTTCCAGTCTCCGGGTGCGAGGCCGTCGATGCGAAACTCGCCTTGCTCGTCGCACGAGGCCGTCCGCGTCTGCGACGTCGATGGCAGGCGAAGGGTGACGGTGGCCGAAGCCACGCGCGCTCCGCTCGAATCCTGGACGGTGCCGCGCAGCGCTCCGTTCGGATTCTGCGCCGGCAAAACGGAAGCGCACGCTATGCAGGCCAGCGCGCAGAATCTCGCCGGCCGGGTCATGGTTGTGAACCAATCGATGATAGATCGCCGCATGTTTCGGTGGCTCGGTTTTCCGCATCTGAAGCCGATAGCATTCTTTGTCTCTTTTCCGAAGATTTGCCAGCGGCCGGTTAGAGGAAGTGTAAACCGTAGTTCGGCTTGGCGGAGACGATGGAACTGTTTGATTTTTCGTCTGGAACTAGAGAAGGATTCCCACGGCAAGGAACACCAGGGCGCCCGCCATGCACATCATTTAGACAAGATGGAGGCGGCCATCGGGAATTGCGAAACGGTAACGCCGCAAAACGCGACGATCTTTGTAATTTGGCCACCATTTCATCGAGATTCGCTCGCCATTGGCCTCCAGTCGATTGATTTCGCGCGCCATTTGGATCGCGGACTATCTCGCCATGGCCAGCGACGCAAAGGTACAAAGCAGCATTGCATTCCGGGCCCATTCGACGGTGTTCAACGGCGCCCCTGTCTCTCCACTCGCCTGGCATTGACTGGCAGCCAACAGGATTATACGAGGTAACGCGGAAGCGCGGGGATCGATGATCCGTAGTCTACAATCCAATGGGGTCGCCAGGCGGTCGCTTTCCCTGTAGCACAAAAATCCGAATGCAATGGAGCCATCGCATGTCTTCAGGGCGCCTTTTCTTTGCCGCATCCCTTGGTCTGGCTTTCGCGCTTCCCGCTACCGCGCAACAATACTCCGCGGAAATGCTCTCCGGCCTGCAATGGCGCGATGTCGGCCCCATGCGCGGCGGACGCAGCTACGCCGTCGCCGGAAACGCCGCCCAGCCGGATACGTTTTACACGGGCTCGGTGGGCGGAGGCGTGTGGAAGACCGAAAACTCCGGCCGAACCTGGTTTCCGGTTGCCGACGATCCGGATACCGGGATTCCGATCGGCTCGATCGGCGCCATCGCGGTGGCGCCTTCCAACCCCGACATCGTTTACGTGGGCACAGGCGAGCCGGACATTCGCAGCCAGCACTCCTACGGCATCGGCGTTTTCAAATCCACCGATGCGGGCAGGACGTGGCATTCAATCGGTCTTGCCGAAACGCGGCAAATCGGCAAGATCGTCGTCGATCCCGCCGATCCCGATCGTGTCTACGTCGCCGCGCTGGGCCACGCGTACAAAGCCAATCCGGAACGTGGGGTCTATCGCACTACCGATGGCGGAGCGCATTGGACCAGAATCCTCGCATCGGCGAAGTATCCCAACGATGTCGGCGCCGTGGATCTGGCGCTCGACCCTCAGCACCCGATGACACTGTACGCATCGTTGTGGGGCACGCGGCGGCCGCCATGGGCGGTTTACGCTCCCACCAACCTGCCCGGCGGAGGACTCTACAAATCGTCCGACGGGGGCGATACGTGGCATCAACTCACCAACGGACTGCCCACCGATGACTTCGTGGGCAAGATCGGAGTCGCGATTGCTCCGGGCAATCCTGACCGCGTGTATGCGGTGGTGGATGATCTGGGCACGGCGATCGCTCCTTCGTTCCGCGCCAGCGCCGGGAGAGGCCCGAATGCGCCGAAACCCTCCGGTGGAATCTACGTGAGCGACGACGCGGGCGCGACGTGGCGCCTGGTGAACAACGAGCGCCGCCTGTGGGGACGCGGATGGTACTTCGGCCAGATGACAGTCGATCCAGTGAACCCTGACCGCGCCTACGATATCAACACCGCAACGTACATGACGCTCGACGCCGGCAAGACGTGGGTTCCGGTGAAAGGCGCGCCCGGAGGCGACGACTACCATCAGCTCTGGATCAATCCGAAAGACGGGAATCGCATGGTGCTCTCGAGCGACCAGGGCACGGTGGTGTCGGTCGATGGCGCGAAGACCTGGAGCACCTGGTATAACCAGCCGACGGCCGAGATCTACCACATCGCCGCCGACAACCGCTTTCCTTACTCGCTCTACGGTGCGCAGCAGGACTCCGGTGCGGTCCGCGTCAGCACCTGGTCGCGGATGGGCACGCTCGATTTCCGCGACTGGGAGCCCATCTGCGAAGCCGGCGAAAGCGACACCGTCGTTCCCGATCCCAAGGATCCCGATCTGCTCTACGGCAATGGCGACCAGCGCTGCAGCCAGTCGCTCAATCTTCCCGTCCCCGAAGGCGGCGAACTTCCCAAGCTGGATCCCAACGATCCCAACCGCAAAACGTGGACTCTGCCCGAAGTTTTCTCCCAGGCCGACGACGCGCTCTACTACTCGAATCAGTTTGTCTTTCGCACGCGCGACCGCGGCAAGACCTGGCAAAAGATCAGTCCCGATCTCACGCGTCTGAATCCCCCGGTTCCACAGACTCTCGACCCCGTCACCGCCAAAGACATTGACGAGCCCATGACCGACCGGTTCGGCGTCGTGTACACCATCGGCCCGTCGCCTCTTGACGCGAAGACTGTCTGGGTGGGAACCGATGACGGACTCATCTACGTGACCCCCGACGACGGCGCAAACTGGAACAATGTCACCCCGCCGGCCATGAGGGCATGGAGCAAAGTTTCGCAGGTGGAGCCCGGCCACTTCGATGTGGAGACGGCCTATGCCTCGGTGGATCGCCATCGCCTGGCCGACGATCGTCCCTACATCTACCGCACGCATGACGGCGGCAAGACCTGGCAAAACGTCGTCAACGGCATCCCCGACGGCGCGTTCGTCAACTGCATTCGCGAAGACACTCAACAAAAAGGCCTGCTCTACGCCGCAACCGAGCTGCGTGTCTACGTCTCGTTCGACGATGGAGACCAGTGGCAGCCGCTGCAACTCAACATGCCGGTCACTTCGGTGCGCGACCTCGTGGTGCACGGTGATGACCTGGCCGTGGCCACGCACGGCCGCGGCTTCTGGGTGCTCGATCGGATGTCGGCATTGCGCCAGATCGCCGCGGATGGCGAAAAGATTCGGTCGGCCGGCGCCTGGCTTTTTGCGCCCGGCGCAACGTGGACTATCCACCAGGGAAGTCAGGACGGCACGCCTCTTCCGCGCGAAGAGCCGCAGGAACTGAATCCGCCAGCAGGCGTGCTCGCCTACTATTGGCTCAAGTCGGCGCCGCACTCGCCGATCAAACTCGAGTTGGTCGACACGGGCGGCAAGGTGGTGGCGTGCGCGGCCAGCGATACACCGGTCAAGCCGGTGGATACCGAGGCCATTAATGTGCAGGCTTACTGGGAGCAGCCGGCGCAGCCGCCTTCGGCCGAGCCGGGAATGCACCGCATGGCACTCAACGTAGTGCCTTCGCGCAGGTTCTTTTTCGGCGGGCCGCCGCCGCAACCACCCGTGGATGCCTGCCACCCGGCGGGCACTACGGCTTCTCAGCCGGAGACTGCGGGCCGGGAACGTGGGCAGCAGGGCCTTGAGCCTGGCGACTACACGGTCAGGCTGACGGTCGATGGAAAGACGCTGACGCAACCGGTGAAGATCCTGCCCGACCCGCGCAAATTGCCCAACGGGGCCGATCCGATGCCGGAAGAGGATGATGACGAATAAAGTTCCAGTTCTGGTTCACAAACATATGGGCTCGAACTGACGCCTGGAGAGACTCGGCCGATCCCCGATTGCAGCCGGTAAAATCTACGTCCTGAGTCGGCAAAAACCACACGGGTTTTCGCGCCGGCGATCGCATCTCACCCATCCCGACCGAAATCACCCGGCTTAAGTCTCCTGCTCCTCGCGTCCCGCACAATTACGCGACTCAACCCGGATTTGGCACCCATCTTGCATCTTTTCGCGCGACACACCGTCCACATTACGCTTCATGGTTCTCGATGGACTCGAATGCTGTTCTCTCCTGTCCTGAACGAAAAGGAGGAGCACTCATGCGCGCCAAGTGGTGACTGAATTGACAATCGTTGAGCATTTTGCCCTTTGTGTTTCCTCTTTGCTTCCGTTCACCTTCCCCATCCTTCACGTTCTCGCGCCGCCCCGGCATGAAACCAGGCGCATTCGCAAGAAGCTTCTACGCGGTAAACGCGGGCAATGGTCGTTCTTTGGCCATAATCGTTCCGGCACGATCGCCGGCAGCCTGAGTGCAAGGTCGAATTGGGTCTCCTGCAGCCGGATCGCGCGAACACGCCCGGTCTGTTCGGCCTGCGTGGTCTGCCTGTTGCCGGTCCTCGGTTCCGCGAACGCGCGCGCAAACACGCCCGTTCTTACCACTCCTGCTCCAGGAAGCGTCCTCTCCGGTTCATCGGTCACCTTCACATGGACTACAGACCCTTGGGCATCGACATACGAGCTGTTTCTCGGAACCGTCTTCAAAACAGATAACCTGGGCTCCTATACCGTGAGCCCAAGCAAGAACAGCACCGTATCGGTGAGTGTGAAGGGCCTGCCAACCAATGGGGCGCCGGTCTACGCGATCCTCTCCTGGACGAGCAGCGACGTGAAGCACTACAAGAACTACACCTATACTGCAGCCACAAAGTCTTCGACGCCGACGTTGAGCCTTGATGCGTCATCCATTTCCTTCGGCGACGTGACTTTGAATAAACCTTCCACACAGTCGCTGACCCTCAAGTCCACAGGCGCCGCCAGCGTGACCGTCAGCTTCGCGACAGTCTCGGGCGCCGGCTTCACCGCTACCGGAATATCGCTTCCCAGGACGTTGAGTCCCGGCCAGTCGGCGACGCTGGATGTGGAATTCGATCCGACCAAGGCGGGTTCGGCGACCGGCAAGCTCATTATCGGCAGCAACTCTTCCACGGGCAGCTCCGCCACCGTGTCTCTCAGCGGAACCGGCGCGGCCGGCCCAGCCGGTGGGTCAGGCTCGGGCTATCAGGTGAATCTGAGTTGGGATGCGCCGGCATCCTCAGGAGTTCAGATTGCCGGCTACCACATCTATCGCGCCATCGGCGGCACCTCGGACTATCAGCAACTCGACACCTCGCTCGATACGGGCACCACGTACGTTGACACAACCGTGAAGGACAGCACCGACTACGATTACTTTGTCGAAACAGTCTCGACTTCCGGTGTTTCCAGCGCTCCGTCCGGCGTGCTTGCGATCGCAGTGCCGTGAGACGACGCGCAGGCACGCCTCACTGCGCCACGAGCTTGATCGGCGCTCGCCAGAACGACGCCTTGAGCGTGGCCGGATCGATCACCGTGACCTGGCACTGATACTCGCCCGCCGATAGGTTCTCGGCGCGGAAGCTGAAGTTAAGCGGCGTCGTGCCGAGACGGTTGCCGGCGTTGGGCGCGACGGCGATCGGCGGCGTCTCAAATTCCTTCCTGCCTCCGGAGTAGAGGCTCACGAAGGCGACAAAGGGGTGCGTGTCGCCGGCCGGCATCTGCCGGTAAGCCTGCAGGTAGACGTAGACCTCGCGGCCGGTGGTAAACACGCGCGTCACACTGGGAATCAGCTTGCGCCCATCCTGTACGAGTGGATTGACTGTCGCTTCTTTCGCCCGCTCCTTGGCCTTGTCGGCGTCATAGAGCACATTCTTTTGATCGACGCGCTGGCTCGAGAGCACAACCGAGCTGATCGGAACCTGACTTGCTTCTTTATTCAGGTTGGGAATCACAAACGTGGTCTGATAGGTTCCGATGCGGCCCGTTTCGTCGTCGCGCGCCAGGAACTTGATGCTGTACTTGCCCGGCAGCAGGGTGAAGCCGGTGTCGTATTCGATGGGCCGATGCACCAGCTCGGCAGCCGTCGCATCGCTGAGCTTGATGTTGACGTTGTCGCGCACGTTGGTGACCGTGGTGCCTCCAATCAGGTCCTTGATTTCGCCCACGAAGTCGATGAGCGTGTGTTCCGCGCCGCCGCGTTTGGCCAGCGCCAGCTCGCGGCCGGGAATCTTGACGACGATGGGCACAAAATACTCGGCGCGATTGAGCTGGAAATGATCGATCTCCATGGCTACGGTGAGATCGGTGATCGGGTCTTCGAGCATCAGCGCGTCTTCGAGTTGCCGTTCCTTGTCGACGGCATTGAATTTGCTGAAGACCTTGTTGGCAAAGTAGCCTTGCCGGTAATCGAGCTTGGCCTCGAGGTTCTGCTTGAGCGAGATGCGCACTCGCCGGAATTTGCCGTTCTGTATTGTGTTTGTCGAGTAGTAGCCGAGGATGTAGTAGTCCTCGATCGACTGCTGCGCCTGCACGATGCCGCGGGCGAGCTCGTTGGTGTCGAACAGCGCCTTGCCGCCCGTGTCGCCGGCCAGCGCGAAGAGCGTGTCCTGCGAGTACTGGAAGTTGCTCGTCGTCGCCTGCGCGGCCGCGCCGGTGTAGATTCCCGAGTTGCCCTGCGAGCCCTGCGTCGCGTCGCCCAGCGGAGCTTCCGCTACGAGGCCACGCGCGTCGATAGGCCAGAACGAGACGCCTGCCTTGATCGCCGCATCGACGGTTGCATGCAACTGTGCCTCGTTGTCGATGCCATTCAGCCGCAGCCCGCTGGCAAAGTAAATGAGCGATTTTTTCTCGCTCAGGTGGCCGAGGATGCGTGCCGCGGTTTCGAGTGCGGAGAGCTGCCGATCGGTATTGAAGACGTTGAACTCGCTGTCGTCCTGACCGAATGCCGCGCCGGTGTCGGCGCTGCTGGCGTCATCGACCGTTTCGGCCGAGCCTTGCCCTTCGCCCACGATCATGGTTTCGAGAATGCTGAGCAGCCGGTTGCGGTCGGCGGTAAAGTCCTGCAGGATGTCGACCGAACCGCCCTGGTAGCGGAGGATCGCGACCAGGTCCGCCGTCGTCATCTGCTGGCGGACAAAGTGCTGCGCCGCGGAAAACGCGCGAAGCTGGTCGGCGGGCTGCATGGCCGACAAATCGAAATAGAGCGCGAGCAGCCGCCGGTCCTTGTAATGTTCCGCGCCCTCGGCCTCAGGCGCGATCTGCGTACGCGAAAGTTGCCGGTAAAGCGTGATGTTCTCATCCTCGCGCGTGAGCGCCGGCAGCGGCTTGGCGATCTCGGCAAGATTTTGCCGCTCGCAAATGCGCACCGTCTGGGGAGTGCCGTCTTCGGTCACGACGAAGTCGTTTGCCGTCAGCCCGGGAATGAAATTCCCTTGCTTGTCCGTCACGACCACGGGCTCGACAACAAGCTGCACATTGAGCGAGAGGGTAGGCGTCTCCGGCGCGTCGGCCGGCTTGTTGGTGCCGATCTGCTGCGCGCTCGCGAGTGCCGCACACCAGAAGACGACGAATCCGCGCAGGCTTCTCATCTTCAGAACCTCAACCTGAAGGTCGCTTGCAGGCTGCGCATCGCGTTGGCCGAAAGCGGCAGGCCGAACTGCGCGCTGTTGAACGTCGTGTTCCAGTTGGTGAACTCCGCGTGATTGAGCACGTTGGTCGCGTCGATGCGCGCATCGAGATACAACTTTCCGCCGGGCCGGAACGTCCGCGCCAGCGAGTCGTTCAGGGTGAACTGCCTCGGCCCGGTAATCGAGTCGCGCCCGGCCGTGCCCCATTGCCCCGAGGCCGGCGGCGTGAAGGCCGCGCTGTTCAGGTGTTGTGCGCCGCTCGTTGCGTAGATCGGCGCGTTGGTGCGGCTGGGCCGGATGATTCCCGTGAATCCCGCGCCCGGCACAGCGGCAAGATAGATCGGCGTCTCGGGCAGGCCGGAGCCCGCCGTCGCTTCTCCGGTCACTGTCCATTCCTTCAACAAGCGTCCGGCCCAGCCGCTCAGCAAATCGCCTCCGCGCAATCCTTCGCCGCTCGTGTATTGCCCGGTCAAGCTGAGCAGATGCCGCTGATCGAAGGTCGAGAGAGACCGCTCGGCCTGCAGATTGCGCCAGTTCTGCGCGATCGCGGCGGTGACCGGCGGTGCCACTTGCATCAGGTTCTGGCTTTGCTGCGCGGTCGTCAGGTAGCCCTGTCCGCCGAGAAACGCATCGTCGTCGAGCGATTTGGAAAACGTGTAGAGCGCCGTCGCCGTAAATCCGCTGCGCAGCCTGCGCCGCAACTGCGCCTGCCCTGACTCGCGCGTGGAATCGCCGCCCGAGGTGCGATAGGCAAATCCCGAAGGGCACGACGGGCACGGGTTCGTCGCGCCGGGAGGATACGTGTTGGGCAAGAACTCCTGCACGCCGCGCGTGCCTTTCACGCCAAGATAATTGATGTTAGCCTGCAGCGCTCCGGGCAGATCGCGCTGGATGCCAAGGTTCCACGTCTGCGCGTAGCCCACGCGAAAGTTCGGGTCGATCGCGAAGGTGTCCGGCGTAATCGTGGCGCACGAAACAAATCCATTTGCCAGCGTCAGCGGGCACCCGGCACTGTTCTGCACGCTCAGGCTTTTGGACAGCGGCGCCTGCTGCGCCATTTGCAGCATCGGGTTCAGGTACACCGATGTGTCGTGATAGACGCCGTAACCGGAGCGCACGACGAGCGTCGAAGCGGGAACAGGACGCCAGGAGATGCCGATTCGCGGCTCGATTCCCAGCCGGTCCGGACGAACCAGCGAGGCGGGGTAATGCTGCCCGGTCAGCGGCCCAATGGGATGGTTTCCCAGCACCGGCGCAACCGCGGTGAATCCCTGTGCAATGTCGAGATTCACGAGCCTCCCGAAAAGTTCAGTCATGGGCGCGCCGTACTCCCAGCGGGCACCGGCGTCGATCGTCAGGTCCGGTTTGACGCGCCAGTCGTCGGTAAAATACGCATCGTAAACCGGCTGGCGCAGATACTTGTCGGCGTTGCCGAAGGCAATCGAACTGGTATCGGGCACACCGATGAGGAAATCGGCAAGATCTGAGCCCGCGCTGGCAACGTTTTGCACCGGCCCGGCCGTCGCCGCGCCGGTGAAAGTGAACGTGCCGCGTGGGTCCTGCTCAAAGAACTCGTTGTAATCCTGCCTGCGAAAATCTCCGCCCACCGTAAGGTAGTGATTGCCGCGATAGATCAGTGCCGACAGCGAAACACCGTCGGTGCGGTTGCGATTGAACGCGCTCTCCGCATCGCTCAGAGCCGCAAATCCGCTCGCGAAATTGAGCGCCGGCGGACCCCAGTCCGCAGGGTCCTGGTCGTTGCCCGTGATTCCCGCCTCGCCGGAGATGTTCCGCGCATTCTCAAATTCCGGCCGGATCAGCGTGCGCAACCGGCTGAAGGTGTAGCCGGCATAGAAAAACAGCCGCGGATTGAACCGGTGCGACCAGTGGATGTCTGTGTTCATGCCCAGCGTCGCGGTGCTGTCCACAAAGCTGAAAAGATTCGTATTGCCCTCGCGCGTGCTCTGCAGGTTGAACCGGCCGTAGAGCTGGTCTCTGCGTCCCACCGTCTTGTCCAGCCGCAACTGCGCCACGTCCTGGTGGCTGCTGTTCAGCACCGGGATCTGGTAGTTGTACGGCAGAGTGCCCGAGATATTCGGCGAGGGATAGAGCCGCAGCAGCGCCTTGGCTTGAGGACTGACGGGAACGATGTTCTTCGCGTATGGCAAGCCCGTCGCGGGATCGTAAATCGTCACCGGCGCGCCGAATGCGTTCAGCAGCGCGCCCAGGTCGCCCGCGCGTTCCGCCGGAGTGGGAACAAGCCCTGTCTCGGTCGCTGCGTCATGATCGCGCGTTCCCCGATACGCGAAGAAAAACGTCGGGCCGCGCGGCATCAGGCGGGGAATCTTCATCGGTCCGCCCACGGTGACTACGCCGGTGATGCGATCGTAAGCCGGCTTCGGCGAAGCGAGTCCGCTCAATGAGTATGGCCGGGCGTCCAGCGCCGAGTTGTCGAGAATCGCCGCGAATCCGCCGTTATAGAGCGCTTTGCTCCCGGGCCTGCGATTGCCGAAGGCCTGCTCCAGCGCGTACTGCGAAGTGGCCGCGTTGTTCACGCTGCCGTTCACGAGAAACCCGTCGTCGGAATCCGCTTCCGGCTTGGGGATTTCGACCGGGGGCGAGACACCCGACTGCGTCTCCTGCTTCTTTTCCGGAGCCGCTGCCGAACCCCGGACGCTGGACGCCGGACGCTGGAGGCTGAGGCTCGGACCCTGGACGCTGGATTCTGGACCCTCCCCTGCCTTCGTACTCATCGCCAGCAGCTTGTCCAACGGCAGCAGCGTCAGCTTCCAGTTCCCTGGCGGCATATTCGCCGCAACCGTCAAATCGGCGTGGATCGTCGCGAATCCGTCCATCGCAATCTCGATCTTCCAGTCGCCGTCGGCAAGATTGTCGAAAGTGTAAATGCCGCTTTGATCCGTCACGGTGCTTTGCTTCGTCGCATCGTGCGTTACCGTAACGGTCGCGCCGGGAACGGGCAGATCGTTGAAAGTCACCACGCCCCGAACTTCGGTAGCGCTGGCCAGCGCGGGGATTGGGAACGCCAGGAGGGAGACCAGCAGGCGGAGGACCGGATGCATTTGCCGTTTTGCCATCAATGTATTCCAGGTTTCCGCCTGTCCCCAGCTTAACGCCTGGCTTGCCGAAACGCAGTTCCGGATGCAACGAATCTGGAGACTAATTCTCCGACGGTTTGTCGATATGGTCGATCACAATGACGTCTACCGGCCCTTTTTCGCTCTCCAGCTTCAAGCCGAGCTGTTCCTGAATCGCCGTCAGGAGGTCTGGCCCCGAAGTGTCGGGCGGCGGAGGAGCATCTGCTCCGGGCGGTGCGCCGCCTGGGCCGGCGCCGGGTCCCGGTCCCATCCCCGGCGGCATGTTTTCGGGCGTGAAGTGCAGACTGAAATCATATTTCCCGGTGAGTCCGGTCTTGTCGATCACCGTTCGCCCCACCTGCCCCGAAAGCACATGCGCCAGCATGTCCAACTGCGCTCCTCTGCCCTCGAGGCCTCCGGGGCTCATCATCAATCCGGGCATTCTGCGGCCGCCGGCGCTGTCAGCAGAAGGTTCGGTCGGCTTCAGCTTCGAGCCGCCTTTCGCCACCACGAGCAAATAGACCGGCATCTCGCGCGTCTCATGGTGAAACTTCAGATTGAATCGCTCTTCGAGCACCGGCTGCAGCATCTCGAATCGTTGTTCCCGCTTGAGCTTGTCGAGCTTGGGCGCGTTCTCGGGCGCGACCTTGGCCTGGATGTCGAACCGGTCCGTTTTCACCCATCCCGGCGCGTCGACGATGCGATCCTCCTCCACGTTGAACGCCTGGGTGAGCATCAACTGCGTCGGCACGCCGTCCATTGATACGCCGTCCGGAAGGAAGCGCATCATGATCCTCATTTCGCCGGATTTGTTCGGCTTGATGGAGATCACGTCGAATTTGGGAATGTCGGCCGGCGCGTCCTGGGCGCGCGCCAGCACGGCCGTCTGGCTTGCGTGGAGGATCCCGATCGCTATGGGAAGCGCGATCGCCAGAAAGCCGGCGGCGCTCAGCAGAATCTTGCGGCTTTTCCCCAGCCGATGCGCCATGTGCCCGCTCATGATGCGCACGATGCGCTGCTTCAGATCCGATCCGCTCACCCCCGCCGCGCAGGCCAGCGGCGACTCGATGCAGAACTTGCAGACGTTCACGATGCTCTCCGCGTAGGTCCCG
>JASHQQ010000169.1 GCA_030039035.1 Acidobacteriaceae bacterium | reverse complement strand
ATTGCTGTGTGTCCGGTCCCGCCCTTTCCGCACAGAACGCGGAGGGAGCAGGGGCCTTCAGGCCCCTGATTAAGGCCCCTCACGCTCGGGCCTTCAGGCCCGGAACTTTCTCTTTCCGCACCCCCCACTTTTCGCCCGATATTGGCGAAGGGGTCTTCATCGGACCACGAGTCGCAGACCCAGGTCCGGACTATACTGCCTGATGTATCCATAAGCCGAGCTTATGAACCCTCACTATCACAGGCTGGCAGAAGGATTGGAACTCATAACTCTTTTCTTTATTGCTCCAGCGCTTGCAATCGTCATCGCGTACAAGGCATGGCGAGAAAGAGCCAGCCCTAAGCAGTATGGGATGCGGTGCTTCGCGTCCGGCGGAGCCGCTGTTGTGCTTTTCACGTTCGCAAAGTGGATTGACGCAGACATCAGAACCCCCCAGTATCTCCTGCAGTTGGCCTGTGCTCCGTTGAGCTTTCTTCTTTTCGGAGTGTGCATCGGGAGCTTCTTCTCCGTGCTCCTGCGCATGAGGTATTGGCACAAGTCAACCCGCGCAATGTGATCAGAGCATGCCGGGTGCCCCCGGTCCGTGTTTTCGGACCGGGGATGAAAATTCGTCGCGCCCCGAATGGTAATCTTCCCCTCGGGAGACTGAGCCTTGGCGCAGCCGACGCAAACGAATTCTGCAACCGCGACCTCCGTGGCAGGTCCCGTCCGCCTTCACCGCGCCCTCGGTCTCTGGAACCTGATCATCATCGGCATGGTCATCATCCAGCCCACGGCGCCCATGGGCATCTACGGCGTGATCAGCAACAAGGCGCACGGCCACGTGGTGACCACCATTTTCATCGCCATGGTGGCCATGCTCTTCACGGCCATCAGCTACGGCCGCATGGCGCGCGTCTATCCCAGCGCCGGCTCGGCGTACACGTACGTGGGCCAGGAGATGCACTCGGCCCTCGGCTACATCGTGGGCTGGGGAATGGTGATGGATTACCTGCTCAATCCGCTCATCTGCACCGCCTTCTGCGCCAAGGCGGCCATGAACATCCTGCCCGGCCTCTCCTACTACGTGTGGATTATCATCTTCGCCGCCTTCTTCACCTGGATGAACCTGCGCGGCATCAAGACCTCGGCCAACTTCGACGAAGCTCTCTGCGTGGGAATGTTTCTCGTGGTCCTCATCTTCCTCGGCGCGGTGGCGCGCGCCGTGTGGCAGGCGCATCACGGCGTCGCGTTTTTCACGCAGCCGTTCTACGAGCCCGGCCAGTTCCACATGAAGCCGATCTTCGCCGGAACGTCCGTCGCCGTGCTCAGCTACATTGGCTTCGACGCCGTCTCCACGCTCTCTGAAGAGGTCGAGAATCCTCGCCGCAACATCCTGCTGGCCACGGTGCTGCTCTGCCTCATCGCCGGCCTGCTCTCGGGCATCGAGGTCTACGCGGCGCAGCTCATCTGGGGATCGAAACCCTTTGCCAGCGATGACGTCGAATCGGCCTTCGCCATCGTCTCGCGGCAGGCGGGCGGCGCAATCTTGTTTCAGATCGTCAACTTCACGCTGTTGATCGCCAACATGGGCTCGGGCATGGGAGCGCAGCTCGCCGCCGGCCGGCTGCTCTACGGCATGGGCCGCGGCAACGCCCTGCCCAAGGGAATCTTCGGCGCCATCGAGCCCAGGCGCCGCATTCCGCGCAACAACATACTGCTCATCGGCGCATTTGCCCTGGCCGGCGCCGGCACTCTCGAGTTCTTTGCCTCGCGCCTCGGCGGCGGCGCCTACGAGATCGGCGCGCAGTGTCTCAACTTTGGCGCAGTCATCGCGTTCATGGGCGTCAACGCGGCTTCATTCATTCACGAAGCGCGGCCGAATGGAGGACGAAATCCCGCCGTACTCGTCATGGCCGCACTGGGATTTCTGCTCTGCGGCTTCATCTGGCTCAATCTCAGCCGCCCGGCGCTGATTCTCGGCGCATCGTGGATGGCTCTCGGCATCGCCTACGGAGCGGTGCGCACGCGCGGCTTCAAGGCCGAGCTCGTCACCTTCGAGATCCCCTCCGACACGGCTTGATCGGCTGAACCGACGTCACGAAGACGTCCAGAACCTTGTGACGACGCAGAATTGCACAGAGAAATCCCCCTCCGTCCGGAAACTTCCCCAGACCGCGCGAAGGACTGTGCAACTTGGCTAGCTTTTCTTCGATGTGACGGCGGAGAAAGCCGACACCAACTGGTGCACGCGCTTGCCGCCGCAGTGAGGACAGGTCACCTCGCCGCCCTTCTCCATCTCCGAGATGTGCAGGCTCTGGGTGAACTCCTTGTCGCAATCCTCGCAATGAAAGGTGTATTGGGACATCGCCGCTCTCCGCGTGAATTATAGCGCCGTTCTTTGTGGAAGCGCCTGGGCGGTCTTTTCAATCGACGGCAGACGCCTGCGTGGGGTCACGCCCATCTGGTGTCCTGTCCCTGAAGTTCGCAAGATCAATGCTGCTGTCATCCTGAGGCGACGTCTGGCCGTTTTTTGGCCAAACGGAGTCGAAGGATCTGCGGTTCGGGGTTTCGACTTACGCTACGAACTTCTGAGACACCGTACTGGCGGCAGGTGTGCGGAAACGCGGAGTTTCGGCAAGGGCCTGAGAAGATTTCGGCCCCTTTTTGCCAATCGCCCGTTGCCGGACAAGCAGCCGGAGCGGATTTCGATCTCTATGGATTTGCTCAACGCGACAGGGACAAGTGCAGTTTTTCGTTTTCGCGGAGTAGTCTCACAACATCGCGTTGAAGCTGGAGCGCGCAATTCTCGGCTTCCGCAACCAAAGGACGGACAGCGGGAGCGTCTTGCCTGGCAGCCTGTCCGATCTCGATCAATTTTGCGATGAGCTGATTGAAGTTCATGTTCAGACCCGCGCTGTTCATATCGGTGAATCAAATTTAGCGTCTTCTTATCTTGCGGGAAAGTGATCTTCATCACCTCCCTGTCAGGTCCGTCGTCCGGCAATTCCTGGGTGGGGAGAAACAGAGAATCCGAAGATTCTGTCACGCGGTGTGCTACACTGCGGCGGGTAAACGCTTTCTCAAACCGCCTGTCGGGTTGGGAAAGGCCGAGGCCGGCGGTCTGCATGCCTCGGAAAACGTCGGCCTGTCTCCCCGCTCCCCGCTTGACAACGCGGTGAGTAAAACCATTTACTTGAGTGCGAACGTCCGACGGGCAAGCGGTTCTCGAAGCGGTGCAAGGCGAAGCGAAGCCATTGAGTGGCTTTTTCCCCAGGAAAAAGCCACCCTGGGTTGAGCTCAAGGCGTCTCATAGTCACTTCGGGAACCGCTCCCTGCGGACGGTCTCACTCGATTTCAGGTAAAGGCATGTTCGCATCGCTCCCGGCTTCCGTCGCCCATGGCCTTCCCGGCGCCCTGCCCGCCGGACTGGCTCTGGCTGCGAATCCGCTGGCGCATCTGGGTCCGCTCGATCTGGCCGTCATTGCCATTTACTTCGCCATGGTGATCTGGATCGGCTTTTATCTCAAGGGCCGCTCCAACACCAGCGAAGAGTTCTTCATGGCCGGCCGCGAAATGACGGCCTGGATCGCCGGCCTGAGCTTCGTCTCGGCCAATCTGGGCTCGCTCGAGCTGATGGGCTGGGCCGGCTCGGCCTACCAGTACGGCATTCTCGCCACCCACTGGTACTGGATCGGCGCCATCCCCGCCATGATCTTTCTCGGCCTGGCGATGATGCCGTTCTACTACGTCTCCAAAACCCACTCCGTGCCGGGCTACCTGAAACTGCGCTTCGGCGAGCACGCGCGCGTCCTGGCCGCCATCTCCTTCGCCACCGAGATGATCCTCATGAGCGGCGTGAACATGTTCGCCATGGCCGTGGTCATGAAGGTCGTTCTCGGCTGGGACCTGAACTTCAGCATCATCGTCTCGTCGGTTGCGGTGGCGGCTTATGTCGGCCTGGGCGGCCTGCGCTCGGCCATCTTCAATGAGGTGCTGCAGTTCATCCTCATCTGGGCCGGCGCGCTGCTGGTGCCCGTGCTGGGGCTGGTCCAGTCCGGCGGTTGGACCGGCCTGAAGGCCAGGATCCTTGCCAACCTCCACAACGACAGCTACTTTCACCTCTGGCGCGATACCGGCAGCTTCTCCGCCAACCCCATGGGCGTGCATTGGACCGGCATCGTCTTCGGTCTCGGTTTTGTTATCAGCTTCGGCTACTGGACCACGGATTTCCTCGTGGTGCAGCGCGTCCTGGCCGCCCACAACCTGCGCGCCGCGCGCATGGCGCCGATCATCGGCTCGTTTTTCAAGATGGCCGTTCCGTTTATCGTGATCCTGCCCGGCCTGCTTGGCCTCGTGCTGCTGCGGAATCCCGACAACAGCCGCCGCATCCTGGTGGGCCAGGACGTGGTCAGCGCCTGCGCACCCAATCCCGGCCAGAACGGCGTGATCGATCCCGCCGCGTGCTCTGCCGCGATGACGGCGCAGACGCCGCTGCCCGCCGCTTACCGCGACCGTGTGCTGACCGGCGAGCCCGGCTACGGCCTGCACAGCTACAACGAAGCGCTGCCGCTCATGATGGTGCGCTACCTCGGCCCCGGCCTGCTCGGCCTCGGCATCACCGCGCTCATCGCCGGCTTTATGAGCGGCATGGCCGGCAACGTGAGCGCCTTTTCCACGGTTTGGACCTACGATCTTTACCGCGCGCTCATCGTGAAGAAAGCTTCGGACAGTCATTACGTGCTGGTGGGCCGGCTTTCCATCCTCGTCGGTGTCGCGGTTTCCATCGGGACAGCCTACCTGGTGATGCACGCCCACGGCATCATGGATTACGTGCAGGCGCTGTTCAGCATCTTCGTCGCGCCCTTGCTGGGCACCATTCTGCTGGGAATGTTCTGGAAGCGATCGTCGCCGCTGGCCGGATTCCTCGGCCTGCTCGTCGGGATCGGTTTCTCGGCGAGCCTCTTCGTGTGGGTCAAGCTCCATCCTGCCGATCTGGCGATGGTCGCGCTTTCGCCGGATGCCAAGCCGATGGCCGAGAATGTATTTCGGGCGCTGTGGGCGTTCCTGATCACAGTGATCGTGAATTTCGTGGTCACGATGTTTACGCGACCGAAGCCCGAAGCTGAACTGGATGGCGTGGTCTACGGCGTGACCAGACTTCCGGTCGAAGAGCCGGCTCCTTTCTACAGGAACGAATGGACATGGGCGCTGGTGGTGATCGCGATCTTCGCCGCGCTCAACATCGTTTTCTGGTAGTTTTCGCGTTTTTTCGGGCTTTGTAACAGGGCGCGAGTTTACTTGTGCCGTAACCGGCGCAAAGAATGGGTGCCGGCTTTAGCCACTGTGGCGACTCGGAAATCGGGAGGTTTGCAACGATGCACGGTTCGGGAATCTCCATCTGGTTCTTCATCGGAATCCTGCTGGCGATCTACGGCGCAATGATCTGCGGCTACGGCCTCTATGAGGCGGCCTCGGGAAGTTACGCGCCGGGTGTCCAGTTGACCGGGTTGCATACACCCATCTGGTGGGGCGGGTTCCTGGCGCTGATCGGGGTGTTCTACCTCGTCCGGTTTCGCCCCGGCCAGAACCGCCGGTAAGGCTTCGCATTCCTGGCGATGGAATGCGTTCTCGTTTTTTCTTGAGCATCAACAGCCGCTCGAGCGGCAATCCGTAAGGGAGCAAACAAATGGCAGC
>JASHQQ010000168.1 GCA_030039035.1 Acidobacteriaceae bacterium | reverse complement strand
CAGCCGCGGAATGCGCTCCTTCGGTGGCGGGTCAACGTAAAGCCGCATCAGCTCCTCGAGGCCGGCAGGCAGGCTCTCGGCCAGATACGCCCTGGTCTCGGTCATCTGCACGCCTAACGAGAGGGAATCGGAGAGCATCCGCATCAGGCTCTCCGCCACGTCCGGCCCTTCTTCGCAGCGCCGGCGCAGCTCGCTCTCCATCCCCTCGAGCAGGGCGGTGTCGGCGGCGGGGTCGAGGCAGCGTACCCGGCGCCAGTCGCTGGTGAAACGCACCTGAATCCGCGTGTGGACGCGGGGCGAAGCTGACGCACGCCCGTCGGCGGAGGCCTCGCGCAGGATCACGCCGATGTGAACATACTCGTTGCGGACCGCGTCCGGCACATAGCGCAGGAGCTGGAACTCGCAGGGCAGACGATGACCCACGCTCTCCCCAGGCATTTCGCCTCCGATCTGGCGCCAATCCTATTGGACCCTGCCTTCCATCGTAGAACCGGAGAGGACCGCCATCCAGCCGCCCGTATTGCCCTGGTCCCCGGGGCGGCCCCAATTGGGAAACGGGTTCCGTTCCGTCCTCCGGAAAGCCTCGATCAGATCGCGGATGCGGCTGCGGCGGGCGAGGAGCTTCTCGACCAGCGCCTCCATTTCGCCCGTGTCGCCGCCGTACCACTCCGGCGGAACCTCGTTGGCCGCCTGCCACACCGTATCGGCTGGCAGCGTCTCGAGATGCCCGAGCCAGGGCTCGAACGATTCCCAGCCGGTGATGCCGCGATAAACGTCGTTGCGGTAGTAAACGCCGCGCAGCGGCGCGTCCTCGAAGCGCCACTCGCCGGCGTGGAAGCAGTAGCCGAAGTCGATAAAAACGGCCCTGTAGCGGCGCTCGCGCTGGCGGCGGGCGAAGACCGCCTGGCGTCCGTTGGCGTTGGCCGTCCACTTGTCGAGTGCCAGGATGCCGGCGAACTCGGCCAGGTTTTTCAGCTCCGCGAGGTGCGTTTCGGGCAGGTAATCGACCACCTGGCCTGGCATGAGGCCGCCTACGTAGCGCGAGCCGAACTGCAGGCCGGGCCGGCACCGCTCCTTCCTTCCGCCGAGGTCCATCTCCAGCTCGGGCGTGTTCTCGACCAGCCAGTCCGAGACTTCGATCACCTCGGCCACCGGCGCGCTCAGGCCGGCGGCGGCGGCCAGCCGCGAGACGACAAGCTCGTTGGCCAGCACCCGCGGGTGCTGGGGATTGTTGCGGAACTTGACGACGTAGAGATGCCCGTCGGCGCCCAGCATCAACTGGCCCTGCGCGCCGCCCCGCATGCGCCGGATGTGTTGGACGGCCTGGACGGCCACGGGCGCCTCGCCTGAGATGGAGCCGTCAGCTTTCAGCTATCAGCTATCAGCCTTCAGCTTTAGCTCTTCGCTCCTGGTTCCTAGATTAACCCGCGTTCTCGCGCCTGGCAGAGAGCTGATAGCTGAAAGCCAGGAGCTAACCGCTAACAGCTCCGGCCTGAAGCCAGAATCTCCGCCCTCGCGGCCAGCGCGATGGCCATCGCCATCACGCGGTCGTCGTGGGTGCCGGCCTGCGCGCCGGTGCGGCCGTCGGGCTGGCGCACGAAGGTGCGGCACTCGGCCAGCAGCCTGCGGCTCTGAAAACACCCGGGCTGCTCGACCAGGGCGGCATTCAGGCGGCTGAGCATGGCCGGCCGGCTGACGGAGGTAGTCAGCCACCCGGGCTGCCCCGCCTGGCGCCCCCCTTGACAAAAGATGCGTCCGTACTTCACGACCGACTCGGTCAGGGCCAGCACCCCACTGCCGTGGTTGTTGCGTTCCACCACCAGCCAGGCGCCATTGTACTCGAGGGCAAGGTCTGCGATCAGACGGGCCAGTTCGAGGCCTCCGACATGCCCGGCGAACTCGGCGCACTGCAATCCGGCGGCGAGGTCGACGACCTGGGCGGCGGAGTAATCGCCCTCGCTTCCGCCGCCGGCCGGATCGACCGCAACGAGGTAGTCTCTGCCGGCCAGCGGCGGGAGCCAGATTTCGAGTTCGCCATTGCGGCGCGAAGACGATGCAGGTAGCGCCGAGCCGAGACGGGCCTCGACAGCTTGGAGTTCGAAGACCGATTCGCCGCTGGCCAGAAAGCAGCTTTCCTCGTCCTCGGCGTACTCCTGGCGCGCCAGGCCGCAAAAGCTTGCGCGGATCTGCCGGCGGAAGGCGATCTGCCGCAGATCGAGGCCATGGCGCGCCCGCAGCTCCCGCTCTTCTTCGGTGAGCGTGGCGGCGTCGGCCGGCCGCCCGCGGTAGCGGCGTTCCATCCACCACGGGAAGAAGTGGCGAACCGTTCCCGTTTCGTCGGCTTTCTGCCACTCCTCGTAGAAGCAGCCGCCCGCGCCGCCGGGCGTCGACTCGAGAATGGTTTCCGCTCCGGGGGCCAGCGCGGCGCGCAGCCCGGCGAGAGTTTCGGCGGGGTCGCCGGGCCAGCGCGCGAGCTCGGAGACGTGCAGGTTCTGGACGGTGAGGCCGCGGCCGGCGTTGCGGTCGCCGGCGGAAACGACGCGGTACTGCGAATCCATCCGGGGAAAGACGAGCTGGCGCACATTGGAGCGCGAGGTCTTGAGCGGCCCCTTGCGGAGCTCCTCGGGCAGCCAGTCGACGAAACGGTGAACGATGCGGAAGATCTCCTCGGCGGCTTCCTGCGTATGCGCCACCTCGAGCGTGAGCGTTCCCGGACGGGTGATCGTTTTCAGGAAGAATCGCCCCGCGGCCCAGGTGGTGAGCCCCATCTGCCGCGCCTTGAGGACGATGTTTCGTTGACTGCGGCGCAGCTCGAAGGCGCGCTGCACGGCGTTGGCTTTCAACGGCGTGGTCCACCCCTCGCGGTTCCTCACCAGCAGCAGTTGCGCGGCGAGCGCCGCCGCTACGGTGCGGCCGCCCAGGCGGCTGGGCCGCGTGTCGAGGATGCCGCCGAAGCGCTCGAGCTCGGCGCGGTCGAGCTGCGCGGGATCGAGGACGGCGGCTGCGGACGGAAAAGCGCAGGATAATTCGGTCAAGTGGCCTCAAAGAAGCAGCGGAGTTAACGGAGCTGGCGACGTTGGCGGAGTTAGTGGCGCCAGCAGGGTTGGCGGCGTTAGCAGTGTTGGCCAAGCGAGCGAATCTGCAAGTTAGCGCGATGGCAATCGCAAGCGGAGTTCGTGGAAAGGATGCCGCAAGGATGGGCGCCGAACTGGTACCAGGTACCAGCGGTCGAAGACCTGACTCCGCCGGCTCCGCCAGCTCCGCTCGCTCCCCTGCTTCTCAGTTCCCGCCGCACCAGTAACGGATCTGGTAGGCCGTCGAGGCGGCCAGCGCGGTGTTGGCGGTGAGAGTCAGGGCCGTCGTGCTCTCGCTCCACGTAATCGACGTCACCAGGCCCGTGCCGCTGAGCGTCGGCGCGACCATGCAGTTGGCCTGGTTGGTGTGCGTGTTGGGAAAGCCGAGCGTGGCCAGTGTCCCGGTCGTGGGGCTGGTGCCGGTGGTCAGATTCACGGTGCCGCTGACGCCGTCGCAGACGTGACTGGAAGCGCAGGCGATCGTCGGGCTGGTTCCCGCGGCCGCGCCGGCGGTGAACGTCATGGTTCCGGT
>JASHQQ010000167.1 GCA_030039035.1 Acidobacteriaceae bacterium | reverse complement strand
TGGTGCGTCCGCTCGAACGGCGGCTGCGCCTGCAGGGCGCGCGCGTGGCCGTGCTGGGCGCCGGCGGCGCGGCCCGCGCGGCGGTCTTCGGCCTGGTGGAACAGGGCGCCGAAGTTTTCATCGTCAATCGCACCCACGAGTCGGCCGTGGCCCTCGCCAAGAAGGCCAGGGCCAAGTCCTTGAAGCGCGAACTGCTGGCCAAAAACCGCTTCGACGTGCTCATCAATGCCACGCCCTGCGGCATGGCCGGCAACAAACAGGCCATGCCCATCGAAGAGAAGGAGCTGAACGCCGGCCTGGTCTTCGACCTCGTTTACAACCCTCCCGAAACGCCGCTGCTCAAGCTGGCGCGCTCGCGGGGCCTTCCGGTGATCGGCGGCCTCGAAATGTTCGTCGAGCAGGGCGCGCGCCAGTTCGAGATCTGGACGGGCAAGCCCGCGCCGGAGGCGGAGATGATGCGCGTCGTCGGGCAGGCGCTGCGGAAGTCACAAAACTGAGTCCCAGGCCCATCCGTGTTCATCGAATCGCCCATGAATGAGGCACATTCCCTGCGTCAAAGCGTCGCCCTGCTCGAACGTACACCGTCCGCCCTCAACGCCCTCCTGCGCGACCTTCCGGAAGAATGGACGCGGCGCAATGAAGGCCAGGGCACCTGGACGGTCTTCGACGTCGTCGGCCACCTGATCCACGGCGAGCGCACCGACTGGATTCCGCGCGCGCGGAGGATTCTCGAATTCGGCGAGAGCAAGCCCTTCGATCGTTTCGATCGCTTCGCCCAGGAGCGCGAAAGCCGGGGCAAGACGCTTCCGCAGCTACTCGATGAATTCGCGCAGTTGCGCGCGGAACAGCTCGACGAATTACGAGCTATGAATCTGACCGAAGATGATTTGAAGAAGCGCGGGACTCACCCGGCCCTCGGCGTGGTCACGCTGTCGGAGCTGCTGTCGACATGGGCCGCGCACGATCTGACGCACCTGCACCAGATCTCGCGCATCATGGCCGTTCAATATCGCGAAGCCGTCGGTCCGTGGACAAGGTTCCTCGGCGTGATGCGCTGCGCCGGCCACAGCGAGTAACACATCCGACGACCACTCAAGTGGGTGGGACGAACCTGGTCCCCTTGTTGCAAATCTACTGACCCGCCGCCCACGCAATCCCATCCGAGCCCTTGCCATCTTCGATGGTGCGCGTCACCTTCCACGAAGCCAGGTCGACTTCGGCGATCTGCTGCGCGTGCATGCAGGAGACGTAGGCGGTCTTGCCATCGGGATTCATCGCCACTTCCTGCGGCTCGGCCGGCACATCGATGTTGCGTGCTACCTCCATCGTCTTCAGGTCGACGACCGCAACCTTGTTCGCGTCGCCCATCACCATCAGCAGCCAGCGGCCGTCGAGCGTAGGCGCGCTGCCGTAGCCGACTCCTTCGATCGGGATCCACCTGGCCACGCTGTCGGTCTTCGTGTCGATCACCGCGATCTGCGGTTTGGTCTGGTCGGCGGTAAACACCCAGCGGTCGTCCATCGAGATGGAGATACGCTGCGTGTTCTTCGAAATCGGAATGACCTTGAGCGTCTTGCGGTTCACCATGTCGAGCACCGACACCGTGCCCGGACCCACATTGGCCGTGTAGCCGCGGCGCCCGTCGTGCGAGATGGCCAGCATGTGGCTCTCGTGCTGGCCGGTGGGGATCGATCCGACGATCTTCAGCGTCCTGGGATCGATGATCGTCACCGAGTCGTCGAGCTCGGTGGTCACGTAGAGCAGCCCGTTCTTCGGACCGAAGATCGGCATGTGGGGACGAACGCCGTGGCCGAAATCGACATTGCCGACAATCTTCCGCGAAGCGATATCGATGACCACCATGTTGCGGCCATCGGTTCCCGGCGAGCCCACGCCGGAGTTGCCGTAGATGGGCACGTAGGCAAATCGTCCGTCCGGCGAGGCGATCACTTCATGGCCCGTTATGCCGCCCTCGGGCACCGTGGCAATGAGCTTGCCCGCCACCGGATCGACGATGCCCAGGCTCGCCAGGCCTTTTTGCGCCACCAGCAGGGTGCCCTGCTGCGCACAGGCTGCTGCCGCCGACAGCAACACCGCGATGCAACCGATTCCCCGAATTCCCATCGAATCCGCCTCCTTTGGGCTACGCATCGACTATATCCCAGCCGATCGTGAGTCCACGCGCAACGTTGGGCAGACGGGCGAGGGTTGCCCGGCGCGCTGCGGAGATTCTGCGGCGAGCGTACAAGGCAAATCGAAACAATTCTCCGGGAATGCCATCTAATGCTTCGGAGAGGCGCCTGGCGCCGGCTGCAACGCGCTCGTGCCTCAAAGGAGTGATTCCATGAGAAATACCGTTTTTGCCACGTTGTTGTCTGCCGTGGCGCTGGTGTTGGCGGCGCCTGCCTTGGCGCAAAACGAGGCGGCCCAGGGCCAGGGAACGGCCGTCGTGACCGTCCTGCCCAAGCACAATGGCGAAATGGCTCCCAACATCAGCCAGCGCGATATCCAGTCGGTGAAGGCCGGTGGCAAGACGGCCCAGGTCACGAACTGGCAAGCCTTCCGCAACGGTCCGGTCGAGCTGGTGATTCTCATCGACGAAGGAGCCCGCAGCAGCCTGGGCACGCAGATCGGCGACATCGAGAAGTTCGTGCGCAGCCTTCCCCCCAACGTAAAAGCGTCGATCGCCTACATGGAGAACGGGCAGGCCGTGTTTTCCGGACCGTTTGCCACCGATCACGACCAGGTGCTGAAAGCCCTTCATCTTCCCCAGGGCATTCCGGGGGTCGACGCCAGTCCGTACTTCTGCCTGTCTGACCTGGCCAGGCACTGGCCCTCGCAGGACCGCTCTGTGCGCCGCGAAGCGGTCGCGATCACCGACGGGGTCGACTACTACTACCGCCGCTACGACCCGGACGATCCGTACGTCCAGGCCGCCATCACCGACACCGTGCGCGCCGGGATCGTTGTCTACTCCCTCTATTGGAAGAACATAGGCCGCATCGACAACTCATACTACGGCAACGAAACCGGCCAGAACCTGATGGACGAGGTCACCCAGGCCACCGGCGGCACAAACTTCTGGCAGGGAGTCGGCAACCCGGTCTCGTTCCAGCCCTACTTCGACGAGCTGACGCGCCGCCTGAACAACCAGTACGAGCTTTCGTTCACGGCGCCGCTGAAGGGGCGACCCGCGGTCGAGAACTTCGATCTCAAGCTCACCGCTCCGGGAGCGAGCGTGGATGCGCCCAAAAGCGTGATCGTGGTGCCGGAGACGAACGCCGCTCGATAAGAAGGCGGAATTTCGGCCGAACGATGCCGGCCGCTCCAGGTTCGATCGGCGGGAATTCCGTGCGCCGGCATTCCTTGTGCTTTGGAATTTGCGAATCCCGCGCGTCGGCGTTCTTGTGCTTCGGAATGCACGAATTCCGCGCGTGTCGCGGGCAATTCGCTGCTTCGCAATGAGGGGAATGACGGGCGCGCCGGAAGCGCAGCGATCGTCAGGGCAGTTTAAGAAACAGTGTGTACCTTGAATCCTTGCCCAAGGTCGCCGCTCCCTGCTGGTCGCGTCGACCCAGCGATCTCTCTTCGTCTGCGGAATTTCCTAAACCGCCTTGGCCCCGCGCCTCGGCGTGGGTCTTGGGATTTCCCAGGCGGGCGAGGAGTCCCAGAGGGACGGCGCAGGGCGACCTACCGGATAAGCGGGATGTACGCTCGCACGCGCGAGCGGTAGTCGAGGAACGTCTGCTGGAAGCGCTCGGCCAGCAACCGCTCTTCCGCTGCGATGCGGATTTCCGTTCCGGCGAGAAAGAATACGGTTCCCGCGATCCACATCGGCCACCAGGTATAGGCCGCGGCCGTCGCCGTCAGCATGCCGAGCATCGATGCGTAGATGGGATGCCGGATCCAGCGATAGGGTCCGCTCTGGACCAGCTCGTGATCTTCGCTCAACGCTGCCTCATATCGCCATTGTTTGCCCAGATGGCGCGCCGCGCCCCAGACCAGCGCGGTAGAAAGCGGCGCAAGAACCATCGAAACCGCGAGTGCGAAGGTCGATTTGTGAAATCCCTCCGGGCGGATATAAAACCACACGCACGCGAAAGCGAGCATGACCAGAAAGATTCCCCAGCGCGAGGCGGGCGCGCGGACCACTTTCTGCTTTCCCGCGGCGAGCTTCTGCGGCTTGACGAATGCCAGCGACCACACAATCCAGCAAACGAGAACCTCGGCCAGCGCGATGGCCTGCAGCAAGGGAATCTGGAACATGGCGGAATTGTAGCGTCGGGCTGAACATTCCTCAACCGGCACGCCGATCCCGGCCGGACGGCCGATGGCTCCCCGCGCCCCGGAATCCGGTCGGCGGCCGGTCCACTCCGGAGTTACCTCATCGCCGTGTTCCAGGATTGTGCCGCACTCGCGGTCATCGTACACTTCGGCCAGCGGGAGGAGACGATGAGGCTCTTCATCGGCGCGCTTCTCTGTTGTGCCGCCGCGAGCGTCCCCGGCTTCTCCCAGGCGGCGCCCCGGTGGGAGGGCCATCCGGTCACCGGCGACGACGGCGGCACGTTTACCGAGTTCCAGCTCCAGGGATCGTACCTGAAGCCTCCGCACAACATCGCGGCGCAGCCCTCGTTGATCGTCCGCTGCGAAAACGGAAAGGTGATTCAGAACTTCTTCAGTTTCGGAGCGGTCCTCAGCCAGCACGTCGGCGGACTGCACCCGGTGCGGCTCGAGACGGAGATCGACAATCTTCACAAGGTGATCGAGGTCGACGACGTCAGCCCGGACTGGACGGCGGCCTTTTTCTCGCGAAAAGACCTGAATCGCATGCTGCGCGCGAAAGTCGTAAAGGTAGGCGCGGTTGAGTTCGCCGGGCCTGTGATCCAGGCGCAGTTCGTCATGCCGGATCCGGAGCAGATCTACTCAACCTGCGGGAAGGACCCGTACCTCAGGCCCGATACCGTCTTTTGACCGCGTGAATCGGCGCCGTTGAAACCAGCCGCCCCGTTCTCGCCGGAATGAGTCCGCAGAACAAACCCGCCGCCACTTCAAGCGACGGGCTGCTCAACCCGCTTGGCTTCGTCTCGCCGAGACAGCGGTTTCGAATAGAAGGCTTCCCCGGCGCTTGCAGGCTTAAAAGTCGGTTATGGTCAGGAAGTTGCTCGGCGCCGATTGGTTTCCGAACTGGTCCACCGCAACCACCCACACTTGCGACGTGGCCGCGGCTCCTCGCGGGAAGATGTAGACATCCTGGGTTACGCCGACCGAAGTGTCGGGTATATCCAGCACGCCGTCGATATAAATGTTGTACTGGATATCCGCCTGCGGCTCGTTGGCCGACGTCGAGGGGTTCCACGAAATGATGGCTTCGCCGCCGCCATCGCCGTCGCCGGTCAGGTCGGTGGGAGCGGTCAGAACCGAGGCAGGCGCGGGGCTGGTTGTCGCTGCCGCCGTCGTCACGGTGACCGGTGCGCTTGCGGTCGAGAGGGCTCCCGTTGTTCCGTTCAGGCTATAGGCAACCACCGTGACGGTGAACGTGTAGCCTGGCCACAGGTTGCCGGCAGTCGACGTTGAGGTGCTTGCGGGGCCGCCGCCTTCCTCCATGCCATTCACAAGAACATCGTATGAGTTGATCTCGCTGGCAGGCGTCGCTTCGGACCACGACACGGTGATGGTATTCGAGGTCGCGCTGGTTGCCGTGATCACCGGCGCGGCGGGTTTGACGGGTGTCGGCAGCGGCGTCCCGGCAAGCGTCACCGTGAGTTCGGAGCTGGGGGCTGACACCACCGTGCCGTAAAGCCCGGCATACGCCTGAATGTGGAACGAATACGTTCCCCCTGCTTCGACTCCCGTCGTCCAGGTGTAGCTGGTGACGTTGCCGATGTTGAAGCTCAATCCGGTGGTGTCGTTAAAGATGTTGTATCCCGTAGCTCCGGTCGAGGCGTTCCATGCAAACGAGACGCTGCTGGTCGTGATGGCGGTGACACGGAAATCGCCCGGCGTGGAAGGCGTTGCGGACTTTCCGGGACGGGTCGAAGCCGGCGCGATGCCGGCCGAGCCGAGCAGCACGATCGCCGCCGACAGGATAACGAACACTGGCCTGAGATTCGTTTTCATCGATGTTTCTCCTTTTTCCGCGCAGCAAAACCCCCGGCGACACTTGCCTCGAGGCAATAGTCGTCATCAGGGCTGCTGTTTTTCGCGACTGGCCCCCTGGCTGATTCCGACGTTGGCGGCCGATGCACGAAGCGCACGCATACCCGGCGCGGACCGCGAAGCGTTGTGCAGGCCAACGCCCGGCTACCAACCTGCCACAACTCCCGGGACGGCTTGTCGCCGGATTGTCAGGAGAATGTCATTCGGGATGAGTTGCGGGCCGGTAGTGACGGAACGGCGGAATGGATCTGCCGTCCGCAACCGATTCATCCTCGTTGCCGGAATGCCGCAAGGACTCAGCCGCGCCTGGATCGCGTTTTCACAAATTCCCGGAACTTGTCGCCTCGCACTGTAATCTGTCCCCATGGCATTCCCTGCAACCCGCATGCGCCGGCTGCGGCGCACCGGGTCGTTGCGCGCCCTGGTGCGCGAAACCTCGCTGGAGCCCGGCGACCTGATCTACCCGCTGTTTCTGTGCCCCGGCCAGGGCGTTCGCCGCGAAGTTCCGTCGATGCCCGGCGTCTTCAATCTCTCCGTCGATGAGGCGGTTCGCGAAGCCGAAGAGGCGGCGAGCCTCGGCGTCGGCGGCCTGTTGCTTTTCGGTCTTCCCGAAAGCAAGGACGACCAGGCCACGGGCGCATGGGAGGACGAAGGCATTGTGCAGCAGGGGTTGCGCGCCCTGAAACAGACCAGCGCGGCAAGCAGGCTCGTGCTCATGGCCGATGTCTGCCTCTGCGAGTACATGAGCCACGGGCATTGCGGCGTGGTGATCGAAGCGCACGGCCAGTGGGAAGTGGACAACGACGCCTCGCTGGATCTGCTCGCCCGCACCGCCGGAAGCCTGGCCCGCGCCGGCGCCGATGTCGTCGCTCCCAGCGACATGATGGACGGCCGCGTCGCTGCCATCCGCCGCGCTCTCGACGAACAGGGCTGTGAGCAGACGCCGATCCTGAGTTACGCCTCAAAGTTCGCCTCGGCGTTTTACGGCCCGTTTCGCGAGGCGGCCGATTCCGCTCCGCGGTTCGGCGACCGCAAGACCTACCAGATGGACGGCGCCAACCTGCGCGAAGCCCTGCGCGAGATCGAACTCGACATCGACGAAGGCGCCGACATGATCCTGATGAAGCCCGCCATGCCGTATCTCGACGTGGTCCGCGCCGCGCGCGAGCGCTTCGATCTGCCCATGGGCGCCTACCAGGTCTCCGGCGAGTATTCCATGCTGCAGGCGGCATTCCAGCGCGGCTGGCTCGACCCGGCGCGAGCCATGATGGAATCCCTGCTCGGCATTCGCCGCGCCGGAGCCGATTTCATCGTGACCTACTTCGCCAGGGAGGCTGCCAGGCTGCTCGCCTGATGGCGGGGCAGTTCGGCACGCCGCTGCTACAATCAAGCCTGTCTGCCATGAGCTCTGATCGCCGGCGGGAATGCGCCTGCCGAACGAATCGCCGATGACCCTCCGCCTCTTCAATACCCTCACGGGAGAAGTCGATGCGCTCGCTCCTGTGCCAGGCGAGCCGCTCCGCATTTATGCCTGCGGGCCGACGGTCTACGATTACGGCCACATCGGCAACTTCCGCACCTTTCTCCAGATCGACGTGCTGCGCCGCTTCCTCGAGCTCAACGGCGTACCGCTGCGCCACGTCATGAATATCACCGACGTCGACGACCGCATCATTCAGAACACCGTTGCCGCCGGCGTCGCCATCCACGAATACACCGCCCGCTTCGAACAGGCTTTCTTCGAAGATCTCGACGCGCTGCGCATCGAACGCCCCGAGATCATCGCCCGCGCCACGGAACACATTCCGAGGATGGTCGCGCTCATCGAGAGGCTTGCCGCGGCGGGGGCCGCCTACCGGACCGAGGAAGGTTCATGGTACTTCAGGCTGGCCGCCTTCCCCGAATACGGCAAGCTGAGCAAGAAGGACCTGAGCGGCATGGAGGACGGCGCTCGCGTCGATCTCGATCGATACGAAAAAGACTCCGCCCGCGACTTTGCCCTGTGGAAGGCCGCCAAGCCCGGCGAGACCTCGTGGGACACGGCCGTAGGCCGCGGCCGGCCCGGCTGGCACATCGAGTGCTCGGCCATGGCCATGGAATACCTGGGCGAGAGCTTCGACCTGCACGCCGGCGGCGAGGACCTGATGTTTCCCCACCACGAAAACGAGATCGCGCAGAGCGAAACCGCGACGCACAAGCCCTTCGCCCGGCACTGGATGCACGTGCGCTTCCTGCTCGTGGACGGCCGCAAGATGTCGAAGAGCGAAGGCAATTTTTTCACCCTTCGCGATCTTCTGCTCAAGGGGTACAAGGCCTCGGCGATCCGCCTGGCGCTGGTCTCGGTGCCCTACCGTCACCAGCTCAACTTCACTTTCGACAGCCTGACCGATGCGACCAGGGCGATCGAAAGGCTGCGGACGTTTCACCAGCGGCTCGCCGCGGGAAGCTTCGCTCCCGGCGAAAACGCCGGGCTCCAGGCCGCAGCCCGCGCGGCGGAGGCCGGATACATGGCGGCGCTGGCCGACGATCTGAACACCGCCGAAGCCCGCGCGCCGGTCTTCGAGCTGGTGCGCACCGCGAACACGGCGATAGACGAAGGCCAGTTGCGCTGCGGTGACCGCGACCTCATTCTCTCCGTGCTCGGCAAATTCGACGCGGTCTTCGACGTGATCGGGGATCATGACGAAGAGCCGACGCGCCGCGCCATCGAATGGGCCCGCCAGTCGGGCCGCGAATCCGATATTGCGCCGGAGTTGCTGGCTCGCCGGTCGATGACCGACGAGCAGGTCGAGATGCTGCTCGCCGAGCGCGCCCAGGCCAAAAAGCAGCGCAACTTCGCCCGCGCCGACCAGATCCGCGGCGAACTGGCGGAAAAGGGAATTGTCATCGAGGATTCAAAGGAAGGCGTGCGCTGGAAGCGGAAGTGAAAAACAGCTTGCAGCTTTTAGCTGTTAGCCTTTAGCCAGTTGCTCTCTTGAAAACCATGGACAATTCTGAAGTCGAGATCGACAGGGAAATCGACGGGCGCCGGATCGTCGAGGTCGCGGCATTGCCGGGAGTACTCGCGTACGGGTCCACACAAATTGAAGCGCGAAGAAAGGCCGGGCATCTGGCCCGAATTGTGATTGCGGAGCGTGCCTTGGAAAAATCCGGCGGAGGTCCCCCATGGAAGCCAACGAAGCCCAGGAACTGAAAGAGCACGCCGAGCACGGCGGCGAGTCCGGCATGAAGCCGGTCGCCTTTTCCATGGCCCTTCTGGCGGTGCTGGTGGCTATCGCAACGGTGCTGGGCCACCGCACGCACACCGAGGCCGTCCTCTACCAGAACAAGGCCACCGATCAATGGAACGAGTACCAGGCCAAGAAGATCCGTTCCTACAATACCGGTCTCGCCATCGATCTGCTCGGAGTGGCGACCGTCGATGACAAGGCCGCGGCCCGGAAGCTGGCAAGCGACTACGCCGGCCACCAGGCCAAATGGGCCGACGACCTGAAAGACTCGCAGCAGAAAGCCGAAGCGCTGGAAGCGCGCGTGGACAAGGCCGAGGCGCGCGCAAGCTACCTCGATCTGTCCGAAGCCATGCTGGAGATCGGCCTGGTCATCACCTCGGTGACGCTGCTGACGCGCAGCCGCATCTACTGGTACCTGGGAATCGTCTTTTCCATCCTCGGAATCGTCTCGGCGGCGTGGGCGTTCCTCCGATAGCCCGTCCCGGAAAACGGCGCAGCCGGCCTGTGTGACCGGTCATGACTTTATCGGGGTCCCCGGCAAGCCGGATCTGCTTGTAGGGGTGATCTTCGGTCGTCCCGAAAAAAAGCCCTTCTGTTCCGATTCTCCTCGCGGGCTTCAGCCCGCGGAAATGCCGGATCTCCGCGAGCCTCTATGCTGGATTCCATGGCCATCCAGCCGCGATTCATCCTCTTTTCCTCGCTTCTTTCCCTTGCCGGGCTTCCGGCGCAGACACCCGCCGGAACACCACCGCCATCGTCTTCCGCGCCGGTCACAAACCAGGCGCACACGAGCGGCATCGGCATCAGCTACAGCCTGCCGTCCGACTGGGAGGTGCTCGGCGGCAATCCCACGCTGCCCGACGTGCAGAAACAGGTGGAAAAAGGCGCGGCCACCGACGCCGAAAAGCGCGGCATCGACTGCGTGCAGATGGCGCTGACCGCGCGCCACGGCAACCCGCCTTCGGTGGTCACCATCGTGGCGCTGCCCTTCGACTGCTTCGGAGACCAGATGACCGAAAAGGACCTGCCCGGCTTTGCGCAGGGCGCCATGGAGGGTGTCAACAACAGCTTCGATGTCTCCGCTCCGGTCTCCTCCACCTATTCGCTGGGCACACACAGCCTGTGGATCGAGCGCTCCGGCGCGACGGTAAAAGGCCATGCGGAACTCGCCTACACGCTGGAGACGGTCTGCACCATCCTGAAACGAGGCGCCGTCTGCTGGATGGCGATGGCCGCGGACAAGGACGCGCTCGCGGCCTTCGAGAGCGGCGCCGTCACCCTCGACGGCGACGCGCAGCCCGCCCTCGTTCCCGCCGCGGCCGTGGCCAGACCGTCGCCGTAAGGAATCCGCGCCCTAGCTCTCGCGGCGGAACATGACGTGCGCCAGCGACCGGGTGGCGCCGACCAGCGAGAACTTCATCCCGGTTCTTGCCAGAAACTCGTCGAAGGCGCGCCGCTCGTCGTACCGGTGGCTGAACTCGTCGAAGTAGACGTACGTTCCCGGAACCATCGCGGCTTGCAGCGTGTTCAGAACGAAGATCGTCGAGGAGTACAGGTCCGCATCCAGAATCATGACCAGTTCCTCATGCGGGGGACACCTGTAATCGGGCAATGTCTGGTCGAACCAGCCTTTGAAGAACCGCACGCGGCTGTCGTCGATCTGCGGCGCCTTGCCGCCGGTGAGAAAGTGATCCTTCGGGAGTCCGCCGATCCAGTCCTCCGGCAGGCCCTCGAAGCTGTCGAAGCCGTGCAGATGGCTCATGGGATTGCGCAGCAGTTTCGACCAGTATCGCGTTGCGTCGCCGCGAAAGACCCCGAACTCAAGGTAGAGAACGTTGCGCTGGGCGATGCGGCCGCCGACCAGGTCGAACAGATCTTCCCGCCGGTTCATGCGCCGCCCGGTGTCGTACCCCTTCTCCCGCATCCATCTTCCGACCCCAAAGTAGTTGACGGCGGCGTCGAGATTGTGGATCGCGCGGGAAGAAAGCCGGCTACCGATCCGGGTCAGCAGGTCCTTGAGCACAGCGGCTCTTTCCACGGCAACCTCCCTGGCGGCTGGCCCAGGTCTGCGAAGTGAAGGATAAATCGACCGGCGCACCCGATTGCAGGCTGACCCTCACCAGGAGACCTGGGCCGCCGTCCGGGCGAAAACGTGATCGCGACAACCCCGCCTTCTACCCGGAATCGGCTTCCGGCTGCGGCACGGCGTCCGCGCGATCCAGAAAGAAAATGACAACCTCCTCGAAGACTTCTTTTCCGATGTTTACCGCGCGGTGCACGCGATCGCCCGGCTCCGACCAATCCACTTCGCCCTTCGTAACCGTCCAGGTCAGGCTCTCGCTTCCGTCGCGGAACTCGATGCGGAGCAGATCCCCGCCCAGGACCACGGTCACCCGGTGAAACGGGTCGCGATGCCACGGCGACGCCTCTCCCGGCAACAACTTTTGTCGCCGGACAAGAATATTGCCGCGATGGTGCAAGACTTGCTGCTCTCCGGTTCGTTCCACGCGACTCTTCCGTCTGTCTTTCCCGTTTTGTTGTCCAATCGAATGTTATCCCACGCTCCCGCGCGGGAAGCGGGAGGACGGGGCGCCGATCGGTTCGGAATCGACGCGGCGAAACCGCCTGCCTTCAGCCAGTTGCATTTCCACAGTCGCTCCCGCTTGCCGGGCGTTGCCCGGCCGGGTGTATGATGCCAGCGCCGCGGTCCCTGCCGGTTTTCCGGTCTTGCATTGCGCCGCGCAGCCAGGGCAACGAAGCAGCGCGTGCCGGGAGCTCCGGCCGCTGGCTGCGCGACCGGCTCCGGCGCGGTGAATCGGCAACCGGCCCATGGCATTCCGCCGCGGCGGGCACGGCATCCCCCCGAAGGAGAGAGCGATATGGCGACGATTTCGCAAGTGCACTCGGGCAAGCTCAGCGAGCAGGTGAGTTTTCGCCCGCGCTACGGCAACTACATTGGCGGCAAGTGGGTGGAGCCTGCGAGCGGCCAATTCTTCGACAACGTAACTCCCGTTACCGGCAAGGTCTTCTGCGAGATCCCGCGCTCCAACGCGCAGGATATCGATCTGGCGCTCGACGCGGCGCACGCGGCGCGCGAAAAATGGGGACACACCCCGCCGGCGCACCGCGCCATCATCCTGAACAAGATTGCCGACCGGATGGAAGCCAACCTCGACATCCTGGCGCTGGCCGAGACCTGGGACAATGGCAAGCCGATCCGCGAGTCGACGGCGGCCGACCTGCCGCTGGCCATCGACCACTGGCGCTACTTTGCCGGCTGCATCCGCGCGCAGGAAGGCACGGTCTCCGAGATCGACCACGACACGGTCGCTTACCACTTCCACGAGCCGCTGGGCGTGGTGGGGCAGATCATTCCCTGGAACTTCCCCATCCTGATGGCGACCTGGAAGCTGGCGCCGGCGCTGGCCGCAGGGAACTGCGTGGTGCTCAAGCCGGCCGAGCAGACGCCGGCCAGCATCCTGGTATGGGCCGAGCTGGTAGCCGACCTGCTGCCGCCGGGCGTGGTCAATATTGTGAACGGATTCGGCCTCGAGGCGGGCAAGCCCCTGGCTTCGAGCTCGCGCGTGGCCAAGATCGCCTTCACGGGCGAGACGACCACGGGCCGGCTGATCATGCAGTACGCCAGCCAGAACCTGATTCCCGTCACGCTGGAGCTGGGCGGCAAGTCGCCGAACATCTTCTTCGACGACGTGCTCAACGAGGACGACGACTTCTTCGACAAGGCGATCGAAGGCTTTGTGATGTTCGCGCTGAACCAGGGCGAGGTGTGCACGTGCCCCAGCCGCGCGCTGATTCAGGAGAGCATCTACGACAAGTTCATGGAGCGGGCGCTCAAACGCGTGGCCGCGATCAAGCAGGGCAATCCGCTGGAGAGCGACACGATGCTCGGCGCCCAGGCCTCGAGCGAACAGCTCGAAAAAATCCTGAGCTATCTCGACATCGGCAGGCAGGAAGGCGCGGAAGTGCTGGCCGGCGGCGCGCGCGCCCACCTCGGCGGCGACCTCGAAGGCGGCTACTACGTGCAGCCCACGGTCTTCAAAGGCCACAACCGCATGCGCGTCTTCCAGGAGGAGATCTTCGGGCCGGTGGTTTCGGTAACGACCTTCAGGAACGAAGACGATGCGCTGGCGATTGCCAACGATACGCTCTACGGGCTGGGCGCGGGCGTCTGGAGCCGCGACGCCAACCGCTGCTATCGCTTCGGGCGCGGCATCCAGGCAGGACGCGTGTGGGTGAACTGCTATCACGCGTATCCGGCCCATGCGGCGTTCGGCGGGTACAAGCAGTCGGGCATCGGGCGCGAGACGCACGCCATGATGCTCGACCACTACCAGCAGACGAAAAACCTGCTGGTAAGCTACAGCCCGAAGAAGCTGGGGTTCTTCTAAAACCAGGTTCTTCGAAACCGGATTGTCATCCCGCCCTTTCCGCAAACAACGCGGAAAAGGGCGGGGAACCATGCTTGAATGGACGCCCCCGGTCCCTGTGTTGGGACCGGGGATCGTTTCCCAAACTGATCGTGGGTGCCCCAGGGCCCTGTGTTGGGACCTGGGATTCCCTCCAGGTTAGAAATATGTCCGAACTTCCACAGCAGGTCCTCGCCACCGATCTCGCGGTTCACCTCATCCGCGTGCTGCGCGAAAAGCACGGGCCGCTGATGTTTCACCAGTCCGGCGGATGCTGTGATGGCAGCTCGCCCATGTGCTTTCCGCGCGGCGAGTTTATGGTCGGCGATTCCGACGTGCAACTGGGCGAAGTCGACGGCGAGCCCTTCTACATGAGCAAGAGCCAGTTCGAATACTGGAAGCACACGCAGTTGATCCTCGACGTTGTCCCCGGCCGCGGCGGAATGTTTTCTCTCGAGGGCCCCGAAGGCCTGCGCTTCCTCATCCGCTCGCGCATCTTCGACGATGCCGAGATCCACGACCTGCGCGCCGCCGGGCGAATCTGACCAATCTCCATCGCAATCTAAACTGATGGGGGTCAGCGCAGGTCGCGGACCACGGGGAGTCTTTGCGTGAAGGAAGCAGTGATCGTATCGGCAGTGCGCACGCCGGTGGGCAAGTTCCAGGGATCGCTGGCGGGGTTCCCGGCGCCGCAACTCGGTGCGATGGTGGTGCGCGAGGCGATCCACCGCGCGGGCATCGAGTCGGCACAAGTCGACGAGTGCATTATGGGCTGCGTGCTGCAGGCCGGGCTGGGACAGGCGCCGGCGCGGCAGGCGGCAATCCACGGAGGCATTCCGGCAACGGCTTCGGCGCTCACCGTGAACCAGGTGTGCGGTTCGGGTCTTCGCGCGGTCGCGCTGGCGGCGCAGGCGATCCAAACCGGCAATGCGGAGATCGTTGTTGCAGGCGGCATGGAGTCGATGACCAACGCGCCCTATCTGCTGCCGCAGGCGCGCGGCGGTTATCGCATGGGCAACGGCACGGTGGTCGACTCGATGGTCCGCGACGGGCTGTGGGAAGCCTATCGCGATTTTCACATGGGCATCGGCGCGGAGATGATCGCGGCGAAGTACGGCATCCCGCGCGAGGAGCAGGACGCGTTCGCCGCCGAATCGCACCGGCGCGCGGCGCTGGCGACGCGCGAAGGCCTCTTTCGCGAGGAGATTCTGCCGGTGGAGATTCCCGCGGCGAAGAAGGGCGGCGAGCCGCGCATCTTCGATGCCGACGAGGCAGTCCGGCCCGACACGTCGGTAGAGATTCTGGCCAAACTCAAACCGGCGTTCAAGGAGGACGGCACGGTGACGGCGGGCAGCGCGCCGGGCGTGAACGACGGCGCGGCGGCGACGGTGGTCATGAGCGCGGAGCGGGCGAAGGCGTTGGGCGCGAAGCCGATGGCCGCAATTCGCGCGCAGGCGGTGAGCGGACGCGAGCCCGAGTGGTTCGGCCTGGCGCCCATCGAGGCGATACGCCGCTGCGCACAGCGGGCGGGGTGGTCGCTCGATGAGGTCGACCTCTACGAACTGAACGAGGCCTTCGCCGTGCAGGCACTGGCCGTGATTCGCGATCTCGGCCTCGATCCGGCGAAGGTGAATGTGCACGGAGGAGCCGTGGCGATCGGGCACCCCATCGGCGCCAGCGGCGCGCGGGTGCTCACCACGCTGCTCTATGCGATGCGGCGGCGCGGCGCGAGGAAGGGCATCGCGTCACTGTGTTTGGGCGGAGGGAATGCCGTGGCGCTGGCGGTGGAGCGCGTGTGAAAAAGTTCCATCCCGGGTCCCGGAATCGGGACCTGCGCAACCACTTGGGATTTGTAACGCGCGTACCTGAGTAATTCGGCATTCGGAGCGCAAGCTACGGCTGCTTCACCAGCGCGCCCCACTCGTGCGGATCGACATCGGCGATGGTCTGCGAAAAGGTCCAGCGATGGCCGCCGGGATCTTCGGCCGAATACTGCCGTTCGCCGAACTCGCAGCTATGCGGCTCGCCCACAATGCGCGCGCCATACGTGCGGGCGCGGTTGCAATGTGCGTCGGCGTCCCCGATGCGCACGAGGATCGATTGCGGCGGATGGCCCGGGCGCGACGCCTCGCCTGGCCGCAGGGTCCTCAGCATCACACTGCCTTCGCCTGCATTGAGTTGCGCAAGATGGATGCTTCCATCGGGTTCGGGAGCGGTGCGCAGGCGCTCGGTGAATCCGAAGGCGCCGCACAGCCACTCGATGGCGCGCGGCACATCCTCGTAGCAAAGGAACGGAATCACGGGTCCGGGCGGAACGGAGCGGTTTTGCTTCATCGAATCGGTTCCCTCCTGCGGCTTCGCGAACCAAGTCTACATATGTAGATTTCGTGTGTCAATCGCGAGATTCGTTTGCGGCGCTTCATTGACGTCGACGTTGAGCGAAGAGGCTGGCAATTGACAAGCCGCCGAAATCCACTTAACCTCAATGATGTGAGGTCTTCCGCGAACAGCATGGCGTGTTGTTGTCGGCGCTCGATCAGCGCCGGTGTTCGCAAGGGACCGCCCGCCATCTAGGCCGCAAGTCGGATCACCAGACAAGCGAATGTTCCTTCAAGCCCCGGCGCAAACGCGTGAACGGGGCTCGGCTTTTCCGGCTCCGTGATTTCCCCCGAATCCTTTTGAGCACGACGGAGCCGAAGATGAGCCATTCACCGACAATCGAAGCGCCTCAGCCGGCCGAGCCCCATCCGGCCGTGAAAGAAACAAAGGCGCAGCGCGCCGAACGGCTGAAGCGCGAGAAGAATCCGTGGGAGGCCTTCGACGAGGTGCGGCGGTTCGCTCGCGAGGGCCGGGCCAGCGTGCTGCCGGAGTGGGCCTCGTTCTACTTCAAATGGTGGGGCATTTACACCCAGGGCGACGGCGTGGGCGCCACCGGCGGCACGGGCGGCGAAGGCAAGGCGACCGAGTACTTCATGATGCGCATCGGCCTCACCGGCGGACGCGCGACCGCGGAGCAATTGCGGCTCATCGGGCGGCTGGCGCGGGAGCACGGGCGCAATCTCGCCGACATCACGACGCGGCAGGCGATCCAGTTGCACTGGCTCGCCATCGAGTCGCTGCCCGGGATCGTCGACGCGCTCGACGCCGCGGGACTTTCGCCGCGCTCTGCCTGCGGAGACGTGACTCGCAACGTAACCAACTGTCCGCTGGCGGGTCTTGACAGGTCGGAGTTACTCGATGCTTCGGATCTCGCGCTCGAAATCTCGCGCGAGTTACGCGGCAATGCCGGGTTTTATAACTTGCCGCGCAAGTTCAAGATCACGGTAACGGGCTGTCCCGTCTGGTGCACCTATCCCGAGATCAACGAGATTGGCATGACCGCGGTGCGGCGCGGCGACGAGGTGGGTTACTCGGTGCGCGTGGGTGGCGGATTGTCGAACGAGCCGCATCTCGGCGTGAAACTCGACGCCTTTGTCCGGCAGCACCAGGCCCTGCCCGTGGCGCGTGGCATCGCCGAGCTCTTCCGTTCGCAGGACGTGTTGCGCGAGAGCCGCGAACGCGCTCGCCTGAAGTATCTCTTCTTGCGGGAGGGTTGGACCGCGGAGCGCTTCCTTGGCGAGCTCGAAGAACGCATCGGGTTCAGACTCGATTCCGGCGTTCCCGAGGAAATCCCCGAGGATGTTTTCCGCGATCACGTGGGCGTGCAGGCGCAGAAGCAGCCTGGCTTGAATTCGATCGGCGCGACCGTGCTGCGCGGGCGCATGACCGGCGAACAGCTCGAGGGCGTGGCGGCGCTGGCCGAGCGCCTGGGCGCGGGCGAAATCCGCACCACCGTGATGCAGAACTTCATTCTCACCGGAGTGCCGGCGGCCAAGACACAGGACGCGATTCGCGGCCTCAACGACCTGGGTCTCACGGTCGACGCCTCGAACTTCTGGCGCGGCACAGTGGCCTGCACGGGCACCGAGTTCTGCAAGCTGGCCATTACCGAGACCAAGGGCTTTTCACGCTGGCTGGTCGACGAGATGGAGGCGCGCATGCCGGGCTTCGACCAGCAGATCAGGATTAACGTGACCGGCTGCCCCAACAACTGCGGCCAGGCCTGGATCGGCGACGTGGGCCTGGAAGGCAAGAAGATCAGGCTCGACGGCAAGCTTGTGGACGCCTGGTATTTCTCGCTGGGCGGAGCGCTGGGCAAGCACGCAGGCATTGCCCGGCAGGTGAACTTCCGCTGCGCTTCGCACGATGTGCCCGACGCGCTGGAGCGGCTGCTGCGCGGTTACCAGGCCACGCGCGTGAACGACGAGAATCTGCGCTCCTGGTTCGCGCGGCACGGCAACGAAGAATTGCGCACGGTGCTGGGTGCGGGAGTGGAAGCGTTGCGGATGGCGTCGCTGAACGGCGGCGGGATATAGATATCCCAGGTCCGAACCGACGGATCGGGAGCACCAGGCAAGGTGCGCAACCACGGCGCGGCTATTCTTGTAAATTCTTTCGCGTACAATTTCATCAAGATTCGCCGCACGCTGTGCGCAAGCTCTGCGATGGCCGATGGCGTGACGGATCGGATCTGTGAAGTTGAAGACCCCGTGGCTCTCTGGGAAGAATAGGAACCGAAGGCAGAAGGGCGGCATGAATAAAACCACCAAGGCCAAGTGGCTGTGGTTGCTAATAGTGCCCTTCTTTCCGATCTTCTTTCATCCATGGTGGCTCTCCTTTCTATCCGCGGCAGCGTTCTGTTTTCTGGCCTGGTTGTTAGTTCGCCAAAAGGAAAATTCGAAGTAGCCGCTACCTTCCCGGGCGCAGGGTCTTGAGAATGTGATATTTTATCACACAGGATGGTTCCCAGGCTCAGCCGGTCCGCGGCCCTCAAGCTCCTGCGAGAGTGTTTTGAAACCGGCATTGTGGAATATCATCCCCATTTCGCGCAGCGGTGCCGCGAGCGCTGAATCGACCTGCTCGACGCCCAGTATGTCCCGAGAAAAGGCGTCATCTGCGACGAAGCGGAGCTGGACGTTCGTTTTCAGGAGTGGCGGTATAAGGTTGAGGGGAAGCCGCCGGACGGGGAAAGATTAAAGGTAGTGATCGCGTTCCTGGAAAGGGATGAAGTGCTCGTCATAACGGTCATGTTGGACAAGAAGTAATGCCGATCAAGGGGAAACACCATGAGAGCAACGCAGCGAGTTTGCCGGGAGTGCCGTGGCAAGACCAAAGTCATCCGCAAGGACTATCGATTTATCGAAAGTGGCCTGAACAATGTGTTTCTCAAGGACGTTGAGGTCGTGGTCTGTTCGGGCTGCAAGGGTGAGTCTCCGAGAGTTTCAAACCACAACGATTTGATTCGAACTATTGCAGTGGCGCTTGTGGGCAAACCCTGCGAATTAGCAGGGGATGAGGTCCGGTTTCTTCGCAAGTATCTGGGAGAGAGAAGCCTTTCATTCGCCAAGATGCTCGGAATCGATCGCTCGCATCTTTCAAGAATAGAAAGCGGAGCGATGGCAATCAGCCGGCAGACGGACCGGCTGGTCCGCACTCTTGCTTTGGTGCACGATCCCGCCCTTGTCCAGAAGCTTAAGAAACTCGGTCGATACAAAGAGGCGCTGCGCAGGCTGAGCGAGATCGGGACGGATGTCAACCCGATCGAGGTTCAGTTGGGTCATGCGCCCGATGGATATACCTACGATCTCAAGGTGGCCGCTTAGAAGCGGTACTTTGAGATACTCCTGACTCCAGAAACAGGCGATATGGATATCCCCGGTCCGAGGACACGGACCGGGGGCGTCCCGTAGATATGCATTGCACGGCGTTACGCCGCCAGCCGCTCCCCGCGATCCACGCGCGCTTCCAGTTCTCCCACCGCATGATAGATCTCGTCGAAGCTTTCGATGGCAAAGAGCAGCTTGTGCATCTCGTCGACCTTGACGGGGGTGCGCAGCACTTCTTCGAGAACAAACGGCCTCACCGCGCAGCCGCCGCGGATCACGTTCGAGCACTCGCCGTTGGA
>JASHQQ010000166.1 GCA_030039035.1 Acidobacteriaceae bacterium | reverse complement strand
GCTCCTTCTCTCTCGCGCCTTGTGGAGCGGGTCGAGAACGCTCAGGAGAAGGTGATGGTCACGATTGCCTCGATCTGCTGGCCGCTGGTGACGGGGATGGGGGTAATATTCGTTTCGGTAAACGGACCGTACCAGGGCGTCGGATTGGTTTGAGTGACGCAGGTTGCCGGGCTGGAGGTCTCAACGCCGCTTGGGTTGGTGCCGGAGCTGAAGCCGTTATTCGCGCACGTATTGAGCAGGGTAAAGACTTCCCCGATCGTGCCGGTCTGGTTGGCGGTGATGGACCCGGTCAGCACGATGGAGTAAGGTCCGGCAAAGCCAGTGCCAAAATTGTAGGCGTAGTTGAGCGTGCTTCCGGTGCAGTAGTAGTTGTTGCAATAGCCCTGCGCCGGATAAGTTGCGGCATTGTGAACCATACCGCAGAAAGCGTAAGTCGCGGCGCAGGCTCCATTGCCGCTCTGCGCGCCCAGGACGATCATCCAGTCGCCGGGAACCAGGTAGCCCGACAACAGCCCCACCAGAAAGCCCTGCCCCCCGATCTGAAGAGAATTCTCAAACTCGCGGTGTTGAACCAGCGTGCCGTCAGGATTCCTGACGTTGATCACCCAGTGGCCATGCACCCTCAACCCCTGGTGCACAGAGCCGTCACTGGCCCGCATGCTTTCCTCGTCGCTTGCTTCTTCCCCGGCCGCGCCTGTTCCCGCAAGCGTTGAGAAGGGCGCGTGTATGACGGGATCGAGTCGTGGCGAAGGCGCCGCGGCGGCAGGCCGAATGTCGGGTTTGGCGGAGGCCGTCGCCGCGGCAGCAGGCGCAGTTGCGGGCCCAGCGATCCCGAGCGCGGGTGCATCCGCGACCGGAACATGGGCCGGCGTGGGCGCTGTGTTTGCTGGAGCTGGCCCGGCTTGAGCGTTTGCCGCTCCGTCTGGAGTCGCTGCCTGCTGCGCCTGGGAGGCCAGCACCGGAACGACGGCCAGAAAC
This sequence comes from Acidobacteriaceae bacterium, assembly GCA_030039035.1. Lineage (GTDB taxonomy): Bacteria > Acidobacteriota > Terriglobia > Terriglobales > Acidobacteriaceae > Telmatobacter. The sequence continues at coordinate 16,122 of JASHQQ010000166.1, read as the reverse complement.
GCCGCAACCGCCGCGAGTTGCCGAAACGTGAGTCGTGTCATCTTCCTCCACCTCGCTATGGTCAGATTTGCCGTCGTCTTCAGGTTCCGAATTCCTGCAACTTTCCGGATTCGCGCACGAGGTCGCCAGGTCCGTTGCCGAATCGACTCCCTACGGATCTGCTCGAGAAAACTTCTCTCCAACGTACACCAAATGATCCTCGCCGCCTGACTTTCTCCGCAGTCCTCACACCCGGTCGCGCGCCGCTGCGCTACCCGATTGCCGGTTCCGCTCCCACAACCGAAACCATCGCTGAATCAGGTTCAGCCAGCGCCAGCCAGTGATTCATCGCAACCGAGTGTCAGCGGAAGCGACAGAGAAAGCAAGTGACCAGTCCTGACAAGTTCTGAAAGGGATGAACATCCTGTCGAACAACCGAAAATAAACAAGTTAAGTAACCAGCTCGCGAGCCCGCATTTCCGCTTCCTCGCGCACCATGCCGCCGGAGCCGTTGCCGAATCGATCCGGCTCGGAGAGTTCCGCGAGAGCCAGGACATCGATTCGGGCATTTATCGGTGGTCCTGGCGATGCCGCCAATCCCAATATTCCTTTTGTTCGGCGGCATTACGCCTGGCCAGGTCGACGTGTTCCCGATGAGTCTCGCGCTCCCACCGGTTGTAATAAGCGGTCTCGCTGTTCCGGCATCCGGTCAGCAGGACCGGGGAAGCGAAGGTCAATGAGAGCAAGGACACGGCCAGGCTTTTCGACAACAAAGAAGGCATCTGCGGCCCCTTTCGTTTCGAATCATACACACGGACCGCAAGCTGCCCCTCGAAAAACGGGCCCGCTTCCGCAGTTCCAGGCATCTGAAACCCGCGCCGCGCGCCGATCGGCACGATAGAATCACAGCGCAAGCAAAAACCAGCCCGAACTGCACGGCGCCCGTTGCCGTCCCGCCCCAGGACGAGGTACGCCGTTTGCCGAGGAAACGGAAAAATGCACGTAACCCTTCCACGATGGACGACCGTCCCTGCTCTCATGGCTGCGCTCTGCGCCGCTGCAGCCGCGCAAAGTCCGCGGCAACTCACCGACGCCGACTACGCGGCGGCCGAGAAATTCATGCCCTACAACGCCAACCCCCTTGCCTACAAGGGCCAGGTGGATGCGCACTGGGCCGACGACGCGCACTTCTGGTATCGCGCTGTCGACGACAGCGGCATTACCTACATCCTTGCCGATCCGGGCAACGGCACGCGCGGCCCGGCCTTCGACCAGGAGAAGCTCGCCGCATTGCTGAAGACCGCGTCGAACGGAGAGATCAAGGCCGATGGCCGCCATCTGCTCGTCGGTGACATCGCAATCACCGCGGAGCACGAGTTCACTCTCAGGGCGGAGGGCGCGACGTACGCGTGCAGCCTCGGCGCCGGACAAGATGCCTGCAGGAAGCTGGGCGGCGCCGGCACTCAACATGGCATCCCGCACAACGCGCCGGCGAGCGGCGAAGAAGCACCGCTGGCTGTCTCGCCCAACGGCAAGCTCGGAGCGTTTATCCGCGACTGGAATCTGTGGGTGCGCGACCTGGCCACCGGCGCCGAGACGCAGCTCACCTCCGACGGGGTGAAGGACTTCGGTTACGCCACCGACAACGCAGGATGGGAGCACTCGAACAGCGCCGTCGTGCTCTGGTCGCCCGACTCGACCAGAATCGCCACCTTCCAGCAGGACCAGCGCAAGACCGGCGAGATGTACCTGGTTCCCGTCACCAACTCGCATCCCCATCTCGAAGCGTGGAAGTATCCGCTGGTCGGCGACAAGGATGTGACCATGATCGAGCGCGTCATCGTCGACGTGAAAGCGCGCAAGGTTATTCGCCTGAAGATGCCGCCCGATCAGCACCGGTCCACTCTCTGCGACGACATCGCCTGCCGCGGCACCACGCTCTCCGATGCCGAATGGAGCCCCGACGGATCGCACTTCGCGTTCGTCTCCACTTCTCGCGATCACAAGCAGGAGTGGCTGCGCGTGGCCGATGCCGCCACGGGCGGCGTGCGCGACGTGATGACCGAGTCGGCGCCGGAATTTTTCGAGACCAATGGCAAGATTGGCTGGCAGTATCTGCCGGAGTCGAACGAGGTTCTGTGGTACAGCGAGCGCGACGACTGGGGCAATCTCTATCTCTACGATCTGACGACGGGACAGCTCAAGGGCCAGATCACGCACGGCCCGGGAAACGTAACGCAGATGCTGTACATCGACGCGAAGGCGCGGACGATTTATTTCGAGGGCATGGGCAGGGAGCCGGGACGCGATCCGTATTTCCGGAATCTCTACAGCGTGCAGTTCGACGGCAGCGGACTGAAGCTGCTGACGCCGGAGGATGCGGATCACTCGATCAGGATGTCGCCGGATGGGCGCTACTTTGTCGATTCGTACTCGACGGTGACGCAGCCGGAGATCACCGTGGTGCGCGACCGCGAAGGCAAGATTGTGATGGACGTGGCGCACCAGGATATCTCGAAGCTGCTGGCGACGGGGTGGGCGCCTCCGGTTCCCATCAAGGTGAAGGGGCGCGACGGCACGACCGATCTCTATGGGTTCATGTTCAGGCCCACCCACTTCGATGCAACGAAGAAGTACCCGATCGTCAATCACATTTATCCGGGGCCGCAGACGGGTTCCTGCGGAGGCCGCCAGTTCTCGGCGGCGCTGGCAGACCTGCAATCGCTGGCTGAGCTGGGGTTCGTCGTCGTCTGCATCGACGGCATGGGCACGCCGTGGCGTTCCCGGACCTTCCACGAGGCCTACTACGGCAACATGGGCGACGACACCATCCCCGACCAGGTGGCGGGAATGAAGGACCTTGCCCGGCAATATCCGTTCATCGATCTCGACCGCGTGGGCATCTACGGCCACTCGGGCGGAGGCAACGCGACGGCCTCGGCCATGTTCCATTTTCCGGATTTCTTCAAGGTCGGCGTCGCCGAGAGCGGCAACCACGACGAGCGCGACTACGAAGACGACTGGGCCGAGAAATGGTCCGGCCTCGAAGTGAAGAACGCCGACGGCACCAGCAACTACGACTCGCAGGCCAACCAGAACTTCGCAGCGAGTCTGAAAGGCCATCTGCTGCTGGCGCACGGCACCATGGACGACAACGTTCCCCCGAACAACACGCTGCTGGTCGTCGACGCGCTGATCAAGGCCAACAAGGACTTCGACCTGCTGATGATTCCCAACGTGGCCCACGGCTACGGCCCGGCATCGCCCTACATGACCCGGCGCCGCTGGGACTACTTCGTCCGCTATCTGGCCGGCGACATTCCGCCCGTCGAATACAAGATGATGCCGTTCGACCGGGAGATAAGGATCATGAGGAATTCGCCCAACTCCGGCCCCGCTTCGGAGTGAGTGGATCAACGACCGTTTGTGTTTGCACCACCTGGGTCAAGGAGGCCAAATGGTGGACCTTTACCTGCAAAGCAATGCGATGCCCGATGCGGACTGGTTCAATGCCGCGACATCGGTTCAGAGCATCGTCCTGAATTTGTGGACGGTTTATGTGGCCATCGCGGCGGCAACGCTTGCGTTGATTACGTCGGGAAGGAAAATTCTCGAGAAGCTTTCGATTCGTATCCTGATTGCCGTCGCCTACTTCGGCTCCGCCGCTGTCAATCTGTTTGCCATGCTGAATCTCCGGGCCCAACACGACATCCTTGCGCGTCACATCACCGATTCCCGGTTGCAATGGCACATGCTCCAGCCACGTCCGTCGGAATACGCCGCGATCCACCTGGTGGTGGATGTCGGAATCGTGATCGCGGTGCTGATTGTCCCGGAGCGTATGCGCGCGAAGGTGTAAAGAGATCTTCGATTCGCCCCGGCATTTTCAGAGTTACCGTGTCCTTTTCCGTCGCGCACCGCGGCAAAACCACGGCCGCGACCACGAGTCCTGCCTAGTCGGCCGATGGCTGAGAGACGCGAACCGCCGACCCTCCTGGCCGGGCTTTCCTTGCTACCTTGGCAAACCCGCTTTGGAGGCGGGTGGACTGCGCGCGAATGGAATGCGATTGGCCGCGAAGAGTCCGGTGCCGCTCGATCAACGAAACAAGATCGCTCAACCACACAAGCGGGTCGGTGAGAGGCGGTACGACGAGGTTGAATCCGGATGTCTCAAAGCAGCGATTCCTGCCCTGAAAAAGAACAAGCGGGGCTGTACGGTCCGAATTCCGGACCAGAAACACGGCTTCTTTCGCTTCGATCTCATCGCTCTCCGCGATGGCCACTGCATCGGGTTGCGGAAAACGCATGAGTGTGGAGTGAAGCTGCCGCACCGAATGACATTCTTCAACAAAAAACCCGGATTCCCTGAGAACCGGGACACGATAGCAATCGTCCACGCCAAGGTGGATCAGGAAAGAGGGCATGATGCTCATTTCCGCTGGAGGGTTGTCTGGAAAACCCGGAGTAGTTCCAGAATACCCCGATTGCGGTTCGGAAGGCGGGACCCCGGAGAATACGGGATGAGTTCGTTTTGATCCCCGAAAACAGAATGATGACGGTGCGGAATCGTCGCGCCATCACTCCCCGAGCAGGCCGGATGGTGGGCGCTATAGGATTCGAACCTATGACTTCCACCGTGTGAAGATGGCACTCTACCGCTGAGTTAAGCGCCCGAAGGTCTGGATCGGCCGCAGAGGGCCGGCGGCATGGGAGGGATCGTCGTCCCCGGGGCGCGAAAGGCGCACGCGAAGCGGCCATCCCGTAGGGTAGAGTAACACCAGCAGAGGTTTGCGGCCAAACCGGGCGGCTGGAAGGAGGCGATTGCTCGTCTCGCGAGAGACGGCTTGCGATCGATTCCGTCCCGATTCAGGAGGGGCAGACCTGAAGCCCGGTTCAATTTACGGCGTTTGCGGCACGACCCACGTCGTGCCTTGTTACAAGACCTCCGTCACTCCGGATTTTTCCGCAGCCTGTGAAGTCCGTACCTTTGGCCCGATGCGCTGGAGCTTTCCGCCAATCCGCCATGCCGAGTTCCCGCCGGACGGGGAGGCCGCTCTGCGCCCCATGGGCGGCGCGCGAGGCGCAGTGCGGAGCGGTTCAGGCGGCCGGGGCCAGGAGCCGGGGACACAGACCGGGGCGGAGAGCGCAAAGGCCGGCGGATCGGAGCCGGGGACGCCAAAATCGAGCCATTCCGGGCCGTCCGCAAGCCCGAATTCCCACCCGGAAAACGCTGTCCGGACGCAACCTTCCGGCTCCGGCGGGGTTCCAGAAGATATGGCGACGCTGGTTCTGGACAACCCGGCGATTGGCTTGAGTGGCGCCCTTGCTCCCGGCATGCCGAGGAACACCGGGCGCACGGCGGAAGCGCGGGGGGCCTGGGAGCTGCACCGCGAAGCGGCCAGCGCGGACCCGGCGAGCGATGCGGCGACCATGCTGCGGGTGGCCGAGGGCGACGAGGCGGCTTTCAACTACCTGGCGCAGAAGTACCACCGGCCGATGATTCATTTCCTTTTCCGGATGGTGCACAACCAGGCTGTGGCCGAAGAGCTGGCGCAGGAAGTGTTCCTGCGCGTCTATCGCTCGCGCGAGAGCTACCGCGCCGAGGCCAAGTTTACGACGTGGCTGTACCGCATCGCCACGAATCTGGCCGTGAACTACGCGCGCGACACGCGGCACGAGCGGGCGGCGCAGAACGTCTACCTGGACGCGCCGGACGAGGAAACGGGCACCACGCCGGATGTGGCGGACGATGAGCCGACCGTGGAGCAGAAACTGATGCGCGACGAGCGCATGGCGGCGATCCGGCAGCACGTGATGGCCTTGCCGGAGCGGCAGCGCATGGCGGTGCTGATGCACAAGTACCAGGGGATGGATTATCGGCAGATCGGCGAAGTGCTGAAGCTGAGCGAGTCGGCGACCAAGTCGCTGCTTTTTCGCGCCTACCAGACGCTGCGCGACCGGCTGAAGGAGTTTGTCTGAGTGGAAAATGCCGGGCAGGGGGAAAGAAACCGGCTGCGGTTGCAGGGGGAAACGATGGAGACCCGGAAGATGGAATGCGACAAGACGGGATTGAAGCTGGCGGACCTGCTGCTCGATCCCCAGTCGGCCCCGGCCACGGTTGTGGCTCATGTGGAGGAGTGTGACTCCTGCCGCAGCGAGCTCGAGGAGCTGCGCGCGACCATGGCGCTGATGGATGAGTGGGAGGGTCCGGAGCCGAGCCCGTACTTTGCCAGCAGGCTGAACGCGCGGTTTCGCGAGGAGCGCGAGGCCGCGCCGGCGGGGTGGCTGGAACGACTGCGGGCGCGGTTGGCCTATGGGCCACCGACCCACATGCGGCCGATCGCCGCGATGGCATTGACGATTGTGTTGTTGCTCGGCGGAGGGGCGTATCTGGGCATCACCAACTGGGAGCAGCCGCCGCAGGCGCCAGGCGAGGCCGCGGTGGTTCATGACCTGCAGTTGCTGGACAGCAACGCCGATCTGCTGGATCAGATGGATGCAATCACCGCCAGCAATCAGGATGGGGACTGAGGCGAGAGTCCGGCGTCCCGCGTCCGGGGTCCAGCGTCGAAGGGAATAGGGGACTAAGGGACTGAGGGACTAAGGGACTGAGGGACTAAGGGACTGAGGGACCAAGGGGGAGTGGGGAATCCGGAACGCAAGTTGAGACAGGATCATGAAGACCAGAATGCCCAAGGCGGTAAGCTTCAGCCGCGCGGCTGTAGCTGCGGCGATTCTGGCATTGTGTCTCCCGGGGACGAGGGCCGTCGGCCAGCATCCGCACGGCAGCGCGCCGCATCCGGCTCCCCGGCACGCCCAGGCGCCCAAGCCGCAGGCGCAGCCGAAGAATAAGCCCGCGAACCGGGCGCCTCAACAGCGGCCCCAAAATGCACCAGTGCAGAGGTATGCAGAGCCGCGGCCGGCGCCGGGGTATGCGCCGAATGCCGCCCGTCCGGCCTATCCCGGATCCGCTTATCCTCCCAATGCGGCCCGGCCCGCGTATCCCGGCGCGCCGGCGCGAGCTTACCCGGGGGCGACGCCTCCGGGACATCTGGGCTCGTGGCTGAACCAGCACCGGAATGTCTCGCCGCAGGACCAGGAGCGGATGCTGCGCAACGATCCCAGCTTCAACCGCCTGGCGCCGGGCGACCAGCAACGGCTGCTGCGCCAGTTGCACAACGTGGACCAGATGCCCGAAGCCGAGCGGCAACAGCGGCTGGCCCGCAACGAGATGCTGGAGCGGCTGAGTCCGCAGGAACGCCTGCAGACGGCGCAGGCCGTGCAGCGCTGGAAGACATTGCCCGCGGACCGGCAGGCGCTGATGCGGCAGGCCTTTCACGATCTGAGCGCCGTGCCGGTCGACCAGCGGCAGACGGTGCTCAGCTCCAGCCGCTACCAGTCGACGTTCTCTCCGGAGGAACGGAATATCCTCACCAATGTGCTGCGCGCGCAGCCGTATTCGCCGCCGCGGCCGTAACCGGTCCGCGTTCGTTCCGCGAAGACGGGCCGGAGCTCGCCTCTTTCCGTCCGAAGACACGGCTATCGCTCCAGCCATTCCGCAAATCGCGCGGAAGGGATGGGGCACGGCGAGGGGATGAGGTGGGGGAGGGGCGGGGCAACCCAGGATTGCCGGATCGCTCGCAATGAGTCCTAGACGACGGCGTGGAGGGCGGTTTCGGCCCAGGGGATGGCCTCGGCGTAGCACTGGAAGAAGTCTTCGCACTTCAGGCCGGTGGCCTCGACAACGGCGTCGCATTCGTCCCAGTTGCCCTGTTCCTGGGCTTCGATCCAGCGCAACGGCGCGCGCTCGCGGTTGGCGGCGCCCATCAGCGCTTCGCGAATCTCCGCCCGCAACGGCAGCGACGGAGCCACAGCTTCCATGGGCACCTGGAGCATGGCTGTGAGCATGCTGAACATCCCCAGCAGATACTGCTCGGTGGGGTCCAGATCGAGGAGCCGCGCGGCCAGCTCGCAGAATTCGGCGCGGACCAGGGCCATGCGCAGGATCTCGGCGGGGCGGGCGGCGTTCATCTCGCTGGCGATGGCGAGCGTCGCCACGCGGCGGAAGGTGTCTTCGCCGACCATGATCATGGCGGAGTGGATCGATCGCACTTCATGCCGGATGGCGTAGATCGGAGAGTTGACCAGGCGCAGCAGGCGGTAGGTGATCGACGTGTCGCTTTTGACGAGCTCGCCCAGGCGGTCCAGATCGAGCGGGTCCTGGTGCAGCTCCTTGAGGATTTCGAGGTGGAAGATGGTGTTGGCCGGGATCTTGCGCTTTTCCATCAGGACGGGGCGGCAGAAGTAGTAGCCCTGGAAGAGCGTGAAGCCTTCCTTGCAGGCCTGACGGTATTCCTCGTCGGACTCGACTTTTTCGGCCACCAGCTTTACCGGCTTGCCTTGAAGCTGCTGAAAGAGCTTACGGCGCTCCCCGGCATCCGAGCGCAGAAAATCGACCTTGATGTAGTCGGCCAGCTCGACCAGCGGCGCGAAGCTCTGACTCCAGACAAAGTCATCGAGGGCGATGCGAAAACCCTGGCCTTTGAGCTTCTGGCACGCGGCGATCACTTCCGGAGTGGGCTCGACGGTTTCGAGGATCTCGAGGACCGTGGTCTCGGGCGGGAGAACACCGGCCAGTTCGCCGGCGAGGACCTCGGCGGTGCAGTTGAAAAAGGCAGGAAGCTCGCCGGTCAGCCATTCGAGGCCGAACATGACGGCGTTGTCGAGCATGGTGCGGCTGGCCAGTTCCACATCGCCGCAGAAGGCCGGCTCATAGCCCTTGCGGAAGAGCAATTCGTATCCGTGCACGTGGCCGCGCAGGTCGAGGATCGGCTGACGGGCCACGTAGCGCAGCCCTTCCGGCGATTCGAGAGCGAATTCCCTGCTTTGCGGCGACGCGGACGGCGTGGCCATCTTTTTAGTCCTGAAGGAGTCAAGGCTCCTTGATGCATTGTGGCCCGAGCCGGCCGCGCGGGAAAATCCCCCAAAAGTTATCCGCCCATGAACATGCCGCCATTCACGTCGAGAACGTGGCCGGTGATGTAGGCGGCGCCCTCCGAGGCCAGGAAGGCGACGGCTTGGGCGATTTCGAGATCGGAGCCGGGGCGGCCGAGGGGGATTTGAGCCAGGATGGCGGCGCGGCGTTCGGCATCCATTTCAGCCGTCATGGGCGTTTCGATGTAGCCGGGGGCCACGGCGTTGACGGTGATGCCGCGGGAAGCGACCTCACGCGCAAGCGACCGGGTGAGGCCGATGAGGCCGGCCTTGCTGGCGGCGTAGTTGGGCTGGCCGGTCTGCCCCATGCGGCCTATCACGCTGGAAATATTGATGATACGTCCCCAGCGGTTCTTGAGCATGGGGCGAAGCAGCGCCTGCGTGAGCAGGAAGACGCCGGTGAGGTTGGTGGCGATCACCTCGTCCCAGTCGGTGCGCTTCATACGGATGGCGAGATCGTCGCGGGCGATGCCGGCGTTGTTGACGAGGATCTCGACCTTGCCGAAGCGGTCGAGGACGGATTTGGCGGCGGACCTGATGGAATCCTCGCTGGCGACATCGAGCGCGAACGCGGCGGCCTGACCGCCGGCCGCTTCGATTTCGGCAGCGGCTTCGGCGAGTCTGGACTCTGTGCGGGCGGCAAGGGCGACCGTAGCGCCCTGGCGCGCGAGTTCGAGGGCGCAGGCGCGGCCGATTCCCTGCGAGGCGCCGGTGACGAGCGCGATACGTCCCTGGAGGCCGGACATGGGGACATTATAGGGAACAGGGATTAGGGAATAGGGACTGAGGGACTAAGGGAAGAAGGGACTGAGGGACTGAGGGACTGAGGAAGGAGCAACACGCCGGCGTCGCGATCAATCTAATGGAATTGATTCCGAATTTGAACAGCCAGCTCTCTTGGCTCAGAACGCCCATTTCTTTCGAGGAGAGCAAAAAGATGACGACTACGACGGCAAGCGGGAAGCGATTGGCGGAAGAGTACATCTCCGCGTGGAGGCGGAAGGATCCGGAAGCGATGAGCAAGCTTCTCGACCCCGAGGTTCACCTCAAGAGCCCGGTCACCGAGACCATCGGGCGGGAAAAGTTCCTGGAGACGGTGCGGAAGATTGTGCCCATGCTGAGGAATGTACAGGTGCGGGCTTCGCTGGCGTCGGAGTCGCAGGCCATGTTCGTCTACGATTTCGAGCTGGATCCGCCGATTGGAACGATTCCGACCGCGAATCTGATGACTTTCGAGAACGATCGCATTCGCAATGTGGAGCTGTTCTTCGACGCGCGGCCGTTCGAGAATCCGATTGCCAAGGGTTCGTAGAATACAGGGCCGCGAAAGAGGGCCGGCCGGCGAGTTCCCCTGGCCTTCAGCTCTGCGGAACGGCGGTAGCCGGGATGGGTCGCCGGCTCACGGCAGGGCGCAGCAGCACCGCCGGCCAGATATAGACGGCGAGGCGGCGCGAGTAGTGCAATACCGGCTTTTCGCCGGGCAGCGCCATACCGAGAGCGCGCGGAAGATCGTTGCGTTCGATGTCGGCCTCGGCGTCTTCGAGCGGCCACGGAACGTGGTGGACATTGGCGCGGATGGGCCGGCCGGCACGATTGACCGTGAACAGGCAATAGCGCTCGGTGAGGAAATATTCCAGCGTGCCGGGCCGGCTCTCGGCGAGCTTTCGCGTGGGACCCAGGCCGCGATAGGTCGCCTTGAATTCGACCGGCCGGCCGCAGAAGCGGCGGCGGCTCTCAAAAACAAAGTCGCGCCCGGACCGCTGCTCGAACCGGATTTGCGCCCAGTGGTACGGCAGATGGTAGAAGGCGCGGCCCACCGCGACGGCCATGGGGTTGGCGGCGTCGAGCGAGAGGAAGTAGACGCCGGGCGCGCCGCTCTGCGCATCGCGAACATAGGTGCGGAGGTTGAGTTCCGGAAAGCTGCGCATCCCGGGAATCGGCGGTACGCCGCGGACCTTGATGCGGTCCATCCAGAAGGGGACCACGCCCAGCCACGCTGAACCCTCGAAGACGTCGATCTGCAGTCCGTCGGGAATCAGGGGAGCCAACTGCGCGGCGGCAACGGGCCAGTGCGCAAAAAGCACGTCGTTCCAGCGCTGGGTCAGCGCCCAGTAGCCGGAAGGCAAAGGCCGGGGCCTGTACGACGTGCGTACACGAATCTCGCGCATGGGCCAGATGCTCCTGCTCACGGCCTGCCCGCTCCGCGGCGCAGGCCGCCCATCCAACCATCCAGAGTACCACCGGGAACTCTTATGCCGTATTCTGGTCCCGCGCCTGCGCGATGTCCAGTAAATCTTTGCGCAAAGCTCACGGACAGATCGATGCAGGGGGGCGCGAGGCCACCGGATCCGCGATGGAGAGGACCGGCGCGGAGGAAAACGATGCAGGCTGCCACCCAGTCGGAAACCGCCATTTCGCATCCCGGCGCGCGCAACCGCACCGAGGTCTTCGCCGTGCACGGAGCCGATCCCGAGATCCTGGCCTATGCCATGGCCAAATACTCGCGGTCCGCGCTTTCCATGCGCGAGTCGCTGGCCGAAATCAGCGCGCAACGGGCCGAGCAGTTTCTGAACACCTTTTATTTTCAGTATGGACACCGGTCGATCGCCGACCTGGCGCACATCGCCTTTGCCGTGGAACGGCTGAGCCTGCTGGCGGCGATCGTGCTGGTGGACGAGCAGCGGTGGGACGGGCAGGAGCGGTCGACGCGCTACCAGAACTTCATGAAGTCCGGCTGGTACCTGCCCGATTTCGAAGGCCACGCGGCCGAAGCCGATCTCTACACGCGAACCGTCGACGGCCTCTTCGAGACCTATGAACGGACCAGCGCTGCGGTTCACGACCTGCTGAAGCGGCGCATTCCGCGCCCGGATGCGATGAAACCGGAAGCGTTCGAGCGCACGCTGAGGGCGCGGGCCTTCGATGTGGCGCGCTATCTGCTGCCGCTGGCGACCAACACCTCGCTGGGCCAGATTGTGAATGCGCGCACCCTGGAGACGCAGGTCTCAAGGCTGCTCTCGCATCCGATGGCGGAGGTGCGGGACCTGGGAGCGAAACTTCGCGATGCCGCGACCGGGCCGGCGTGGAGCGTGAATGCCGGCAAGGCGGCCGCGCTGGTGGAGAAGCTCGCGGCTCGCGAGCCGGAGCTGGCCGCGGAGGCCGAAACGCTGCTGACGCGCGAGGTGCGGACCGCGCCGACGCTGGTGAAGTACGCGCAGCCAAGCGAGTACCTGATGCGAACACGGACGGAAGTCGAGCAGGCCGCCGGCGAAGCGATGGCCGGGGTGCCGATCGCCCGTGCTCCGCGGGTCGACCTGGTGGAGCGCACCGAAACTCTGGAGGTGGAGCTGGCTGCCACGCTGATCTACTGGGGCTGCGACCATGCATACCGGGACGTGCGCGACGTGGTCGCCGGGCTGCCCGAAGCGCGCGTGAACGAGATCATCGAGCTGGGACTGCGGCATCGCGGGCCGTATGACGAGGCGCTGCGCGCGTTTCATGCCGGAGCGGCGCTGCGCTTCGACATCCTGATGGATATCGGCGGCTTTCGCGACATGCACCGGCATCGCCGCTGCGTGCAGATCAAGCAGGGATTTACAGCGCGGCATGGCTATGAGACACCCGGATCGGGAGATCTTCCCGGCGGAATCGACATTCTGGAGGAAGCCGGCGTTCTGGACGAGTACCGGTCGGCCATCGAAGGGGCACACGGCGCCAGTACGGAGCTTTGCGCCAGCCAGGCGCCCGAGGCCGCGCTGTCGGCGCTCTATCTGCTGCCGCTGGCCACGCGCGTCCGGTGCCTGTTCAAGATGGATTTTGCCGAAGCGCAATACATTTCGGAGCTGCGCTCGGCGCCGGCCGGGCATTTCAGCTATCGCCGCGTGGCATGGGAGATGTACCGGGCGCTGGAGCGCCAGCATCCGGCGCTGGCGAGGCACGTGCGGGTAACGGACTTCACCGAGCCGATTGATCTGCTCAAAAGGTAGCCGAGTGGGTCAGGCGGGAGACAACCAACCGATCGCCAAAACCCTCAAACGATTGGGGTGGTTTATGTTACGAGCAATCGTGCCGGCCCTGCTTCTTTCCGCCACCGTGGTCCCGGCGTCGGGGGTTGCTCCGCAGGGTCTCTCCCCGAATGACCTGGTGCGGAAGGTTATCCGGCACGAGTTGGACGCCCAGCAACACGACCACAGCTTGTGGATGTACAAGGATATTGTGAGGATTCCCGCGCCGGCCAGGCAAAAGATGGTTGTGGAGACTCACCAGGGCGAGCTGACCTGCCTGCAGCAGGTGGATGGACAGCCGCTCACGCCCGACCAGAAGATGGCGGAGCGGCGACGCATCCATAACTTTGTGACCGACGCCAGCGCACAGAGCAGAGCCCGGCAGGCTTCCAGTTCCGACGACCAGAAGAGCGCCGAGCTGTTCAGCATTTTGCCCGACGCGTTTGTTTTTCAATATGCGGGGAGCAACGGCGACCTGACGACTTTGTCGTTCCATCCCGATCCCGGCTTCCGGTCGCGCAGCATGGAGGCGTACGTCTTTCACAAGATGGATGGGCAGGTGATTGTGAACACGCGCGAGTACCGGCTGGTGGAGATTGCCGGCACGCTGACCCATGGCGTCCAGTTCTTTGGCGGGCTCCTGGGGCATCTCGACCCCGGTGGCACATTCGACGTGCGCATGACGGAAGTGGCGCCGGGCATCTGGAACCTTGCGCGGCTGAAAGTGAACATGCGCGGCAAGGCGCTGTTCTTCAAGACGATCGGCGATCAGGAAGACGAGACGCGCAGCGATTTCCGCCAGGTTCCCGATGGGACCACCCTCTCGCAAGCCGAGCAGATGCTCCTGGAACAGCAGAAGGGCAAGCGAAACGGCTGAGAAGCACGCGCTTCCCATCATCCTTTCCTCAACAACCCGCGTTCGGTCCTCGTACCGGTATGCTTCCATTTCCCGGTCCGCCGATCTGCCTGGGATACGATAGGTGCAGCGTTGGAGCGATGGATGTTCGTGGTGGTTTGGCAATTCGAGGTTGCCGACGAGCACGTTGCTGCGTTCGAGGCGGCATATGGACCGGAGGGCTCGTGGGCGCAGCTCTTCCGCTCGTCGAAGAATTACCAGGGGACCGAACTCCTGCGCGATGCCTATGCTGCCGGCCGCTACCTGACCATCGATCGCTGGACGAGCGAAGACGCTTTCCGCGCTTTTCGCAGAGAGCACGATGCACAATACGAAACACTCGACCGCGCCTGCGACGCGCTGACGGGCCGCGAGAGCCGCGTTGGGGCGTACACCGTCTGAGCGCTTCATCCCTGGCGCAATCAGCGTCTTGTCGCGTATACACTTCAAAGTCAAGAATCGAACGGATCTGTTCGAGGTGGGTTCTCGATGCGTAGAGCCGGCATCTTTCCTGTTCTGTTGGCAACGGGTTTTGTCTTCGGGGTGAGCGAGACGCTCGCCCGTGCACAGGAGGCCGTTCCGGCTCCGGAACCGCATCTTCTTTCGTCCCGGATTGCCCCGGATCAACCGGCCCGTCCGGCAGAATCGGCGGAGTATCGCGAGGTGCAGGCGCGGCTGGCGCGGGGATGGAATACGTGGGATGTGAACAGCGTGACTACGCAGGTGCTGCTTCCGGAGGGACTCGCGATCCACGTCGGGATGAAGCATAACTCGACGCTCGCCGGCGCGGAGTTTCTCGATAACATCCTGATCGGCCGTCTGACAAATGGCGCGGAGCAGGTTTTTCCCGGCCCTCATGCATGGGACGGGAGTTATACCGACTTATCGGTGAGCTGGAAAGGGCATAAGTGGCGCGTGCAGGGCGCGCACGACGGAGACGACCTGGTTTTGCTGGTCACGCCGCTTGCATCAGGCGCGAAGCCCGAATCGGTTCTTCCTCCGACGCTTGTCGTCTCCGCGGATTTCCTTTGGAACAGGCCGGGTTCGGCCGAGCGACACGCGGACTACATCGACACCAATGGAGAGGACGGCCGTTCGCTTGTCTACTGCACCTGCGCCGGGCCCAGGTCGCGGATCGAAAGCGAAAATCCGAATCTGCCCGTCCGCGGCGCTTTTTTTGCAGCCGACTTCACGTCGCCAGTCGGCGTCAGTACCGGCCGTCTGCGCACGATGGCTGAGATTGAAGCTGTTATTCATCGCCAGGAGACGGCATTCCACGAGGCGGCCAACCGCGCCGGCGCCGGTACTCCCCAGGCGGCAGCCATCTGCGAAGCCATCGAGACCACACTGGGATGGGACACGATCTACGACCCCGAAAATCACCGCGTGATTTCGCCGATCACGCGCGTGTGGAGCGTGGATTGGGGCGGATGGGTACTGGCGGACTGGGATAACTTCTTTGCCGCGACGCTGGCCGGAGTGGGCAGCCGCGACTTAGCTTACGCCAACGTGATGGAGTTATTGCGCGAGGAGACCGCGCAGGGGTTTGTGCCGAATTATGCACGGCCCGACGGGTGGAAGAGCTTCGACCGGTCGGAGCCGCCGGTGGGCGCAATCACGGCGCTGGGGCTTTATAACAAGTACCATGACCGCTGGTTTCTCCGGGATGCTTTCGAGCCGTTGCTGAAGTGGAACCGCTGGTGGGCGCAGCATCGCGATATCCAGGGCTATTTAACATGGGGCAGCGACTGGGATAACAAGCCAGGTAACCTGGATGACGATTCGGTGGGAACGTGGCAGGGCGCGATCTTCGAGTCTGGCCTCGATAACAGCCCGATGTACGACGGGACCACGTACAATCGCGAGACGCATCTTGTCGAATATGCCGATGTGGGGCTGATGAGCCTGTATGCCGCCGATTGCAACGCGCTGGCGGAGATTGCCGATGCGCTGGGCAAGACGGCGGAGGCGATGGAACTGCGCGATCGCGGCGCGAAGTACGCGGCCAAGCTGAAGACGATGTGGAACGAGCAGGCGGGCATGTTTCTCAATGTCGACCTGCACACGGGCAAGCTGGTCCACCGGTTGTCGCCCACGAACTTTTATCCGATGCTGGCGCGTGTCGCTACGCCGGAACAGGCTGAGACGATGGTCGAGAAGCATCTGCTCAATCCGAACGAGTTTTGGGGGCAATGGGTAATTCCGTCGATCGAGCGGGACGATCCCGCGTTCAAGGATCAGAATTACTGG
>JASHQQ010000165.1 GCA_030039035.1 Acidobacteriaceae bacterium | reverse complement strand
GTTCTCTTCCTGCTTCAATAGCTCCCTATGCCCTCGTTACGCCGCTGTCGATTTCAGCAGAAAAGTTCTGAAATCGTCCGCTAGGGCCGACCATTCAATCCGCCTCGGCACAATCTCCTGTCCCTGAGCTTTGCGACTGGCTGCCGATCCATGAAGCGGGTGCCCCAGGTCTCGGGTGTTGAGACCTGGGATGGCAGGATCCCGAACCCGGTTGCGCGCGGTCTGGCGGCAAGGCCGGAAGATTGGGCGTGGTCGAGTTACCGGCATTACGCGACCGGTCTGGTGCCAACCGTCGAGATAGAGTGGGAGTGGACGACGGCGCCCCGGGGCGGACGCTGCCGGCGGGTTGGGAGATGCCAAAACCCGACGGTTGAGATTCGTGGTCTCCCAGGTCTCAAAAGCCGAGACCTGGGGCACCCTCATTGGTCGGCGAACCGAGCGTGAGACCTGGGCCACCCGCCATCGCAAGCGCAACCCTCTTCTGCGTGTTCGGGAGGGACCCAAGTTTACCCGGAGCACTGGAGCCGACAGGGTTATCAATTCAGCCCGGACAAGCGGTGAAGGCTTACGCAAGATAAAGGTCATTCCTCCTGGGATTGCTTCGAAGATATATGACAGGAATAGCTGTTCCAACTTCGCATGCTTCCGACATCAGCGTACTACCTTCAATCCAGGCCTTGTCATCCGTTGTGAATTCGTAATATGCCGTGAATCGATTACGATCAGGGACACAACCTGTCACTCTTCCTTCAACAACAATCCCGATGCGTGTCAGTCGTCTTTTTCTCCATCCCGCAACAAGCAAGGCTCCCGCTCCTGCCAAGAGTCCCAACCCCAAAACATAATAAGGTGATTCCCGCACCGAAAACCATTTCCAGTTAACCGGCTGGTTGACGCGCGGATTCTTCGGCAAGTATCGGATAAGAATCTTTTCGCCCGGTGCTTGTATCCTGTAGTCATCTCCTATCATTTGGGCGTGGCCGGCGCGGAACACTCCGTCAACAGAAAACCTATAAATCACATCCACGCTACCGCGACCGGGATAGCTTTTTGTAACTTCGCCATTCGCCTCATTTCCTTCCTGACGCAATACATGAAACGTGTGGACGTCATGCGCCCGCCAGCCGACCGGGATAAGCCACAACAGGAAGAAGAATAACGTGAAACTTAATGCGGCTATAATCCCGTCGTCAAATCGCGCCGCCCTGGGTATCCCGGCGTTAGCCTCCGAAATATCGATTCCGCTCAATGGGGCGTCCTTTCATTCTGTTACGTTTCCGAGTCACGGGGGCCAAGGTGCGTCCTCACTCAATCCGTCAATGATTCCAAGGTATCTACAAGTGCCGTTGCAGGTGTACTCGCCGGCGCCGAAACTGTGACGTAAACGTGACGTGACTCAAGCTGAGAACCGGCATTCCGAGGACTGCGGAATCGCAGTTTTCCCGCAAAATACGCTATTTCCCAGGATCATTCTAACTTGGGGTGCGAGGGTTCGGCAGTTCAAATCTGCCCGTCCGGACCATTTGTTCCGCCATCGCACAATCTCCTTCTGGCATTTTCTCAGCAAGAGCATTCCCGGCGCCGATCTTCCTGTTGAAAACGATTGCAAATCGGGGCTTGCCCTCTGTGAATCGGGGCGCCAAAATGGCATAATTCTTCCCAGAGGCGGCAGATGCCCCCTGCTTCAGCGGATTTGTCGGAGTTCTCGGGTCTCAGGCAACAGGCAGGCATCTCCATCGATGAACTGTCGGACCAGAGCGGATTCTCGGTCCGCCAGCTCTACCGTTACGAGCGCGGAGAGAGCCGTCCGCGCAAGACGATGATCCACTTCCTTCAGGAGAAGATCCGCAATTCGCGGAAGCCTTCCCCCGAGACACCGGCTTTCCGGTTCATCGACCTCTTCGCCGGTATCGGGGGGCTGCGGCGCGGTTTCGAGCCCCTGGGCGGCAGGTGTGTTTACACCGGCGAATGGGACGAGTACGCGCAGCAGACGTATCTCGCCAATTTTGCGTGCGATCATCCGATCGCCGGGGATATCCGGAAAGTCGAGGCGGCCGAAATTCCGCCGCACGACGTGCTGCTGGCGGGATTTCCATGCCAGCCTTTCTCGATCGCCGGCGTGTCGAAGAAAAACGCCCTGAATCGTCCGCACGGTTTCCGGTGCGACACGCAGGGCACATTGTTCTTCGATGTGGCACGCATCCTCGAGCATCATCGCCCCAGGGCGTTTCTGCTGGAAAACGTCAAGAACCTCGTCAATCACGACCGGGGCAGGACGTTCGGGATCATTCACCGGACGCTTACTGGGGACCTGGGTTACCAGGTCCACTGGAGGGTCGTGGATGCAAAGTCATGGGCGCCCCAGCACCGCGAGCGGATTTTCATTGTGGGGTTCCGCGAGAAAAACGACTTTGTCTTTGACGACATGGAGATTCCCGATCCGCTGCGCGGGCCGAAGCTGGAAAGTGTTCTTCATCCCGAGGACGGTTCGGAGGTCGAAGAGCCACCGTACACCCAAGGGCCGCAGGCGAAGGTTTCGGGCAAGTACACGCTTTCGACGCATCTCTGGAGCTACCTGAAGGACTACGCGGAGAAGCATCGCGCCAGGGGCAACGGATTCGGCTACGGCCTCTTCGACCGCGGGGATGTCGCGCGCACGCTGTCGGCCCGCTATTACAAGGACGGTTCGGAGATCCTTATCCGCCAGAAACGCAGGAATCCGCGCAGGCTCACTCCGCGCGAATGCGCGAGGCTGATGGGATTCGACCGGCCGGGCCAGGCGCCATTCCGGATCCCGGTTTCCGACACGCGCGCCTACAAGCAGTTTGGCAACGCCGTGGTTGTCCCGGTGGTGGAAGCCGTCGCCCGGTACATCGCGCCGTGGATCGGCGCCGGCGAAGAGACGGAAGGCGTCAGGCAACTGAGGCTTCGTTTCGGATGACAGATATCGTTACAGCGGAAGTCCGCAGCCGGATGATGTCCGGTATCCGCGGGCGGAACACGCGGCCGGAGATCCTTGTCCGCCATGGCCTGCACCGCGGCGGCTTCCGCTACAGCCTGCATCCTTCCGGTCTTGCCGGAAAGCCCGACATTGTCCTGCACCGCTGGCGCGCGGTGGTGCTGGTGAACGGATGTTTCTGGCACGGCCACGAATGCCATCTTTTCCGCTGGCCGGGCTCGCGCAGGAAGTTCTGGAAAGCGAAGATCGGCCGCAATCGCTCGCGCGACGAGGAAGTGAGAGAGCAACTCGCGGCCGCCGGATGGCGGATTCTCGTCATCTGGGAATGCGCCCTGAAGGGACCGGGAAGACGGCCGCTCGAAGAAGTTCTGAAAGAGGCCTCCCGATGGATCCGGAGAGGCAATTCCTTCCACGAAATCAAGGGACGGCCACATGCCGGCTGCTGAACTCACCGACTGGCTCGACGAGTTCTTCGGAGCGGAATTCGTCTGGCTGGTGAAGCGATTGTCGGGCAACGACGCGTTGGCAAACCGCTTCACCGCGCCGCGGCCGCTGCCTCGAGCAACGCGGTGACCTGGCTGGCCGGCAGAGGCTTGCTGACGAAATATCCCTGGATCTCGTCGCAGCCGTGCTGGCGAAGAATGTCGATCTGTGCCTGGTTTTCCACGCCTTCGGCAACCACGGTCAGGTTCAGGCCCTTCGCCAGGCGGAGGATTCCCGCGGTGATGGACGCGTCGTCGGGATTCGTGGCGATATCCCGCGTAAAGGAGCGATCGATCTTCAGACTGTCCACCTTGAATCGCTTGAGATAGCCGAGGTTGGAGTAGCCGGTTCCGAAATCGTCGATCGCCAGTCTGACGCCCATCTCCTTCAGCCTCCTGAGAAGCGAATGCGGAACGTCGGCGCTCGACAGCAGCAGGCTCTCGGTCAGCTCCAGTTCGAGATACTGCGGCGAAAGGCCGCAATCCAGCAGAACCTGTTGCACCAGATTGCAGAACCCTTCCTGGCGGACCTGGACGGCCGAGACGTTGACGGCCACCGGGACGGCGAACGCGCCCTGGTCCTGCCATTGGCGCGCTTGCCGGCATGCCGTGCGGAGCACCCATTCTCCGATGGGCACGATCAGCCCGCTGTCCTCGGCGAAGTGAATGAATTTGTCGGGCGGGACCGGGCCCCGCTCCGGATGCTGCCACCGGACTAGCGCCTCGACCCCGGTGAACTCTCCGGTGGAGAGCTTCAACTTCGGCTGGTAATCGAGAAAGAACTCATCCCGCTCGAGCGCCAGCCGCAGGTCGTTTTCCAGCTTCAGGCGGTCGACGGCCTGCCGGTCCAGTTCCGCGGTGAAAAAGCGGAAGTTGTTTCGCCCCTTTTCCTTGGCGCTGTACATGGCCTGATCGGCGAATCGGATAAGCGTCTCGCTGTCGGCGCCATTCTGTGGAAAGAAGCTGATGCCCATGCTGCAGGTGGCGTTGAGCGAATAGCCCCGGACATCGAACCTGGCGGTCATGGCTTCCACGATCCGGTTCGCCGCGGCGACCGCGTCCGTCGGGCCCTTCACGCCGCCGAGCACGATGACGAATTCATCTCCACCGACGCGGGCCACTGTGTCCTGCTTGCGTACGCACGCCGTGAGCCGCTCCGCGACATCTTTCAGCATGAGGTCGCCGACCGAGTGGCCCAGCGAATCGTTGACGATCTTGAACCCGTCGAGGTCGAGGAAGATTAGCGCAATCTGTTCGTTCCTTCTACGGGCCGCGGCGAGCGCGTTCTCCAGCCGGTCCTTGAGAAGCGTCCGGTTGGGCAGGCCGGTGAGGGCGTCGTAGTAGGCCAGATATTCGACCTGCGCCTCGGCGGCCTTACGGTCGGTGATGTCTTCCGCCGTGCCCTCGAGCAGGACCACGTTCTCCTTCGCGTCGCGTATGGCGCGCAGATTCACGCGCACCCAGAACCGGCTGCGGTCCTTGCGGTAAAGCTCCACTTCCACGCCGCGCACCACGCCCTGGTCTACGGCCTTGGCCGCCACTTCCATCATTTTTTGCGGTTCTACAAAAAGCTCCGCCGCCACATCGGTCACTTCCGCCAGCAGCTCCTCGGGAGACGCATAGCCGTGCATCGCGGCGAGAGCAGGGTTGACGCTGACCGGTCCTCCGTCCGGCGCGTGCTGAAAGATTCCGATCACCGCATGGTCGAAGATGGCGCGGAATTTGGCCTCCGCGCTGTGGGCTTCCTGCTGCACCCGGTTGCGCGCCGTCACGTCGTAGGCAGCCACCAGCTTGGCGTCGCGTCCGTGAAAATCGAGTTCGTGGCCGACGATCTCGACGTCGATGATTGTCCCGTCTTTCCTCCGGTGCTGGCAGGGATCGGACTTCTGCAAGCCTTGCCGGCGCCGGGCGAGCTGGCTCAGGAGACCGGGGACCGATTCCGCCGGGCGGATCTCCTTGATGGTGATGCCGAGAAACTCCTGTTCCGTATAACCGTATTGCTGAATTGCCGCCTTGTTCACGGCGAGAAAGCGAAGAGTCTCGCGGTCGTACACCCACATCGGAATCGGATTCCTGTCGAAGAGAAAGCGATATTGCGCCTCCGAAGCGCGCAGCGCCTCCTCGGCTTCGAGAAGCTGGCTGATGTCGGTCACGGTGCCCTCGATGACCGGCTCCAGTCCGTCGCCAGTCACGAGGCAGGCGTTGTTCAGAACCGTTACGGCACTGCCATCGCGCCGCTGCAGGCGATGCTCGTAGTTGGTCAGCACCTTGTCCGACTGCAATCTTTCGAGAAACCCGCTCCGGTCGGCAATGCTGAAGTAGAGGCCGGCTACCGAGGTTCCGATCATGTGCTCGCGCGAAGCGTAGCCGAAGATCCGGCAAAACGCTTCGTTGCAGTCCAGAATGCGGCCGGTCAATGTCGCGCGGTATGCGCCGGCAAGGCCTCTTTCAAAGAGCGAGCGGTAGCGGTTCTCCGAGTCGGCCATGCGATTCCGCAGGCGCTCCTCCTTGCGCAGGAGAATAGTGCTGGTGATGGCGACGACGAGAACGGTGAATAACACCCTGCCTGAACCGGAAACCCAGTTCGGAAGATTGGGGAAAAGAAAGTACTTGACCAGTTGGAGGACGAGCATGACGCCGCCGGCGGCAGCGGCGACCCTGAGCGTGCGCAGCGGACTGCTCATGCGTCGATGGGGAAAAGCCGGACGGGTGTTCGAGATGGCGGTGATGTTCCCGCTGGAGGTGCTCATGCTGGTTTGGGCCGGCTGCGAAGCAGGGCCTTGCAAGGCTTATCGGCGGAATTCGAGCGGTACGTGACCGGTGGCATTCCGCGGATCAGCGAAACGGCACGGCCGGCAGGTCGGTCAGGGAATCCCGGTTGCATCATCGGCATCGGCCGGCAAATCCGCATCGCACAATGGTTGCAAGGGAGCATTGCACATGCCGAAGCTCAGTGCGGGAATCGTGCTGTTTCGACGACGGGGGACGGGCGTGGAAGTCTTTCTCGTCCATCCCGGCGGGCCGTTCTGGAAAAACAAGGACAACGGGGCGTGGTCGATTCCCAAAGGCGAATACTCGGCCGGCGAGGACGCGCTCGCCGCGGCGCGCCGCGAGTTCGAGGAGGAGACCGGTTTCGCCTGTCCCCAAGGCGATCCCGTCGCGCTTGGGGAATTGAAGCAGGCGGGCGGAAAGGTCGTCTCCGCCTGGGCGGTCGAAGGCGACTGCGCCGCGGAAAGGATACGGAGCAATATGTTCGAGATGGAGTGGCCGCCCAAGTCGGGAAAGACGCAACAGTTCCCCGAAGTGGACCGCGCCGGGTGGTTCGCTTTGCCGGAGGCGCGGCAGAAGCTGGTTGCCGGCCAACACGGCTTTCTGGACCGGCTTGCCGAGTCGACGGGTTAACAAGCCAACGAGTCCTTCAGTTGGCAAGTCAGCGAGCCGGCTACGAAGTGGACGGAAACAGCGATTCGGAAGGCGCCGGAGCCAGCCGGGGACGCGACCGCGCGGCCTGCGGCTCGGGCGCGGCCAGCATGCCGGCGATCTCGCGCAACTCGGCGCGCGCATTGCGAAGAACCGAGGCGGCGTCTTTCAACTGCGGTCCCCGCTCGGCTTCCTCCAGCGGCAGCCGCGACTGATCGCCGCGCCGCATCGCATCCAGCGCCTGGCGTGCGCCGGCCAGGGTGTAGCCTTCGCCGTGCACCAGGCGCTTGATCTCGAGCACCAGCTCCACTTCGCGCCGGCGATAGAGCCGCTGGCCGGTGCCGCTTTTGTTCGGCTTCAACTGCGGAAACTGCGTCTCCCAGAAACGCAGGACGTAGGTTTCGAGGCCGCAAATCCCGGCGACATCTCCGATCTTGAAATAAAGGCGGTCAGGAATCACAACAGGATCGTCGGCGACGCGCTTGGGAGAAGAGTGGGTAGCCATGGTCACATCATGCAGGAAACCCTGCATTGCGACCAGTATAGGCCACGATTTGCAACGGATGTGAAGCAAAATCGAGGGTTTGGTACCTGGTTTTCCAGAGGTATCTGCAGAAACGCAGTGGGTTTCTTCAGCTTTTTCCACTCTCCGGCCGGCTAACGACAACACGAGCCGCCGACCCCGGAGGAGCCGCTCGCAGATACTGCTTCGGCCAGCTCGCCGGCTCGCCCAGCGCCGCGGCGGCGCGCAACGGCCAATACGGATCGCGCAGCATCTCGCGGGCGAGAAAGACCATGTCGGCCTCGCCGTTCGCGACGATCCCGGCGGCCTGATGCGGATCGGTGATCATGCCCACCGCAGCCGTCGCCACGCCTGCCTCACGCCGGATGCGTGCGGCAAAGGGAACCTGGTAGCCGGGCGCGACGGGAATCTGCGCGTAGGGCACCAGCCCGCCCGACGAACAGTCGACGAGGTCGACGCCGTGCTCGCGGAGCAGCATTGCCAGTTTTACCGAGTCGTCGATCGTGAAGCCGCCTTCGGCCCAGTCCGTGGCCGATATGCGCATGAGAAGCGGCAGATGCTCCGGCCAGACGGCGCGCACCGCATCGACCACTTCGAGTGGAAAGCGCGCGCGGTTCCGGAACGAGCCGCCGTACTCGTCCGTGCGCCGGTTGGCCAGCGGCGAAAGAAACTCGTTGATCAGATATCCATGAGCCCCGTGAATCTCGACGAAATCGAATCCCGCGCGATGGGCGCGCAACGCGGCCTGCCGGAACGCTTCGACAATCGCGGCGATACCATCGCGATGGAGCTCGCGCGGCTCGGCATACCCGGGGCCGAACGCGATGGCGCTGGGCGCAACCGGTTGCCATGCGCCTTCGTCGACTCTCAATGCGCGCTCGCCGGCAAAGGGCGCGGTGCGGCTGGCCTTGCGGCCGGCATGAGCGAGTTGAATGCCGGCCCGCACGCCCTGCGAATGAATGAAATCCGCGATGCGCTTCAGCGCCGGAATGTGCGCGTCCTTCCAGATGCCCAGATCTGCCGCGGAAATGCGGCCGTCGGGAAGAACCGCCGAGGCCTCCATCGTAACCAGCGCCGGCCCACCTTGCGCCCGCGCGCCGAGATGGACGAGATGCCAGTCGGTGGCGAAGCCGTCCTCGCAGGAATATTGGCACATCGGCGAGACGCCGATGCGATTGGCAAACGTGACGGAGCGCAGTTGAAATGGCGAAAAAAGAGGATGGCCCACAGGAAGTAGATGCCGGAGGACGGGTTCCAGCTTCCAGCCGTCAGCTCCTGGCTTTTCTGTTCCCTCTTCCCTGCACGCTTCCGTCACTCCTTCTAGAGCACCGCCGTCCCCTTCTCGTCGGCGATGATCGCGCTTTCGAGCTCGCGAAACGCGGTCGCCTTGTCGGCGGGAATCTCGACCTTGCGCACCACGTAGTCGCGCTCGTAGTGGAGCTGATTGGCTTTGGCGCTGATGGTCGAGTGATAGCTGGCGAAGTCGTCTTCCACGTTCACCGGGTCCGGCGTTTCGTCGACCACGTAACCCTTAGGCAAAGTAATGTCGAACGAGTCGTGCCAGTGGCCGGTCTCGTTCAGATCGATGGGCACGGTGCGCGGCTTGTCATTGAAGGGCAGCAGATCGGAGCCGATCACGCGAGGGCGCACCAGCAGGAGCGGGCCGGCCTGGTGCGCGTATTGGCCGGCGGTGAGCTTGTAGTGGAACTCGAGTGGCTTGTCGAGCGCCGGCGGCTGCACGAACTCGAAGGAATCCAGCACCGCTCCGGGAACATCGCGCGCGATCGAACTCTCCCAGTACTCGCGCCGCTCCTTTTCGTCGGTGTACTTGAGCATCATGCGCATCTCCGCGCCGTCCGGGCCGGAGTGCGAGGCATCGACCTGGCCGGACAGCGTGCCGTCCGCGGCCAGGGTGAACTCGCCCTTGCGCTGAGTGCCGTTGGCCTCCGGAGCCAGCACCGGGAGCTGGATCACCTGGCTCCGAGCGCCCGCCGCCAGCATGCCGTACCCGCCCTGCTCGTAGGCAGGCAGATTGCCCACCGGCGTGCGCTCGTTGGTGGGGTCGAAGATCAGGTACCGCTTGCCGTCCCTGCCTTTCACGATGGCCATCAGGCGCGGATCGTCAACCCCTTCAGGCACCTCGATCGCCGTGATCATGTGATTGCCCGCGAGCGAAGGGTCGTTGGGATCGACGATGCCGCGACGGTCGTCCACGGGCACATAATGCGCCGGAATGCCGGCCACCTGCAACATCGAGATCAGCAGCGTGGTCTTGTCCTTGCAGTCGCCATAGCGGTTGCGGAAGATGTCGGCGGCGCGATTGGCCTGCAACCCGCCGATGCCGCGCGTGACGATGAAGTAGCGAATATTCTTCTGGATGAAATCGGTGATCCGCGAGAGCCTGGTATAGAAATCCGGCGCATCGGCGATCAGGCTCCGGGTCTGGGCGGTGATTTCCGGCGAGGGATCGGGCCTTCCCGCCTCCAGCGTCGTCACCCATTCGCCGATGGCGCGCCACTGGTTGTCGGTGCCGGGCACGGCGGCGTCTCCCCACTGGACGGACATGCGCGCCGCGACGGCCTCCCATTCCGGGTGAGAAGGAATGTCGCGCAGAATCAGCGCGGGCATGTCGTGCAGCTCCCATCTCCAGTGATCGGGCGCAACCTCGGCCGGCGTCGCAGCCGGGAAGTTATGCCACGCGTCGGAATAGCTCTTGCCCGGAGGAAGATCGATCTCGAGGGCCTGAAAGACGACGGGAATGCCATCCTGAATGCCCCATACCTTCTCGTGCAAATAGGGCTCGAGCAGCTCTTCGGATTCGCAGAAGATCGTCGCGCCCACATCGACCGCGGGCGGATGGGCGACGCGCCGCTTCTCGGTGGAAAGCATAATGGGGATGGCCGTGTTTCCTTCCTCGATGAAATCCGTGTCCTGCGCCTGGTATTGCTTCTCGTCGGCGGCGATCGTCCACACGCGGAAATAATTGATCTTTTCGTCGACGTCGTACGAGACACCGCAGGTATGATGGCGGCCTTGCGGCTTCAGGATGCGGATGGCCTCGCGCTCGCGCTCCGTCGCGCGCCCCGCCGCGTCGATCGTCTCGACGTACTCGTCGAAGAGAATCACCGCCTCGGCGTCATCGACTTGGGACGGCGTGTGGGTCTTCGAGGCATCGACCGCCCATTGCGGCAGCGGCTGGCCTTTGCCGAACCAGTTCGCCGACGCCGGCCGGGGCGCAAGCGCAAGGAGTGCGGCGGCAAGGATGCACAAAACAGGAAGACGGAACACGGGGGGCGCTTTCATGATCAATTTCCTTTTGCGGCCACGGTCCGGGCGAGCACAATCTGCTGCTGATCGGCCGTTGCGACTTTTTGATAGAAGCCATGCAGATCGGGATATTCATTCGGCGCGAGCATGGCAAAGCTGCAGGCGAGGGTTCGTCCCACCCGGACGGTGCGATCCTTCGCCGTCGATTCGATCCGCAGGAGCGCCATGTCGGGCCAGGAAATATCGGCCTTCGCCGGCATGCTTTCCACGTCGAAACCGGGCGGCAGATAGTAGGTGACGTCGTCTTCCGTCTCCTGGGCGTAATGCATGTCGATGGGCGTGACCCGTTTCTCCGCGGAAACGAAGGGATGCCCGGCGTGCGACTCGAAGAAGAGTCCGGGCAGGATGAGACGTTTTCCGGTCATCGCGCCCAGCGAGCCGGAGACCTTGATGATGGCGACGAGATTGACCGGGTATTCCTCGAGCCCGAGAAAGTGATCGAACTCCGCGAGCACCCCATCGGGAAAGGACTCCCTGATCGAATCGTTGAACTCCTTCTTCACCTCTTCGGTGTCGTTGCGCAATGTCTCTTGCCGCCAGTACAACGCCGGCGGTCCCGACATCACAAAGCGGGCCGTGCCCTTTATATTTCCCTGGTCGTCGAGGTTGAGAACCGCCGTCCGGCTTAGCGCTGCCGCCTTGTAATCCGCGGCTGGCGTCCCGGCCAGAACGCCGCCCGTTGGCGTGAGGCGAAATCCGGTGGTCAGCGTGTGCCTCCAGTGCAGGGCGCCGAAGGGACACATCTTCTCGCCGGGATCGAGATAGATTTCCTTTCCATTGAGCCCGGCAATGGCAATGTAGTCGTCGAACTGGCGGGAGTTCAGGTATCCGTGGTCGAACAGGGCCCGGTTGCGATCGACAACGACCATGGGCCACACGCTGAGGCCGGCCGCGCGGCACATGGCGACATAGAGCAAGGCGATCGCGTCGGAAGGACCGCTCTTCTGGTTCCAGATATCGTCGAGCGTCCTGACGTCCTTGAGCTTCTCTTTCTTCCGTTCGACGTGCGATTTCTCCCGGCCGAAATCGGTGTTCTCGAGAGCCATCACCGCAGCGTAGATCTTTTGTGCCCTGATCTCGTCCGGATCGCCGGCCGAGACGATTCCGTCGACGGCCTTTTTCAAGGTGGCAGTCGGTTTCGTGAATTCACCGGCATTTTTGCCCCAGACCTGTGCAGCGTTGTCCCAGAACGCAGCCGTCGTGGAGAATTCCGTGTAATAGAAGTGAACGCGCCACTGGAGCAGATTGAGCGGCGGCATCTGCTCTTCGTCGGGCAAGGGCGGAATGTCGGTCAGATCGAGTGTGTATCCGCCTTTTTTGTCGACGATCACCTTCTCGCCGGACCCGATCATCGCCTCGAACGCAGGATGAAGGAACGAGCCGGCGTTGAAGTAGTAATGCGCCTTGTGAACGAAGCAGGACTGCTGAATCTCCCACAGCGGAGGGGGCGAGAACATGCCGCGGCGCGTCCTGATGCGGAATTCAAGGACGCTTCCCACCTCGACGTCCGGCAGCGTGACAACCCGGGAGTTGACCTGGAAGTTCTTGCCCTTCATGTCAACCAGCTCAGAGGGTTTTTCGGTAAACGGAACCACTTTTCCGTCCGGGTGGATGGTTCGGGCCTGAATCTCGGGCTTGTCGTCGAATCCTACCGCGTATGGCAGGCGAACCGTTGCCAGGTCGAGCCCCTTCTCGCCGAGCACCTTGATCCGCTCGTAAGTCGATTCGAAGCCGCGGGCGTCGTCGACGATTTCCTCCCGGTAGAGATACACCGCAGCCGCGCCGGGCGCCTTGGGGTCCGATGCCATCTTCAGCTCGTCGGGAGTCGGATCCTGAAACTGGCCGCGCACAAGAACGGGACCGCACGCGGAAACGAGCAGAAGCAGGAAAGCGGTGCGGCGCGCGCGGAGCGCCAGAAACGCTCTTCGGCCGGAGTGCCTGAATCTCCGGGTGTTGCTCCGTGCCGGCATCAGTTCCCCTTCGCCGCCGTCGCCGTTCGCGTCAGCACCAGTTGCTGCTGATCGGCCGTCGCCACCTTCTGGTAAAAGTCGCGCAGGCTCTGGTATTCCTCGGGCTTGGCAAAGGTAAAGCCGCGCGCCAGTTGCCGCGCAACCGTCACCTGTCCCGGCCCAGCCTGGGTCCTGGCAACCAGCACCGCGTGGCCCTGCCACGGAATCCGGCCGTCCTGCGGCGAGCCTTCCACCGTAAGGTCGGGCGGCAAGTGGTACGTGATCTCGTCGGTGATCTCGTCGGCATAGCGCATGTCCACCGGTTCCTCGCGCTTTTCCTCGGCGACAAACGGGTGGGCGCCGCGCGTCTCGAAAAAGTATCCCGGCAGCAGCAGGCGCTTGGCCGTCGCCGTGCCCAGCGTGCCTTTCACGTTGACGATGGCGATCAGATTGACATCGGGATCGTCGAGCCCGAGAAAGTGGTCGAGGTTCGCTTCCACCCCGTCCGGGACGATGGGAAGCAGGGAGCGATCGAACTCCTTCTTCACCTCGTCGGGATCGTTGCGCACCGCCGCCTGTCGCCAGCGCAGGGCCTCCTGCCCGGTCATCAGGAAGCGGATGCTTCCGGTGATGCCGCCGCGATCGTCCACGGTGAGGTCGCCGATACGCGTTGTCGTGTTGGCGGTGTACGCCTGTTGCGGAGAGACCGCGGCGGCCCGCCCGTCGCCGCTCTCGCGCACGCCCCCTGCTCCGGAATGCCTCCAGCTCACCGTCTGGAACGGGCACATCTTCTCGCCCGGATCGAGCACCACTTCCTTGCCGCCCAGATCGGCGATGACGACGTCGTCGTCAAGCTGGCCGAAGTTGAGATAGCTCGGGTCGAAGACGCCGCGCTCGCGGTCCACGACCTTCATGTCGTAGGCCGTGATGCCGGCCGCGCGCAGCATCGCCAGGTAGAGCAGCGCGATGTCCTCGCTCGACCCGCTCTTTTGTGCCCAGGTATCCTCGGCGCGCTTGGCTTCGTGGAGACCCATCCGCTTGAGCTCGGCTGCCCCCTTCCGTCGCGAATAGTCGGTGTTGTCGAGCGCCTGCACGGCCTTGTAGAGTTTCTTCGCCTTGTCCACGTCGCTGTCGGCAGGCGCCACGATGCCCGCCACCGCGTCGTGAATGGGCCGCGACGGATCGGCGAAACGGTCCACATCCTTCGACCAGCGCTTGGCCTCGCTTACCCAGAAATCAGTGCTGTCGTGTGCGCTCATGTAATAAAACTGCACGTGATAGAGGAGGCTCTGGATCGGCGGCATCCACTCCTCGTCCGGTTCCGGCGGCACATCGGTCAGGTTCAGGGTGAACTTTCCCACGGCATCGTTCTGCAGGTCTGTGCCTTTGGGCAGCAGGCGCCACCAGATCAGCGAGTTCACCGGATTTCCGTGCGCGTCGGTGAGATATTGGCTCGTCGAAGCCTGTTCGCCCTTCTGGAACGCCTTGAAAGGCGTGAACGCGTAGTGCGCCTTGCGAATGGGATACGGCCTCTGGATCTCCCAATCCGGAGAGGAGTAGATGTTATCGTCATAACGCAACTGGTAGCGATACTCGAGAATGCTGCCCACCTCGACGCTGGGCAGCGTGAACACCTTCTGGTTCAGTTGCGACTGTCCGGCCCTGGACATCATCAGGTCTTCCGGCTTCACTTCCAGCGGAACCACCGTGCCGTCGGAATGAATCGTGCGCCCCTTGATGTCGGTGATCTTGAATTCGCC
Source organism: Acidobacteriaceae bacterium (assembly GCA_030039035.1). GTDB lineage: Bacteria > Acidobacteriota > Terriglobia > Terriglobales > Acidobacteriaceae > Telmatobacter. Next base: position 7,860 of record JASHQQ010000165.1, on the reverse strand, counting down.
GTGCCAGTAGGGCAGATTGATGGTTGCCAGTTCCTTGCCCTTTTCCTGAAGCACCTTGATCCGCATGTAGTAACTCCGGTAATGGAGCGGATCGTCGGTGATGTCCTCGAGATTGAGAATGATCGCGGCGGCTCCCGGAGCCTTGGGATCCGAGGTCATCTTCAGTTCTTCGTCGGTGGGTTGCTGGAACTGCGCGCGAAGCGCGAGAGAAGGAACCAAAGGCAGAAACAGAAGACAACTGCGCGCGAAGTTACGCATTCGCATGATTTTCCTTTGAATAATCTGGCCGAATATGGGCCGGAAAACGGCGTATCCGGTGAGATTGGTTTTGGCATTCACTTTGAACCGAAAACGCGCGCGTGGCAAGGAAGAAATGCAAAGCTGCCCGCAAGCATCACGCGGCGGAGCGATACAGGGCTTGAAAAAATTCGTCTATTGATTTTGGAGTAAATAAAAAGTCGACAGGATCCAGGCCCGCCTGCTGCAAGGTTGCGAAATTGCCGGTCCGGCTGATCGTTCGCCGAACCGGCACTGGCCTGTCCGATCGACTCCGGCATCGTTGCCACCAGCGCCAGCGGCAGGCCGTGCGGGCAGCTTCCAGTTCCTGTTTCCGGTTTTCGGACATCGCCTCGGCGTGGGGCAGAGCATAGGCCAGGGCTGCGTTTCCGGTCCGCTCTAACTTTCGATTAGCGCGGCCCACTTGCTGTCCACTTCCTTGGCCCCGCAGGAAACGGCAAAGTCGTATAAGGAATTGACCGTAGCGTACAAATCCTGGGGCACGCCGAGCCCATCTCCAAAGGGATTCGATTTGAGCAAGATCTGCCAGTCGGTTGGCGCAACCGTGCTCGAGAGGCTGCCGGTGATTTCGCCGGCAAGAGCCAGCCCGATATTTACGGCAACATCAAGCGCGGCCGAGACGAGAAGCGTGCCTTTGGCCAGGCCTTCCTTTTCGATCTGGTCGAGAATCGGCTTGAGCTCGTCCAGTTTGTTCTTTCCCCCGTCGGCGCGAGTGTGCAATTCGTCGATCTTCATCCATTTGGCCATGCTGGGTATATAGAAGCCCTCTTCCAGAAGTTGCATGACCTCTTTTTCGGCCTTCTTGAGGGCCTTCCTGTGCTTCTTTTCGATTTTTTCCAGTTTGGGCTTGTCTTTGGGCCCCACCCAGTCTGCCACTGCTTCGTCGATCCCCAGTTCCTTTTTCAAGCGGTCCTGTGTAGAAAGAAATTCGCTCAATTGCCCGGAAAGGTCATGGGCCTGGAAGCGGAGGTTCGAGAGCTTGTTGCCCCAGAGGGTTGTTTCGTCCTTGATGTCCTTGATGGAGAGCAGGGTCTTTTTTGCCGGCGCCTTCAGCACCGTATTCAGAAAGAAATTGGCCGCGAGTTCCTTGGCCGTGTTGCCGGCCTTACGAGCGGCGCCTACCTGCTGGTCGGTTTTGTAGGACCGGCGAATGTGATCAAGGCCCTGGATCACATGCCTCTGACAGGTCTCGGCTTCAACCGCACAGTCGCGGATCAGCTTGACCATGCTCATGATCGAGCGATAGAGGCCGACGACGGCCAGAGGGAGAGTGGCGCCGGCGGTTGCAAAAGCGGTTCCAGCAGTGGCGGCTACGGCCGTTCCCACCGCAGCGGTAGCGACGACTGCCTGCTTGGCCACCTTGATCCGGTATTTACGATATTGCGCCTGCTGCAGGGAGATCTCGTCCATCTTCTTGGTCATTTTCTTTTCGCAGGCATCGTAGATCTGTTCCAGTTCTCTTCCGATGATGTCGCGCATTCCGATCTTCACTTTGGAATGAAATTCGGAGTACTTCCTGATGTCTGGCCAAATCTCATCGAACGAGTGCAGCGTGGGGATCACGTGGACAGTGCAATAAGCGGCGATCGCTTCCTGAAATGCATCGTGCAAGACGGCTTGCAGCAGAGGGTCGTTATTGACCCGAGCCCACTCGTCGTCCGGGACCTCGATCGCAACGTCGATTGGCACTTGGGGAATGGCGAGATATTTGAACGGGTCGACTCCTCCGGAAGCTTCCATGACCGCATGCTTGAGAGTCCACTCCAAAATCGTGATTTTCTTCACAATTCCCCCCTGAGCTTGCAGTTTTGGCCCGAGTCACAAGTGAAGCGTACGCGTCCTGCCGGCGTCAACCGTTAATTCTCCATAAAGAGAAGCGGTTGCCGCTCGTTTTCACTGCTCGTTCCGCCGTGAGCGTTGATCCCCGGCGGCCTTGCGCCGCGGCAGGACCGGATGACCCGATCATCCGATCGACTCCAGCATCGTCGCCACCAGCGCCAGCGGCAGGCCGACGACGTTGAAGTAGCAGCCTTCGACGCGGGGAATCCAGCGCGCCGCCCGGCCCTGGATGGCATAAGCTCCGGCCTTGTCGAGCGGCTCGCCGGTGGCGACGTATTGGGCGATCTCCCCATCGGAAAGCGTGAGAAACCGCACCGCGGTCACCTCGGCGGCAACCTCCGATCCGGACCCGGTCGCCAAAGCCACGCCGGTAATCACGCGGTGCGTCCGTCCCGAAAGCAGCCGCAGCATGCGCGCCGCTTCGGCGCCGTCTGCCGGCTTGCCGAGAATCCGGTTGTCGAGAACCACGGTGGTATCCGCGCCGAGAACGACGAGCCCTTCGCTGCTCCGCGGTCCGCTGATCCCTGTTCTCTGATCCCCGATCTCTTTCAGCACCGCTTCGGCCTTCTCCCGCGCCAACCGCACGACGTATGCGATCGGATCCTCACCGGGCAGCGCGTCTTCGGGAATCCGGGCCGGATGAACGGTGAACGAATAGCCCGCCTGCGCCAGCAGTTCGCGGCGGCGCGGCGAGGCGGAGGCAAGGACCAAGCGGTGCATATCTCCTCTCAGCGTACGCGGTCGCTCCGCCTGGCCATTGCCAAATCGAGACTCTGGTCCTTGATCCCAGAATCCCTTTGCTCGCGCCGGGCCGCGAAGCGTATACATCCATATCACCATGACCTTCGCCGATCTGGATCTTGCCCGGCGCCTGGAGCGCGCCGAAGGCTTCGCGGGCGCGCAGTTCGCCGCCGCGCGCTCACGCCTGCTCCCCGAAAGCGGATCGACCTGGACCGAATGCGCCGGCGCGACGCTCATTTTCGACGGCGTGGATGCGCCCACCACGCAGACCTTCGGACTCGGCCTCTTTGCCGAGGCGACTGCCGACGCTCTCGACGAGATGGAGCGGTTCTTCGCCACACGCGGCGCGGAGACGATGCACGAAGTCTGCCCGCTTGCCGGCGTAGCCACTCTCGATCGGCTTTGCGGGCGCGGCTACCGGCCGATGGAGATCAGCAACGTGCTCTATCGCGCGGTCGAGCCTCCGGCCGCTGCGCGCGCGCCCCACATTCGTGTCCGCATCATCGGCCCTGACGAAGCCGGACTGTGGAGCGAGGTGAGCGCGCGCGGCTGGACGCACGAGCACCCCGAGTTCGAAGATTTCGTGCGCCAGTCCGGCGTCCTCCTGGCTGCGCGGGAGCAAAGCCGGTGCTTTCTCGCCGAGATTGACGACGTGCCCGGCGCGGCCGGCGCGCTGGTAATTCACGAAGGCGTCGCGCTCTTTGGAGGCGCGGCGACCGTGCCCGAGCTGCGCCGGCGAGGATTGCAGGCCTCATTGCTCGAAGCGCGCATGCGCCACGCTTTCGAGCAGGGCTGCGATCTGGCCATGATGGTGGCCGAAGCCGGCAGCCACTCGCAGCGCAACGCCGAGCGCCTGGGCTTTCGCGTCGCCTATACGCGAATCAAATGGCGCCTGTCGTCGGACTGACCCACGGTCCGCAGACGCTACTTCGCGACGTCATAGCGCAGCCGGACGACGCCGTCGGGGTATTTCCGGGTCGAGCGCAGGCGCAGCGGCACGTCCCGATGGCGCGGCGCGATGAGCGGAATCCCTTCGCCGATGAAGAGCGGGATGACATGGATGTCGAATTCGTCGATCTCGCCCGCGTCGAGGAATGAGGCGATCAGTTCTCCGCCTCCCATCATCCATATGTGCTTTCCCGGCGTGGCGCGCAGGCGCTGGGCGAAGGTTTTCACCGGCTCCGACACGAATTGCACGCGAGGGGTCTCCCGTGTGGACGGATTCGCTGAGAACACGTAGTTGGCGCGGTCGGCGTCGAACATTTCGCCTCTCCTGGCCTTCTCAGGATAATAATCGAAACCCCAGTCGTAGGTCTTGCGTCCCACCAGGACGGTGTCCACCGTGGAATAGAACGCGCGCATGCCGTAGTCGACGGTGTCCGGCCGGCGTGTTAACCAATCGAGATCGCCATCCGGCCGGGCGATGAATCCGTCGGCACTGGTCGCGATGTAAACGATGATCTTCCGCGGTGCCTTCATGATCCATCCCTCGCCGCTGGACATTTCGGAAAACGAGAGTTTGGGTGCCCATCCTTGCCGCGTTCTTGTTTTTGCGGCAAGGGTGGGACGATGCCGGCTGCGCTAACTCCGCTGTTACACCGTCATACCGGTCTGCAGCCCGCTCGGCGTCGCCAGGCCCCAGGCCATCGCGGGCGTGTTGTGCGCGAGGCCGAAGCGGCCGTCGGGGCCGAGCAGGATGATTCCTCCATGCCCGCCGAGACGATTGTAGAGATAGGCGATGGCCTCGCGCGCGGCGATCTCCGGCGCGGTGCCTGCGGCCACGCGATCGGTGGCCCATTTGCCCAGCACCAGCTTCATGATGGGCTCACCCCAGCCGGTGAGCGAGACGGCGCCGGCGAGATTATCCGCATAGCATCCGCAGCCGATCAGCGACGAATCGCCCACGCGGCCCGGCGTCTTGTTCAGCGTGCCGCCGGTCGAGGTCGCCCCGGCCAGATTGCCGCGGCCGTCGAGAGCTACGGCTCCCACCGTGTCGTGCGACTCCCACCCCGGATCGCCCGGACCCTGGACGCTCGACCCAGGACGCTTCGCGTCCGGCGCCGGACCCTCGTCCGCCATCGGCACCGCCGTCTCCCGATCCTTGTCGTCCCTCGGCGCATCGCCGGTGAACGACCGGTCCGCCATGCCCGCCGCCTGCCGCGCCTGCGCCTGGGCCAGCCGCTCGCGCTCGCGCTCGAGCACCAGTTCGGAGTTGTCAATCAGCTCCATGCCGTGGTGGCGGGCGAATTCCTCCGCGCCGGCGCCGACAAAATACACGTGAGGGCTCTTCTCGAGGACCAGCCGCGCGGCGCGAATGGGATTGCGCAGCCGTTCCACGCAGGCCACGCCGCCGGCTTTCATGCGCCCGCCGTCCATAAGCAACGCATCGAGCTGCACGCGCCCGTCGCTGGTAAGAAAGCTGCCCCGGCCGGCATCGAACGCCGGGTCGTCCTCCATGATGGTCACCGCGGCTTCGACGGCGTCGAGAGCCGAGCCCGCCCGCGAGAGAATCTCGAAGCCGGCTTTCAGCGCCCGCCGCACGCCGGTTTCGTGCGCCGCCGTCATCTCCGCGGGAATGGCCCATGCGCCGCCGTGCACGAGCAGCGTGGGCGACTGGATGGGCTGTTGCGTCACCGGGATATGGTAGTGCATTCGACGGGGCGCGGTGAACCGATCGTCCTGTCAAGGGCTGCGCGGGACGCCTGATTTCGTAAGCGGCTGAAAAAACGGAGGCTTCGCCACTCGAATCGATTGCAGAGGATTTGCGCGCGATTCGCTAAGCTGGTTCCATTCTTTGGCAATCCATCGACCGGGAGAGCCTCCTCGTCATCTCCGCACCCGCGCGGCGGTCGCGCAGGGATGGCTACGGCAATTCCTGAGTGGGTGTGGCGTTTCGAATTCCGTGCAGGGTCGCCGCTCATTCCAACCCGCCGACCAGGACCTGTCGCCGGGGGACCCCGGCCTTGGGGTCGCGTCGACATGAGTTCGGCGGCTTCGGGATGCAGCGTTTCAGGAATTGCGATAGCGAGCACGACGTTTGAACGCAAACCATCTCCCGGGCGGTATCGAGGCAATTCCAGGCGGAGTTGCCTCTTTTTTTTCCCCGAGGCCAAACGATGACTACGAACACGCAGGACGGGAACGGCGGACCATGACAAGGAAAGAGCGGAAGCGGACTGAGTCGCCGGGGCAACAGGGGCAGCAGGACCCGCAGGAACAGACGAATGCCAACCCTGCGCCAGGTGAAGCCGGGGATGCCTACAAACAACTGCGACACGCGGTGCGGGAGAAAGTGCGCCAGCAGAGCGAAGAAATCGCCGCGTCGCTCGTGAACAGCACTCTCGAGGGCAACTCCTCGAGCGCGCGAATCATGGTCTCGCTGGTCGAAAAGAAGAAAAAGAAGAACAAATCGAGGGAAAAGGGCAAGCGCGGGCACAGCCTCGCGCTCGATCTCGCCTCCGATCCGCAGGTTCGGCCGGAAGACGACGAGTGGTCGCGGGAAGAGGAGCGCAGCGCGCGTGAGCCGGAGGCCTTGCCCAACGCAGACACATCGAAGCCGACGAACGCGAGCGGCGACGGGATTTAGAAGAGCTGGCGGAGCGACACGAAGCAGCCAAATGCCGACCCCCGGCCTTGCCGCAGAGAACAAACGGGAATGAGAAAGAGACAGGGATGAACCGGCACCAACATATTTCCCGCACCATCGGGTCGCCACGCGCTTGCTAGTTTTCTAGCGTAGGTGTGTTGTTTTGTTTGCCGTGGGGCGCATTACTGCGGTTGTGTGCTGTTACGTCTTCATGGTTGAGGAATCAGTTATTTAGGGTAGGTAGCGCGATTTTTGAAATACGCTCAGAGTCGAGTATTTTGTGTCGCGCTGCTCATCGACAGCGGATCGCGGGACTGGAACTGCTTTTCGTAGCGCGATGTTCTGCGCAACGGTGAGTATTTCGGGCTGATTTGTGGTATGCAGAAGTCATGAGCGATAACGACAAAGCGAGAGGTACGCAAGTCTTCGAGATGGCGCAGGAGTTTGCGGCCCTGTTGCGAAAGCAGCTCAAGGCGACGGGTGACGAGAGACTGGTCCGGTTCGCGGCGACGATAGGGAAGGATTTGTATTTCCTCTCGTCTGTCAATCCCGTGGCGGGAGAGAATCTTCAACTCGCTCCAAGCGCATCGCAATCTCTCGCAATAACTCAATAATCTGCGCAAGCCGGTCAAGGATCATGTCTTCCTTCGTTGGTTGAGGGGGCATTTCTTTCTCCTTCGGGGGAGAGCGCCAGTCTACGCAGAGACTCGACCTGCCGACAATTCCCAGACCATCGCAATATTTTCACTTGACACACCATGCGCTAATGTTTAGTATGGTTTTGCGTCAATTGTGAGGTTGATATGGGTAAGCGGCGGGAAGGCGTGAAGATGCCGAAGAGTCTATTGGCTGCGATGCGGTATTTTTCCGACATTGATGTGTGTGTGGACTTTGTGGCGTCAATGCGGTGGCCGGGTGGGGTCGAGTGTCCGCATTGCAAGGGGAAAAAAGTCTCGTATCTGAGCACGCGGCGAATTTGGAAGTGCATGAATCCGACGTGCCACAAGCAATTCAGCGTGAAGACTCAGAGTGTGTTTGAAGACTCGCCGATCCCGCTCGACAAGTGGATGGCTGCGGTGTGGCTTGTCGTGAACTGCAAGAATGGCGTGAGTAGTTATGAGATTCACCGCGACCTGGGCGTTACGCAAAAGACAGCGTGGTTTATGTTGCACCGGATACGACTCGCTTTGAAGCGCGGATTTTGGGGCAAGATGGGCGGGGATGACGGCGGGCCGGTCGAAGTGGACGAAACCTTCATCGGGCCAAAACCGCAGAAGATGCACCGGGAACGGCGGCTCAAGATGCAGACCGCGCAGCATGGAAACACTAAAGCGGTCGTTATGGGAATGCTTGACCGGGACCGGAGAGAAGTCCGCGCCAAAGTAATTCCCGAAGTG
>JASHQQ010000164.1 GCA_030039035.1 Acidobacteriaceae bacterium | reverse complement strand
GGCGCGCCGCCGCAGCCGACGCCCAAGGCCGAGCAGTTGGCGCAAATCAATGAGCGTCAGAAGTACGAAGAGTCGCTCGAGTCCGGCTTCGACCTCGCCAAGGCGCGCCTGAGCCTGCTGCGCGCCCTTGGCCACATGGAGGACTGGCTGAACGAGTTGCACGGAAAGTAAGTGCATCGAATAAGTTACGTGCGCCGATATGCGGCGATGTTACTCCAGTCCGGATGGTAGAATGGAAGGGATGGTTATGCCTTTGAAGACGCTTTTCCTGAATCCGCCTTCGTTTGAGAACTTCGACGGTGGCGCAAGTTCGCGCTGGCCGGCAACGCGCGAAATCGAGTCCTACTGGTATCCGGTGTGGCTGGCTTACCCGGCCGGAATGCTCGAGGGTTCGCGCCTGCTCGACGCGCCGCCGCACCACGTTTCGGCGGACGAGACAATCAAGATCGCGAAGGACTACGAGTTTCTCGTGCTCTTCACTTCCACCGTCGGCTGGACGGGCGACCAACGCCTTGCCGAAGCGATCAAGGCCGCGAACCCGTCGATCCAGATCGCCTTCGTCGGCCCGCCGGTGACCACCGATCCCGACCGCGCGCTCAACGAGTGCGCGGCTCTGGACTTCATCTGCCGGCGCGAATTCGATTACTCGATCGTCGAGTTTGCCAACGGCAAGCCGCTGAACGAGATTCTCGGTATCAGTTACAAGAAGGAGGGAAAGGTCATTCACAATCCCGATCGCCCGCAGGTGGAGGATCTGGACGCGATGCCGTGGGCGACGAAGATCTACAAGCGCGACATGGATGTAACGCGCTACAACGTGCCCTTCCTGCTGCATCCTTACATCGCGCTTTATTCGACGCGCGGCTGCCCGGCACAGTGCACCTTCTGCCTGTGGCCGCAAACGCTGAGCGGGCACGCCTGGCGCAAGCGCTCCAGCGACGACGTGGCCGCCGAACTGAAGTGGGCGAAGGAAAACTTTCCCGAAGTGAAGGAGTTCTTCTTCGACGACGACACCTTCAACATCCAGAAGCAGCGCACCATCGAGCTCTGCTCGAAGCTCAAGCCTCTGGGCCTGACGTGGAGCTGCACCTCGCGCGTGACCACCGATCGCGAGACGCTGAAGGCGATGAAAGACGCCGGATGCCGGCTGCTGATTGTCGGCTTCGAGTCGGGCGACCCGCAAATTCTGAAGAACATCAAGAAGGGCGCGACGGTGGAGCGAGCGCGAGCCTTCGCCAGGGACTGCCACGACCTCGGCCTGACCATCCACGGCGATTTCATCCTCGGATTGCCGGGCGAGACCCGGGAGTCGATCGCCAACACGATCAGGTTCGCCAAGAGCCTGGACGTGGAGACGATTCAGGTTTCCATTGCGCACGCCTATCCGGGCACGGAGTTCTATGAGTACGCCAAGTCGAACGGGTTCATCGTGAACACGGCGGCGATGAGCGACGAGGGCGGCCACCAGATGGCGCACATCGAGTATCCGGGCCTGCCCACCGACTATGTGCTCGAGATGGTGCATCGCTTCTATGACGAGTACTACTTCCGGCCCAAGGCGGCGGCTCGGGTGATCTGGAAGGCAATTGTCAATCGCGATGTGCCGCGGCTCTACGCTGAAGCCAAATCATTCCTGAAGTTGCGCGCCCAGCGCAACAAGATGGTCAAAGCCGCGCGCAACCAGCAGGCGGAGCCGCAAGCGCAAGCCAGCGCGGGGGCGTAGCGCCCCGTGGGCCGACGGCCGGAGTTCGCGAGCTTCCGCTCAGGGTCCCGAAGGACCACAAGGACGGGGTACTTCATCCTTGCCGCGTCTTCTGTTTTTTGCGGCAAGGGTGGGATGGCAGATCGCGAGCACACCTGACCCGAAATCATGCCTCACCCTCGCCTCACGCTCCGGCAATATCTCATCCTCACCCTGGTGGCCATCTGTGCGCCGCTGGGCGACACATGCCTTTCGCGCGGAATGACGCATGTGCCGGTGATCTCCGTCGCGCATCCCGGCGCACTCGTCGCTGCCGTCTTTACGCCGTGGATCGGCTTCGGCATTGCGCTGCTGATCACCTTCTTCGCGAGCTATCTAACCGCGCTCTCGTGGGCCGACTTGACATTCGTGCTGCCGGCGACGGCTTTCGGCAACGTCATCGTTGCGCTGCTGGCTCGCTTCTGGCTCCATGAGCCGGTTTCCGTCGAGCGCTGGGCCGGTATTGTACTGATCACGGTGGGCGTGGGGTTTGTGGCGCAGGGGCCTTCGCGGACCGAGCGGCCGGCGACTCCGCTGGAACTGGTTGAGGGTAATTCGTGTGCGGAATTGCGTGTGGCTGCGGCAAAGGAGCGAGCACGATGATGCTTTTCCCTGCTCCGAACGCGACGGCCGGCCCCGGATTCTGGGCGGCTGCGGCCATGATCGCGGCCGTCGTGCTCTGCTCAACGGCAGGAGAAGTATTGACCGCGGCGGCGATGAAGTCGATCGGCGATCTGGACGAGATTCGCGCGCGATCGGGGCTGAAAGGCGCTATTCGTGCGGTTATCACGTGCCCGCTGTTTTTCTGCGGTGTGGGCTTTCTGGCGCTGGCGTTTTTCTCGCTCCTCTTCGCGCTGAATCATCTGAACCTGAGCCTTGTGGCGCCCGCGTCGGCGTCATTGACGCTGGTCACGAACGCGATTGCGGCAAAGCTGTTTCTGAAAGAGAACGTGGACAAGCGGCGATGGACGGCGGCGGTGTTGGTGTGCGTGGGGGTGTATCTGCTGGCGCACTAATGACAGCTAAGAATCAGTTCTCCACGACGCCGGCTGGCAGATTCAGTACGGTTGTCTTAGGGAAGTGGCGGTCGAACACCGCATTGTTCCCGACCTGAAGGGCAAGCAGCACTACGATCCCCAGCAGAGCTACACCTGGAACTAGCGCAAGCGATCGCCACCGTATTGGTATTCCTTTTTGCACCACAAGTGCGGCGCATCCCGTCACGAATAGTGCAACAAGGATCCAATCGACGACGTGACCGCTTGGGCTCAGCGTCAGCGCGGCTTGCGCCTCCTGCCATTCCATGCCGTCGTGCCCACGGCCGATGAGCAGGAATCGCAGCGTGTAGAATCCCGGTCCCACCAACACACCGGACAAGGTTCCGGCGCGGGTGGGCGAAGGCCTCCACCAGTACCAGATCGTGGCGGCTGCTGTAACCATAACGGTGGCGAAGACGCCGCCGAGCGCAATCCAGATTTCCTGCTGCCATTCCACTTCAGGCCGAAGGACATATTCCTTGGCGGGCGTCGGAACCACAGCGATCCCCTGCACCCAACCAAAAAGCGCATGTCCGAGCTCATGCAGGTACGTGGCGCCCACGCAGGATGCCACGAAGATCAGGAGAAATCGCGCGCGGCTTTTCATCGCACCTATTGAGGGTCGCGAGAAGCATAGCACTCCTCTGTCGGCGGAGCGCCCTAGCGAGGACCTCAATTCAGAGAAACCGCATCAGCCCTCTCGGTTTCAGGTCCGGCACGAGGAATTTGCGCGTCTCGCCGAGGCTGGCGCAGAGGGCTTCGGCGGCGAGATGGCCGCTGCGGGCAGCGCTTTCCATCGTGGAGGGCCAGCCGGTCGCCGTCCAGTCGCCGGCGAGAAAGCAATTCGGCCACGGGGACTTGGGGCCCGGCCGGAATCGATCGATGTTCGGCGGGACACCGAACGTGGCGCGGACCTCCTTGACCAGCGCGGCTTTCACGAGGTTCGCCGAGGAGACCGCGGGAAAGAATTCGGCGAGTTCACGCAGCGCGAGATCGATCGCCTGCTCACGCGTGAGCGCCGCGAAGCGCCGTGAGGCGCTGATTTCGAGCTCGATATAACTTCCCTTCTGATTGCGCCAGAGTTGCAGCTTGCCGCGGTTGAAGAGCCAGTGGATATCGCGGTCGAGCAAAACCGCGTGATTGAGGTCGGTGATTTCGCGATCGAACCACAGATGCGCGCTGCAGATGGGCCAATGCTCGTGGCGCGCGATTTGCGCGGCCAACTCCTCGGCGCATTCGGCGGGCGGCATCTTCGGCAAAAGCGCTTGCAAGGCTTCGAATGGGAGGGCCAATACAAGGAAATTCGTGCTCAACATGCGGTCGCGCGTATCGATCGCCCAGCAGGAAGTCTCTTCATCCCATTCGACCGAATCGATATTGCTGTTAAGGTGCGCCGCGCCCCCGTTTACTGCCAGCAATGCCGGCACACCCGCGTAGAGTTCGCTCAACGGAACGGTATTGATGCCCATGCGGCCGGCGTAGGCGGAGTTCATGAAGAGCTCGCGAATCACTTTGGCCGCGTAGGGCAGCGCGATCTGCTCGATCTCGGCATTCAACGCGCTGGCGATGACCAGCCGCCAGAAGCGGTCGACCGCTCCCTTCGACTGGCGGTTGCGGACAAGCCACTCGGCCAGCGTCTCGGTCGTATCTCTCGCAATCGGTCGCAGCATGGCGCGAAAAGCGCGGGCCAGCGAGAATTTGTCTTCGCTCGTGAAGGCATGCGCGGCGAGCAGGCGCGGCAACCCGTGCAGCGGCGCGGGCAGAAACGGTATCGAGCCAAGCCTGGAGCGGCGGCCGCCTGGCTCGATCATGGTCATCTCGCTCGTCCAGTGAATCTTTCCGAGACAACCGATGCGCTTGTAAAAGCCGGCGAGATTGGTACAGCAGCCGAAGAGCACATGTTGGCAGTTATCGATGACTTCGCTGACGCCGGGGTGAAGATACGAGCTGGCGCGCCCGCCGAGATAGCCGCGCCGATCGACCAGGTGCACCTCGAGGCCGGCCCCGGCGAGCGCGCAGGCCGCGCTCATGCCGGCGACACCACCACCGAGAATGGTGACGGAGCGGCCGGCGAGATGGCGTTCGGAATCGATCGGGGAACTCCTTTTGACAGCAAGTTAGCGGGACCAGCGACCTAGCCTGGATTCTTACCCTTGTGGCTGTCGTTGGCGCGGCTCACGCAAGGATAGGCACCGGGTCGTCCCACCCTTTCGCCAACGCCGGGCGAAAAGGGTAGGGCGACCGGGCAAGTTAGCAAGTCAGTCAGATCACACCGTGAGCCGCGTCCACGCCATGCACGCCATTCCTGCGCCAAGAATCGCGAATTTCTGGGCCATGGGCACGGCCGCACGGTGCGTAAACACATCGTAATCGGCACGACGAATGCGATGGAGCAAGGCACGGTAAATCGAAACCAGCACCCACAGCGCTGGCCGGCTCTCGCGGTCGATCAGGAAAAGCAACTTGCGAGCGGACCGATAGTAACTCTCGGTTCTATCCGCAACACCGGCGAGCAACGCGCGCTCGTTTGCCGTCGGAGGCGCTCCGGGCGCGCGATGCAACAGCGACTCCACAGAAACTCTCCGGGCGGCCAATTCATCGAGCGGAAGGTAGACGCGGTTGCGGGCGGCGTCCTCGGCCACGTCGCGCAGAATGTTCGTAAGTTGGAACGCAATCCCCGTCTCTTCGGCCAGCTTTTCGGCGCGCGGATCGGAGTAACCGAAGATGCGGATGCAGACCAATCCCACGACCGATGCCACCAGATAGCAGTATCGATAAAGATCGGTAAAGGTTGTATAAGTATGGGGCGAGTCGTCCGGGGATTCTGTCAAATCCATCGTGGTTCCGGTGACCAACTCATCCAGCAAGTCGAGCGGAATGGCAAAACGCCCTGTGGCATCGCGGACGGCGACAAACACCGGATCGGATGTCTCGCCGCCCGCGCTCGCCGCGCGCCACGCCGCCTGCCATGCCTGAATGTTGCTACGGCGCTCATCGCGCGTCAGCGTTTCGTCGTCGCTCAGATCGTCGGCCTTGCGCATGAAGGCGTAGATGGCGCAAATGGCGTTCCGGCGCGGACGCGGAAGCGCGACGAACGCGTAATAAAAGTTCCTGGCTTCGCGTCTGGCGATGGCACGGCAAGCGGCGTACGCGTCTTCCAGCGTGGGCTGCGCTGTCAATAGGCCGCCCCCGCGGACCGCGCGTGAAGCCGGAGAAAGGGCAAAGTCCTGCCGGCGACGGCGCGCAGGCCGAGCTTGAACCTGGCGGCTTTTGAGATCGCGGGCCGCGCGCTCAGCACGTCATAATCTCGGTTTTCGATGGCGCGCAGGATTTCCATGCCGCCGCGGCTGAAAAGATCGAGGTCGACAGCCAGATCGCGATCGACGCGATCGATGAGCGAAAGTCCTTCCTCAAACCTGCCGCGGGCAAAGTCGACCTCGAAGCGCATGAGCGCGCGAAACTCCCCCGTGGCGTCGCCGGCGGCGATGGTGGCCTCGGTTACGCCGAAGAACTCCATGTCCTGCTGGGGTATGTAGACGCGCCCCCGGGCGAAGTCGACGCTCACGTCCTGCCAGAAGTTCGCCAGTTGCAGGGCCGAGCACGTTGCATCGGAGAATCGAAAGTTCTCTTCGTTGGTTTCGCCGCACGCGTACAGCACGAGCCGGCCCACCGGATTGGCCGAATAGCGGCAATAACCGAGCAGATCGAGCATGGTGGCGTAGCGCGTGACCGTCTGGTCCTGTCGGAAAGCGACGAGCAGATCGGCGAAGGGCTGTTTGGGGATGGAACATTCCCGGACGGTCTCGGCCAGCGCCACAAACACCGGATGCCGCGCCCGGCCTTCGTAACATGCATCGAGCTCCTGCTTCCACAGGTCGAGCAGAGCGAGAGCCTGGGCAGGGTTGTCGACCTCGTCGCCCAGATCGTCTGCCACGCGGCAATAGGCATAGATGGAATGAAAATACGGACGCAGCGCCCTGGGCAAGAACCACGTGGCCACGTGGAAGTTCTCATAGTGCGACTCGGCCAGACGCCGGCACCAGGCGCGCGCCTCGTCGAGTGAGGGCGCAACTTCGGGGATGCGATAGCCGGCGGGCAGGGCCGCCCAGCCCTGCTCGATCAGCCGCTCGCGGTTCTCGTTTTCATGGTCTTGCACGGTGTCGATGCAGTCCCCCTGGTCTCACGGCACGATCGCCGTCTTGATCTCGCTCGAGCGGTTCATCAGTTTCTCGAAGACGCGATTGAGTTCGTAGAGATGCGCGTGTCCGGTGATGAATGCACCGGCCTGGAATCTCCCGCCCGCGATCAGTTCCAGCGCCTTGCGGCAGATGGCCGGCGTGTGATGGAAGGTGGCGCGAAGCGTGATGTCGTTGTAGTGCAGGCGATTGGTATCGAGCGCGACATGCGTGCCCGCGGCGCAGCCGCCGAAAAAGTTGACGGTGCCGCCTTTTCGCACCAGGTCCACGGCCTGCTGCCAGGTTTCGGGCGCGCCCACCGCTTCAATGGCAATATCCACTCCCTGCCCTCTGGGTGTAAGGGTCCGGGTCTCGCGAATCGCCTCGCGCGAGTTGGTGGTCTGCACCACGTGCGCCGCGCCCAGTTGCCGCGCGGCCTCCACCTGGCCATCGTGCTTCACAATGGCGATGGTTTCGCAGCCGGCGAGTGCTGCCACGTGCAGGATCATCAGACCCAGCGGGCCGCCGCCGATGACGGCCACCGTGTCTCCAGCGCGCGGGCGCGAGTCCTCGAACCCGTGCACGGCACAGGCCAGCGGCTCGGTCAGCGCGGCGTGCTCCAGCGGGACATGATCGGGGATGTGAAGCGTATTGCAGGCCACGATGCGGGACGGGATGCGGATGAACTCGGCGTAGGCGCCATTGTTGAAGAGCAGGTCGTCGCACAGGTTTTCCTGCCCGCGCACGCAGAAGTAGCACTGCCCGCAGGGCGCGGAATTGAGGGCGACGACGCGGTCTCCCGGGGCAAACGCCGTGACTCCCTTGCCGGATTCGACGACCGTGCCGGCGAGTTCATGGCCGAAAAGCGCCGGCGGCACGATCATCCGCGCGTGATAGCCGCGGCGAAAGACCTTCAGATCCGTGCCGCAGGTGAGCGCCGCGCCCACGCGCACAATCAGCTCTCCCGGCGCGGCTTTCGGCACCGGCACGCTTTCGATGCGAACGTCTTCCCTTCCGTGGAGGACTGCGGCCTTCATGGTCGTAGCCATCATGCTCCTCCTTGATCGCAGCCGGGCGTCACCCATCGCGAAGCCACCCCGTCCGGGCTCCCGCGCCGGGCACAGGCTCGATCATAATCTTCATCGAATCGGCTTTGGGATGCGAGGCCAGTCCGATCGCTTCAATCGCATCTTCCAGCGCGAAGCGATGCGAGATCAGGCGAGTCAGATCGAAGCCGTTCCGATACCCGCCAAATACCAGCCCCGTGACCTCGTCGACGAGCGGGAATGAGGACGAATAGGAACCCATGAGCGTCTTTTCGTCCATGCAGACGGCGCCGGCGTCGAACGCGGCCTCCCCATGCTGCGTCTGCGCGAAAAGCATGACGCGGCCGCCGGGGCGCACCGCATCCATCGCGGTTTGGATGAGCGCATTGCCGCCGACGGCGAGAATGACCGCATCGGCGCCGCGGCCCTCAGTGGCCGCGCGCACGCGCCCGACCACGTTCTCGGTGCCGGCGTTGATGGGCTCGCGCAGCCCATATTGCGCGGCGATGGCGTGCCGTTCGGGATACAGGTCCGAAGTGAGCACGCGCGCGCCAGTGCGTTGCGCGAGCACCGCGTGCATCAGCCCGATGGGGCCCTGCCCGATCACCAGCACCGTGTCGTCGGGTTCCAGATTGAGCAGCTTCACGCCCTTGAGCACGGTATTGACCGGCTCGACAAAAGCCGCCTGCTCGAAGGGGATCTGGTCGGGAATGCGCACCACGCCGCGGCTGGAGACGACAAAATCCAGCACGCGGATGTATTCGGCGAAGCCGCCGCCGGAGGGTGCGAACCCGGCGGTCGCGCCGGTGGTCTTGTACAACGGGCACTGCGCCGGCGTGTTCTTGCGGCAGTAGTAACAGTTGCCGCAAGGAACGTGATGATGGACGACGACACGCTCGCCGATCTCGAAGTTCGCTACGCCTTGGCCGAGCCCGACAATCGTGCCCGCCATTTCGTGGCCGAAGATGCGCGGCGCCGAGTGCGAACCGGTGTGGATCTTCTTCAGGTCGGTGCCGCAGACGCCGCAGGTGGCGATCCTGACCAGCAGCTCGCCCGGACCGATCCGTGGCACCGGCACGGTCTCGATGCGGATGTCGTCGATGCCGCGATACACGGCGGCGCGCATGGTGGCGGGAATGGTGCTCTCGAATTGCGCCTCAGCGTTTTCGATCTGGGTAGCCATTGCGGGTTCGGGTGGTTCCTTGGGGATCGAGGATTTGGAGCACGGCCTGTGCGATGCCTTCCGCAGCCCTTCTGCCATTCTCGCCCATTCTCAGCAGCGAAAGCCAGAACCAGGGGCGGACGAGCGCAAACAGTGTAAACCTGGCGGCCTGGAACTGGCCGGACGGCCCTATGAAGCCGTTGAAGTCCGGCAGGTTGTCGCCGAGCTCGTCGCTCACGCCCTTGACGCAGTAGAACGGAATGTTGCGCATCTGGGCGAGGCGGGCGATGGCCGCTGCCTCCATGTCGACGAGGGAGGCGCTGTAAGTCCTGGCAAGGCGCATCTTTTCGGCGCGATTGGCGACCATGGGGCTGGTAACGAGCCACTTGTCCCCGGCGCCGGCATCGCAGTGAAAGCGCTCGCCGGTGCGGGCATCGATGACGCCGGCAACACTGTGTGCGCTGCCGGCGGCGATTCCTGCCCTTAACGCTCCCGCCCAGCCGAGGGAAAAGAGAAGATCGATCGGACCGCCTTCCTCAATGGCCGCGAAGGCGCGCGTGGCGGCGTTCTGGCCCATGCCGGCGCAGGCGCAGATCCACTCCTCTTCGGCGTCACGCTGCGCCCAGAAACACACGCCGTTGCGCGCGCTGTGCGGCCAGCCGCGAACGAAGGGCTTGAGCTCGCCGGGGAGGGCGGCGATGAAGGCGGTGCGGGTCATTCAGCGGTCGGCCTGAAGTCAGTTGGGCTCGGCGGCCCTTCTCGGCCCGGCAGCAAGAGCAATGGCAGATGAACCGCGATAACGACTGCGATTGTGACCAGGTAAGCCGACAGCGTTCTTCTCCAGGCTGCCCATGCCAACGCAGCCCACGGAATGGCAATGGCGACGGTCCACCAGCGGCTCCAGCCTGAAGCGCGCAAACGCGCCATCGTGAAAAGCGGCCAGGAAGCTGCAGTAACCACAAGTATGGGAATCCACGCGAAGAAGATGAAGTCCCTCTTGTCGGCATGGGCAGTCGAGAAGAGGATCGCGTTGAGCAATGTGAGTAGCTGTAACGCATATGCGGAGCGAGGCAACCGTCCTGGTCGTTCAAGCAAGCTCATGATTCACGGCTATCTTCTCACGATCGGCGGCGGATTCAACCCCTGTTGGGCCCAGCTCAAACCCGACAGTCACGTGGGCGCGTGCGCCTGGAGGATCTTGAAAAGCCGCGAGCGGTGGCAGCGCGACTCATCGGCGCAGGCGCAGCCGATGCTGATGGGCATGCGCGCGGCCACCTGGGCGAGGAATTCGACCGTCTGGCGGCCGGAAGCCTTCGAGAGCAGCTCGCGCTCGTATTTATCGAGCTCTTTTTGAAAGGCAATGAGCGGGCCGATTTGCTTTTTCTTGAGCTGGGCGACGAGCTTGGCGCTGGGCGCGAGGACGGGCAGCCAGACATCGAAGTAGCCGTCCTTGGCCCAGCGGCCCTTGGGGACGCCGCGCGGGGGGAAGCGCGTGACACCGATGCGCAGGCCCTGGGCAGGCGTGGCGGGGGTGCCAATTTGGAAGGTGGTGAGATGGAGAGGGTGCGGCATGGTTAACAGGGTAACGCGATTGTGCCGTTCAGAGTTGCGATGTTCCCCCCTCAAAAGAGACCAGATCGAATCGCTCGACGGGAGACAGCCGAGAATGCGACCAAACTGGCCGTTAGCATCCCTTGACAAGCACTAAATCTGCGGCTTTGCCGTCTTTCATGATTACAGTCCAATTGCTGCGCCGAAGGACCAGGATTTGTTGTCCATAGTAGGGCGAATTGAAATAGCAATACTTAACGTAGGCTGAGGCCGCGTCGAGAGTTGTCACATATCCAAATCTCTTGACCAACTCGCCTCTCGTTTTGCCAATTACGAGACCGTTGCGATGGACATCTCCGACCATTGTCCCGAGTGCGCGATCCGGGTCAAGAGTGGGAAGCCCCATCCGCCATCCAATGTACATCAGGCCCTTGGGATCGTCCGGGCCTGGATATAACGCCCACCAGCTTCCAAATACAACAATGGCGGACAGGACGATCGCGCCGGAAATCTTGACCAATTTGATCACCAATTCTCTCATGGCCGATTGCAAATCCAATATCTCACCGCTGCCTGTTTGCTGCATTTGTGTGAGTCGCCGTTTGCGCGGAACCACTGATTCTCGCCGCGCGGCCGCATCCGTGTCGCCGCTTCTCCCCGGTCATGGTACACTTCCGTCAGTCCTCAAGCTCTGAAAGATCGGACCGCTTTGGAACGGGCGAAGCAGGTTGGCCGCGAAATCCCTTTGATCCAGCACGCACGGAAGAGGCGCAGGCTATCGACTGGCATTCGCTGAATTGGCGGCATTGCGTTCGCACGCATTCGCGAGCCGCCGTGGGTAATCCGCGACCGTTGTAGAAATATCTTTTGGCGCCGGAGTCCCTGCGGGCCCGGCGATTGGGCCAGTCCTTCCTGCGACGATTTGCAACTCAAAAGCAAAACCAGAGAAGCTGCTTTCCGGAGCCACGGCATTTGGGTCGACGCGACCCCAACGAGCGGCGACCTCGATCCCCACTGAACGGGACATACCTTTCTCTGGTTTTGCCGAAGAATAGGATGCCGGTGTGCCAAGACCGTCGAGGGGTTCCCTGCTCTTCCTGTGCCTGCAACGCGCTTCGAAAACAGGCTTCGACCGGATACGCCTTGACTGGCTGCGCGGAAACCTTCAGGGGCTTTGTAACAGGGCACGGCTTCAGCCGCGCCGCAAAACGCCCCCAATCCATGCGGCATTAGCCGATGAAGGATGGTTCCCTTTTACACCCCCGCCAGTCTGGAAACACGCTCTCGTGATTTCTCTCTGTGCCGCTTTATCGGGCTGCGCGTCCTTCACGGTCAATCCTGAAATGGCCAAGATTCCAAACGATCCCGCCAATCCTGTTCCGGACACCGGCATGCTCGCTCTCAAAGTATCGACGACACTCACGCCGGATCAGGTTGCACAGCCGGAGAACATCTTCCTGTACTCGTTCCCGCTGCCCAAAGGCAACCGGAACTTTGTTGGGCTCAAGGGGCAGATCGCGCTCACATCGCAGGAAACGGTGTTTAACGAGAGCCTGATTACGGTTGCGACGAATATGTCCGGATACTGCCCTGCAAGTGGCGTCCGGTTTCCGAATTATGACGCGGTCTACAGTGTTTTTCCCAACCTGCAACCAATCCAGTCCTTCATTCTGAAGAACCCCGACGCTGGAACCTCGCAGATGGCGATTGACTACACGATGCCGCTTGGAGTGCCGATCTCGGATTGCATTGTGGTGATGCTGGACTGGGAAGGACAGTCTTCCGTCACCATGAGCGGCAACCTGACATTGAGCTACACGCCGGTTTCGGCGACGCCGTCGGGGACGCTTCTCGGGACCAATCAGGAGTTTGTTTTCGGCAATGATCAAGGTCCAAAAAGCACGGCGAACGACACGCTTTCGTTTGCGCAGGAGACCGTCGTTCCGCA
>JASHQQ010000021.1 GCA_030039035.1 Acidobacteriaceae bacterium | reverse complement strand
TCAAACGCTGCAGGAGTTGCGACCACGAAAGGCGCGTTCCAGCCGAACTTTCTCAGCGCCGGCAATGATGGCTTTGTGGCCAGGATCGCCACACTCGCTTCAACCAGCATCAAGCTCACCATTACGTCCTCGATCGGAAAAAACGGCGAGATTCTCGTCATTTCGGCAAAGGTTTCAGGCACAGCGTCGTCTCCCGCGCCCTCCGGCAAAGTGACCTTCTACGAAGACTTTTCGGAACTGGGAACCGTTGGTCTCAACGCGGCGGGTATCGCGACCTTCAAGGTAACGAAGCCAAAGAACGGCAAGGTTACGTTCAAAGCCAGTTACGCGGGAGACGAATACAACCTTCCCTCTTCCGTCGAAGCTGTCATAACCGTTAAGGCCAAAACGACAACCGACCTCAAGTCTTCAGCGAACCCCTCGATCGCCGGCAAGGCGGTGGTCTTTACCGTGAAGGTGAGCTCTTCCTTTGGAACTCCGTCCGGCACTGTCACCTTGAAGAAGAACGGGACCGTGTTGGCCAGGAAATCGCTCAGCAAGGGCGAAAGTTCCTTTTCGATCGACTCGCTTGCCGTTGGGAAACACACCTTCGCTGCCGTGTATTCCGGCGATACGACTCATCTGGCAAGTACGTCGAACGTCATTACCGAGGTTACAAAACCTGCGTCTCCATCCATCAAGCCGGCTGGCGCGGCGGTCACTGTCCATTCCGATAATCCGTCCGTTCGACTGCGGTAGTAGCACCCCTGTCTTGCTTCATTTCGGCTGTCAAAGGGGCACTACGAGTTCCAGCCGCTACCACCCGGAAGATACGTCATCAATGTGCGGGCAAGCGGGTCATATCGGCCCCGCGACTGGGTAATCGACCTCCGTCCAGGAGAATGCTGGGATATGACGCCCGACAGGCTACCCTTCTGGTAAGAAGGCGCCGCGTTCGCAAACTGATGGGCGCGGAGGAGAGGCATTTGCTCTGTGCAGTTGGTGGAATGTCGGCTATTCGACAATTTCAGCAGCATCGTGAGGCTGTCGCGATACGCACGACTATTATTGATCGCCCCGGATCCGTAGGTGCGCGTCTATCCCCGAGCTTAACCAGGAGCCCGGCGACGTTGAGACGGACCAGACCGCTTTAGCAAAGAGTTTGTTCTCTCTCTTTCAATGCACAAGGTCGCTGCTTCTTCCTGTCGGGCCGGCTCATCGATTGCCCATCGAGTATCGAGATCCCTGAAACCGTACGGCAGTCGCTCATCAGCGGCCAGCTCCCGATTAATCCTTTGCGCCGGTCCGCTCTCTCAAGACTCGAAAGCGGGTCAGTGAGAATTGCCGAGCGCGGCATGGAGCGCCTTTGTACAGCTCGCAAGGTCTTCCGCGATTTTCTGTGGAGCGTCGAGTTGAGATCCGGTAAGCAGTCCCTTCTCTCTTGCGCCTTCAAAGGCCGGCAACGACTGCTGAAGGTAGGATTGCGCGAGGCGCAGGAGGCGCACCTTCTCATCGTGCCCGGCCGCGGCCTTTGCAATGCTCGTGTAGTCGTCGCCAAGATCCCACCAAAGGTCCGCGAGTTGGATGCGGGTTTCTGAGTTGTTCGGATTCGCGGCAACGAGTGCGGAGAGAACTGTTTGTTCGCGCTGGTTGTAGGTCAGCGCTGCTTGAGGCTTATTCTCCTCCCGCAGGATGCTTCCCAGCCGCTCATAGGTACGCGCCAGTCCCTGGCGCGCCCTGACGTCGCTAGGATCGGCGTCGGCCAGCGCCTGCCGGATGACAAGCACTTCGCGATAGTTTTCCAGCGCCGAGGAGCGATTTCCCTGTTCGTTGTAGATATACCCAATGTCGCTAAGCGTCAGAGAGATGGAAAAACGAAGCCTGGGGTCACTGGGATGCGCGGACAGAAGCGTTTTGTCCAGCGCAAGCGCCGACTGGTATTCGGCAAGCGCCTGGGGAAGCTGATGATCGACGATCAGCAATGCGCCAAGCCGCTTATGCGCATAGGAAAGGCGGCCGCGATACTCCTCGGTTGCTTTTCTATCCTCAACCTGCTTGGCGAGTTTCAGACCCTCCCGCTGATCCGCGATCGCGGATTTCACGTCGTTGCCGGCAATGGACAGCATCGCCCGGTGCTCATAACTGAGAGACAGCGCGTCGAGGAAAACGTCGTTTCCCGGTTCTTTGGCAGTCAGCGCGGCCGCAATATCCATCGATTTCGCGAAAAAAACTTTCTCCTGGCCGCGATCCATGTCGCCGTATGCGTACCCAAGCCCATCATAGGATTGTTGCAGGTCGAGTTGCGCCTGCAGGTCCGCGGGATGGGCGCGAGCGATCGCTTCGCGCAGGTCAACGGCCTTGCGATAGTTTTCGATCGCGGATCGTTGATTTCCAAGATTGGGTCCGCGCATGTCCCCTTGAATGTTGGCCAGCCGAATGTAACCTGTCGCCAGTTCCTTGAGCAGGGATGGATCGTTTCCGGCCTCGCGCGCCAGCCTGTCCAGGTAGCGCTGGGCGCTGCCGACGACCAGTTCCTGCGCCTGCGTGGTGCCGGGCACATTCCGGATCGAATCGTCGATCTGAAAAAGCAGCGTGTTCGAAAGCTCCCTTACATCGTTGAAACGGCTCTCCGCTCGCGCCCGGTCGGCGCGGGCAATGCGCGCCTCGCGCAGCGTAATACCCAGGGCCGCCAGGAGGGTCGCTGCCACGGTCACGGTTGCGGCTGCACCGGCCTTGTGACGCGCGACGAATTTTGCCGTCAGATACCGGACCGTATCTTTGCGGGCAATCACGGGCAGATGCTCGAGATGCCGCCGCAGGTCTTCCTGAAACTGCTCGACCGATGCGTAGCGGCGTCGAGGCTCCTTGCGCAGGGCCATCAGCAGAATGTTGTCGAGGTCGCCCTCGAGGCGCCGGCGCAGCTTCTCCGGGGACCCGTCGCGGATTACGCCGATCTCATCCGGCGTCAGCGGTCTCCGGTTTGCCTTCGAATCTGCATCGGCTGATTGAGCGACAATGACACTTGGCTTCTCGGGCTCGGTCTCACACACCGCGCGCGTGATTTCCTGCGGCGTCAGTTTGCCGGCCGGGTAAGGCCGATGGCCGGTGAGAAGCTCATAGAGAACAATTCCCAGCGAGTAAACATCGCTGGCGGTCGTGACGGGCTCGCCTTTGATCTGCTCCGGGCTGGCGTAGCCGGGCGTGAGAGCCGGGAACATGGTTAGGGTTGCCAGGCCTTCCGTGGGATTTTCATCCTGGTTGAGTATCTTGGCGATCCCAAAGTCGAGCAGCTTGGGCACCCCCTCCGCAGTGACAAGAATGTTTCCCGGCTTGATGTCGCGGTGAACGATGAGCCGCTGATGGGCGTACTGAACGGCGGAACACGCTTGAAGGAATATCCGCAGCCGCTCCGAGATCGTGAGGCGGCGATCGTCGCAGTATCGGTCGATCGGCTGGCCTTCGATCAACTCCATCACGAAATAGGGTTCGCCGTCTTCGGTCGCTCCTCCGTCGATCAGGCGCGCGATGCACGGATGATCGAGATTGGCCAGGATCTGCCGCTCGCTCCGGAAACGGCTCATGACGAATCCGGAGTCCTGCCCGGCGCGCACCAGTTTGATGGCGACCTGCTTTTCATATTGGTCGTCGGCGCGAATGGCTCGGTACACTTCGCCCATTCCGCCCGCACCGATATGCTCCAGGATTCGATAGTTTCCCAGCCGTTTGCCGGTCAGAACTCGTGATTCGAATGCAGCCCCTGTCCGATCTTCGTCGTCGCCGGGCCGTGGGGCCTGCTCCTTCGAGATAAGCCGTCCCGCGACCTCCAAAGCCGGCGACTCCATGAATTGCCGGGCGCGGCTCTCATGGGCCAGGAGTGACTCGACTTCCTTGCGCAAAGCGTCGTCCCCCGCGCAGGAGCTGGCGAGAAACTCCGCGCGGCGGCTCTCATCCAGATCCAGCGCCTGCTGAAAAACTTCCTCCACGCGAAGCCAAAGATCGGGCTGCATCGTCAACTTGCCCCGCTCATCTCGCGCAGGAGCCAGGTCTTGGCCAGGCGCCAGTCGCGTACCACCGTTTCGATCGATACCTTCAATACTTCGGCGGTTTCTTCGATACTCAGGCCGCCGAAGAATCGCAATTCCACGACCTTGCTCTTCCGTTCATCCACTGCCGCCAGCCGGTGCAGCGCATCATCGAGGACCAGCAGGTCCACGTCAGGTTCTTCGCTCACCAGCGGGGCGTCGTCGAGGGAAATGTGCGGGATGGCGCCGCCGCGCTTCTGGTAGCCTCGCGAGCGGGCAAAATCGATCAGGATGCGCCGCATCAATTGCGCCGACACGGCGAAGAAATGCGCCCGATCCTGCCACTTTACGCGGCTGCAATCGACCAGCCGCAGATAAACCTCGTTGACCAGCGCCGTGGTTTGCAGGGTGTGACCGCTCCGCTCTCTCGCCATCTGGCGCCGGGCAACACGATGCAATTCCCGATATACCAAGGGGGTAAGCTTTTCCAGCGCCTGGCCGTCTCCGGCGCTCCAGGCGTTGAGCAGTTGCGTTACATCGTGAGTCGAAGGCGTCGTCACAATGGCCTCTGGCGCGGGACTCCATTATTACAACCAAAACTGCATGCAGCCTATACGTTTCGGGAAAGAATGTAGCCGGAAAAATCGCCGAATCGACGCGACGAGCAGGAAGCGGAGACCTCGAGCAGCCTCGAAACGGGGGCGCCCCTAAACCTGCCGGGCGCAGCTTTCCGGCTCATGCGTCAGGTCGCAGAATTTCTTTGCCGGCCGTTGCTGGTTTCGCCCCCGGTTCCCGCCTCAACCAATAGAAGCAACCGAAATCATCCGACGCCCATGCGGGTTCGTCATCCGGCACGGCGATGAGTTCAAGGAGGAAACTTATGCATCTCATGAATCCACGGATCGCGATGGCCGGATTGCTTTGCGTGGTCGCGCTGCGAGCCTGGACCCAGGGACAGGATGCAGAAGGCTGCAAGGACCATCCGCTGGTGTCAAGGTATCCCGGGTCGGTGATCACGGAGTGTCGCGCCTCGGAGTTCGATGAGGTCACGCTGCCATTGGGCAAGACCGACGACGATCGCATTCCCGCCAAAAAGCTGCAGCTCGAGGGCAAAGTCACGCGCATCGCTTACACCGCTCCTGCCCATCGCTCGGCGCTGGAGATCTATCGCAACTACGAGATGGCTTTCAAGTCTGCCGGTTTTGAGGTCCTGTTCAGTTGCGTGAACAACGACGGATGCGGCGCCAAGGGGCCTACGCTGTGGGCCGCGCAGGGCGGCGAGGACTGGGCTTGGTCAAGCGGCCAGCGCTACCTCTCGGCGAAGCTTTCCAGGTCCGATGGCGATTCGTACGTGAGCCTGCACGTCGGCCAGGATGCCAACGACAACGGCGATCCCGTCGTTCTTTACATTGTCGAATCCAAGGCGATGGACCAGGGGCTGGTCAACGTGGATGCTGCCGCGCTCGGCAATGACATCGCGCGAACCGGGCACACCGCCGTTTACGGCATCTACTTCGACACCGGCAAAGCCGACGTAAAGCCGGAGTCGGACGCCGCACTGAAGGAAATTGCGAAGCTTCTCCAGCAGGACTCGAGCTTAAGGCTCTACGTGGTCGGCCACACCGATAACGTGGGCGCGCTGGCCGGCAACATGGATCTCTCCCGTCGCCGCGGCGATGCCGTGGTGAAGGTGCTCACCACCCAGTACAGCGTTGCCGCCGCTCGGCTTCTCGCGGAGGGGGATGGGCCCATCGCGCCCGTGGCATCGAACGACACCGAGGAGGGCCGGGCGAAGAATCGCCGCGTCGAGCTGGTGAAGCAGTGAAGATGAACCCCCGAAAGGCCCGTCTGCTCCTGCCTTGAACATGCGCAGGCGGACGCCGATTGCGGGCCGGTCACGTCGTTCCGAACGAAACCGTTCGAACGCCGTTTCGCCTCGAAGAAGCAAATGCGATTTCGATTCGGATTGAGGAGGGCCTTCCGATGAAGCGTTCCAATTTCGCCGTCCTGGCGTGCCTTTGCCTGGCGCCCTTTGCCGCGGCGCAGCAAACCGACTTCTTCCTTTGCCCGAAGGGCGGCATCTGGAGCAACGTAAGCTGCTGGTACATTCTGGAGACCAAGCCGGCTCAGCACGAATTGCCCAACGCCCAGCAGTACGCCACTGTGGGCCCGTTCACCGGAACCGTGGTCCTCGACATCGACGCAACCGTCAAGTCCGCCGACTTCGTAAGCTTTCCTCCCAAGGTTGCCGGCCCAGGCACATTCCTGCAGGCGGCAAGCAGTCTCACGACGACGGTCGAGAGCGTCGAGTTTATGACCTACCGCCAGACCGGCGGGAAGAACTCCATCAGTTCGGATTCCAGCGACGGCCTCCTGGCGGTCTACGGCGACTATGTCCTCGAGAAGGGCGAACTCAACGCCGACGTCGAAACCATCGACTCCATCACCGCTTCGGAATTTGGCGATTCCGACGGTCTTATCGAGCAAATCGGCGGAACCAATACCGTGTCGGCCCTATGGGTTGGACAAGCTCCCGCCACAGGCGCGGGAACCCAAGGCGGAGCCTACACTTTGAGCGGCGGGACGCTCAAATCCACGCAGGAGGTGATCGGCCTCTCCGATCAGCACGGCGACTTTTAC
>JASHQQ010000163.1 GCA_030039035.1 Acidobacteriaceae bacterium | reverse complement strand
TTCATCAGCGAAGGCCAGCTCCGGTTTGCCGTCGCCCTCAGCGAGCACCAGGGCGCGAACCTCGAAACTACGCTCCTCGAACAGGGGATCGTGAGCGAGAAGCAACTTGCCGCGGCCCGCGCCGCGCAATGGGGATGCCCGGTTCTCGGCCACGAGCCGGCCGGCCAGATCGTCGAAGCGGACCTTCCGCCGGCGCTGCTCCGCGCCTGTTCGGCCGCCCCGCTTCATTACTCCGCGAAAGCGAAAAGGCTGGTTCTCGGCTTCGTCCATCGCGTGGAGTACGCGCTTCTGCAGTCGATCGAGCAGATCGCCGGTTGCCGTGCCGAACCCTGTTTCATCACGCCCGCCGAATTCAGGGAGCAATTGGACCGGCTGGCTGCGCCTGACGGCTACGCAGAGATCGTCGACAGCGACCCGGGCGGCGTTCCGCAAATGGCCCGCACCCTGGGCGGCTTTGCCCTGGAATATTCGGCTCGCGAAGCCCGCTTCACCCGCTGCAAATCCTGGATCTGGGCCAGAATCGCCGGCAGGCGGGGAACGGCGGACGTTCTCTTTCCCCTCAAGGCCGCCGCGGCGCCTGCAAAACGGGAGTTTTCCTCGCCCATTCCGGAGGTAACCGAAGCGCTGGGCTAAAGCCGCATAAACATTGTGGAATGGCTCTGGACAACACGGCGGCACGTGCCGATAGAGTAGCCGTGCCGACCCAGAGCGTATACGAATTCCCCACAAGCCGAAGCTTCGTATCCGAACCCCAGCCGTTCCTCTATGACATGGGCGCAGACCTTCCCGGCGTCCCCGCGATGCCCGAGACGCTGCTGGCAATGGAGCTCCAGCTCCAGGAGCGCTCGGTCGATCTCGGCGAAATCTCGGCGATGATCCTCGAGGACGCGGGTGCAACCCTTCAGATCCTGCGCCTGGCCGGCCGCGAGTACGGCGATTCGGAAGACCGCCCCGTTCGCATCGAGGATTGCATTTCGGACTTCGGGTTGCGAGCGTGCCTGCGCGCGGCGGCCAGCGGCGCCCCAGTCGGAGGCCATCGTCATCGGGCATTTGCCGGATTCCGCGAGCATTCCCGCGAGATTGCGCAACTCTGCGGACTGCTCGCCGCGGAAATGCCGGAATTCGCGAATCCGCACGAGGCCTATCTGGTCGGACTGCTCCATGAAATCGGCGCTCTTCCGGTTCTGCTGGGTTGGGATCGCAGCGATCTCCCCGCCAATCGCGGGCTTGCGGCGCTGCGCATGGCCGAGCAATGGTCCCTGCCTTCTTTTTTGAAGGACTTCTTCTGCGAAGCTCCCATGCCCGGCTGCGACGCGCACCTGTCGAAGATCGTCCTGGCGGCGCACCAGCTTGCCGCCGGCTCATTCGCCGGCTGCCCGTTGAGCAGCGCGACGGCCTGACAGGTTGCTGAAAGAGACTTGCGAGCGACGCTTTGTAACAGGGCCCGACTCCCGGTCGGGCCGTAAACATCGCAGAAGTCTGATCCGGCTTTGCGGCAAAACCAGAGAAGGTATGGCCTGTTTTCTGTCTTGCAGGGTCGCCGCTCCCAGGGGTCGCGGCGACTTTGATTGCCTTGGCTTCGGTATACAGCATCTCTGGTTTTGCTTTAGCCGCTGCTGCGCTCCGGTCCCGGAGTTCTCTCTTTTTCGGTATTTGTCAGCAAGCTGATGACCCGGAGCATCACCCGGCATCCAGTCCAATCATCTCCGGGCGCCCCATCCTTGCGGCGTGCCGGGGCCCCCACGGACGGGCTTTTGTCCGTGGGGTGGCTGGCGCAAGGGTGGGATGATGACTCTTCAACCTGGGTGCCCCATCCTTGCGGCGTAGTTGCTTTTGCCGCAAGGGTGGGATGGATACCCTTTACCCTCCGCCGCATTGCCTTCCCATGAGGACAACGGCGCGCCTTGACAACTTACGGTCCTCGCGCCCGCCCCCGTTCTCATCGTTCCCTCATGCAACCGGCAAGATCGCCGCGATCCATCACCCTTTTCGGGCATTCTTTGCCTGCCCGGATGGCACGCTCCTTGCATATCCCATGGGCGAAGGAATCCCATGGGCAGTGGATACTATGCCGCGGCTACCGCACTGGTCGCTCGCACCCAGGCGCTCGACGCCATCGCCAACAATCTGGCGAACGTGAGCACCGTCGGTTATCGCGGCGAAAGAACGGAGTTCCGATCGGTCCTCGCCGAGGCCGGCGACGCGGCCAGCTCGCCGCTGGAGCAGGCCGAGAACAGCTACGGGATCATGGGCGATGTGGCGCTCGATCTCAGCCAGGGCAATTTGCAAAAAACCGGCAACGAGCTGGACATGGCCATCCAGGGCGCCGGCTACTTTGTGGTCCAGACCGCGCGCGGGCCCATGTACACGCGCAACGGCAGCTTTCAGGTTTCCTCCAAACGCGGCCTCGTGAGCGCCTCGGGCGATCCGGTGATGGGCGAGGGCGGCCCGATCACGCTGCAGCCCGGCAGCGTTTCGGTAGCCCCCGACGGAACGATCTCTTCCAGCGGAGCGATTACCGGCAAACTGCAAATCGTCGAGTTTCCGCCCGGCACCAAACTCACCAGCGAAGGCAACAACCTTTATTCCGCGCCCGCCAAGGCAGCCCAGGACTCGACAAGTTCCGACGTGCGCCAGGGGTTTCTCGAAAGCTCGAACGTCAATCCGATTCTCGGCATCGTCGAGCTGGTGACGGCGCAGCGCGACGCGGAGATGATGCAGCGCGCGCTATCGATGTTCAATTCGGAGATGGATAAAACGGCAACGCAGGATCTGCCCAAGGTTTAGCTAAAGGAGAACCAGGATGTTCCACGCGCTCTACACCGCGGCCAGCGGCATGACGGCCCAGCAAGTCAATCTCGACAACATCGCGAACAATCTCGCGAACTCGAGCACCGCCGGCTTTCAATCGCGCCGCGTGCAGTTCTCCGATCTCCTTTACCAGAACGACGTGATGCCCGGCGCGGCGGCCACGCAGCAGACCACCGTTGCTTCCGGCCTGCAGATCGGCCTCGGCACGCGGCCGGGAAACACCGAAATCGTGCAGACGCAGGGCGACCTGACCAGCACCGGCAATCCGCTGGACTTTGCCATCCAGGGCACCGGATTCTTTCAGATCCTCATGCCCAACGGCCAGATCGGGTACACGCGCTCGGGTTCGTTTCAGACCGATGCCCAGGGCAACCTGGTCACCGCCAACGGCAATGCCCTGCAGCCCTCCATCAATATTCCCGCCGCAGCCACCAACATCACGGTGGGCAGCGACGGAACCGTAAGCGTCACGCTTCCCGGGCAGATCCAGGCGCAGCAGGTGGGAACCATTCAACTGGCGACGTTCGCCAATCCCGGCGGCCTGAACAGCATCGGCAACAACATCTACCTTGCCACCACGGCATCGGGCGATCCGGTCGTCGGCGCGGCGGGTGGCTCCGAGGGGTTGGGCACCATCCAGCAGGGAATGCTCGAGCAATCGAACGTCAACGTCGTCGACGAATTCGTCAACATGATCCTCGCGCAGCGCTCCTATGAATCGAACTCGCGCGTCATCAAGGCCGCCGACGAAATGTTGCAGCAACTGAATCAACTGGCCCAGTAGGTCGTCGTTTTCATGAATGCACGCCGGTCCATTTCGTTCGTCGCGCTTTGCGCCGCGGTGGCTCTGCCCGCCGCGGCCGCATCCGGCCGCTACGACATCACTGCCGGCCAGGTCGCCGCGGCGGTCACCAGCGGAGGCATGCCCGTATCGCCGGATCAGGTCACGTTGCCGGCCGAAATCGTCGCCAGCGTTCCCGACCCCGTTCTCCAGGTCAGGTCCATTTCCATTGCCCGCTCCGGCGAGGGCCGCGCCGTTGCGCGCGTGGAATGCGCGATTCCGCAGCAGTGCCTGCCCTTCATCGCCACTCTCGACTTCGATACACGACTGACCACGGACCCCGTACCGCAGTCATCGCATGGGCGCATTCCGGCGCAAACCCAACCGACTTCCCCCGTCGTTGTGCGCGCCGGAGCGCCCGCAACCCTGCTTCTCGAGGGAACGCACGTCCACATCACCTTGCCCGTCGTCTGCCTTGAGAGCGGCGCGACGGGCCAGACCATTCGCGCGCGCAGTCCCGACCATCGCCAGGTTTACATCGTCCAGGTGGTGCGCGAAGGAGTTCTGGAGGGCAGGCTGTGAACAGGGCAACCTCGAAATCGATTGCATCATCCTTTCTGTTCGCCGGAGTTCTTCTCGGTCCCGCCGCGGCGCACGCAAAAACCAGCAAGAAAGACAGTCCCGCGCAGTTGCGCGCCGACTACATCGCCCGCTCGCAGGAGCAGGACATTCCGACAGTCGGCCGCACCACCGGCAGCATCTGGAGTCCGGGTGGCGACCTGAACGACTTTTCCACCGACTACAAGGCCCGCAAGCTCAACGACACGCTCGTCATTCTGGTCTCGGTGCAGACCACGGCGGCGCAATCCGGCGACGTGAACAGCTCGCGCGCCTTTCAAACCACTTCCGGCATCACCGGTCTCTCCGGCGACCTGAAGACCAAGGGCGTGAACCCGCTCTTCGCCGCCAATTCATCCACCTCGTTGAAAGGCTCGGGCGCGACCGACTCGAGCACCACGTTCGAGACCGCGCTGACCGCCGAAGTCATCGCCGTGCTGCCCAGCGGCAATCTCGTCGTCGAGGCCCAGCGCAAGATCTTCATGAACAACCAGCACGAAGATGTCGTCGTGCGCGGAATTGTGCGGCCCAACGATATCGGGCCCCAGAACACGGTCGCTTCATCCGCGCTGGGCAACCTCGAAATCGAGATGAAGGGGAAGGGAATCATCTCCGACAGCGTGCGGCCCATGAACCCGATTACGAAAGCCATTCTCTGGCTGTTTGGTTTCTGAAAAAGAATGAAGACCGCGTTCCCAGCATGGCATCTTCGGCCCCGGACCATCGCCCTGGTTCTGGCCCTGAGCGCATTGGGCGGCTCCGCATCCTTGTTGTCTGCCACCGCGACCGCCGACAACCCCAATCGCCGCGTCCTCGTCCGCGACATCACCAGCGTGCAGGGCGTGCGCGACAACATGCTCGTCGGCTACGGCCTCGTGGTAGGCCTCGCCCGCACCGGAGACAGCCAGCAGACCTACTTCACCGTGCAGACGCTGGCCAATGCCATGCAGCGCATGGGCGTGCTGATCTCTCCGGGCATCGTCGAAGTCAAGAACGTGGCCGCGGTCTTTATCACGGCTTCGCTGCCGCCGTTTTCGCGTCCCGGCTCCAAACTCGATGTCACCGTCTCGTCGGTCGGCGATGCCAAAAGCCTCGAAGGCGGCGTGCTGCTGATGACCGCGCTCCATGGCCCCGACGGACAGGTCTACGCCGAGGCGCAGGGGGCTCTTGTCGTGGGCGGCTATTCGGTGGGCAGCTCGGCCAACAGCAAGACCGTCAATACGCCCACCGTCGGCATTGTTCCCAATGGCGGCATCGTCGAGCGCGACACCTCGGTCGATCTGCACGACTTCAAGGTGGTTTCGCTGCTGCTTCGCAATCCCGACTTCACCACCGCGCGCCAGATCGCCGACGCCGTCAACCAGGACTTCCACAAGCCCGTCGCGTCCGCGCTCGACAGCACGCGAGTCGACATCTCCGTTCCCGAAGCGGGCGAATCGTCGGTTCCCGTGCTGATTTCGCGCGTGCAGAATCTCGCGCTCACCGTGCACACGCCGGCCAAGGTCATCGTCAACGAGCGCACCGGCACCATCGTTCTCGGCGGCGATGTCAAGCTCACGCCGGTCTCGGTGATCCACGGCAATCTTTCCATTGAGGTTTCGACCACCTACGCCGTCGCGCCGCTTCCCGGAGTGACGGGAATGGAGTCGTCAGGCTCGCCGGAAGGCGAACGCGGAGGCGGCGAACCGGGGCGTGGATTCGGCGGCCAGGGCCGGCCGAACGCCGGCGGAGCGGCTCCTCCCGGAACGCTGGTCGAGGGCCAGGCCGCGGCGATCGTGCCCGAAACGACGGTCACCGCCGGCGACAGCGCGGCCCAGACCATGCGCCTCGACGAAGGCGCCAACGTCGAAGAGCTCGTCAACGGCCTCCACGCCATTGGAACCACGGCCCGCGATGTCGTCGCTATTCTGCAGGCGATCAAGGACGAGGGCGGCCTGCAGGCGGAACTGGAGGTCCAGTAATGGCCACCAGCCTGATCGGTCCCGGCGCCATGAACGCCCAGGTCAACCTGCAGCAGGCGCGGGAGATGCAAATGCTGCAGCAGATCGGCTCCGTGAAGGGTTCGAACGACGACGCAAAGATCGAAAAGAGCTCCACGGAATTCGAGTCCATGCTTCTTGGCACGTGGCTGCAACAGGCCGAGCAGTCGTTCGCCACCGTTCCCGGCGCCGAGGACGACGAGGACGCGGCGGGCCGCGAACAGATGATGAGCCTGGGGGTGCAGTCGCTGGCCCAATCCATGGCGGCTTCCGGCGGCATCGGAATTGCAAAGATGATTGCCAAGGCGCTGCACGCCGCGGCTGAGAAGGCGGACCCGGCAGTAACACAACCAGCGCAAACTACAGTAACGGTTGAGGTTCCGCCCGCTGAAAAGACCGGAAAAATCTGAGTTTTTCGTTAAAATCCGGCCTGAAAGTGCCGATAGGGACGCAGGTTCACAAGAAGAGGTCAACGATGAGAATCGATCTGTTCAATTCGCAAGCCAGCCAGGTCGCCGGCCAGCCCAATCCCAAGCAGGTGAATACGCCGGACGCCGTCACCTCCGATGCGGATGCGGGCGGAGATCGCACCACGCTGACTTCCGGTTCCGGATCGATCGGTTCTCTCGTGAGCGAGGCCATGAAGTCGCCCGAGATCCGGCAGGACAAGGTCGAGAGTCTGCAGAATGCCATCGGCAGCGGACAGTATCAGCTCGATCCGGATCAGATCGCGGGCGCGATGATCGATGAGCACGCTTGAGCCGGCTCGGTGAATTCCAGCGTCGCAGCCGGCCGGTGCACAGTAGATCGGGAAGTTAGCCACGCATGATTGCGGCTGAACCACAAACGCGCAGCGATCGGGCTGGAGAGCACCTCCGGCTCCTGCGCTCGCTTTCCGGCGAGCTCGATCGGGCCATGCGCGCCATTGCCGGCAACAATCTCCCGGAACTTGAAGACAGCGTGGCCAATCAGCAGGCGCTCAGCCTCGAGCTCGGCGAGCTGGCCGACGAAATGCGCGTCTCGGCCCTGGCGCAAAACGCCGCCGTCGTCGACACCATCGAGCCGGGCCTGATGCGCGAGATTCGCGACGCCGCCGGGGAGCTCAAGCGGCTCAATCTGCGCTACTCCATTCTGCTCAAATACTCCAGCCGTTCGGTCGCTTTGATGGCCGCGTTGTTCCATTCCTTCAAAGGTCAGATACAGGAGGCTTCCGGCGCCAGGCTCAGACATCAGACCTGGTCCTGCCGGGTGTAATCGCCATGGGAGGATTGCTTGCATCGCTGTTGACCGGAGTCCAGGCGCTGGATGCGTCGCAGGCCGCGCTCGACGCCACCAGCAACAACATCGCCAACGCCAATACGCCGGGCTACACCCGCGAGATCGCCGACTTCAGCGAAAACGCCGAGAATGTGACCGGCCCGGACGTCACCGGCGGCGGAGTCACCCTCGACGGGATCGAAAGCGTCCGCGACGAGCTGCTCAACCTGCAGATCCAGCAGCAGACCTCGGAGCAAGGCAGCGTCAATACGCAATCCACGCTTCTCCAGCAGCTCGAAACCTACTTCTCCAGCAATGGCGAGGATCTTGCCACCACCATGAGCGCGTTTTCCAGCTCGTTGGCGGAGTTGTCGGCCAACCCGGACGACTCGTCGGTGCGGCAAAGCGTTCTCTCGGCCGCGCAGAACCTGGCCCAGTCCTTCAACACCACGGCCGGCGGACTCACCACGGCGCAAACCGATGCCGACCAGCAGGTGACGCAGACCGTGGCGCAGATCAATTCGCTCACGCAGCAGATCGCCCAGCTCAACTCGCAGCTCACTCCGTCGGTAATGGCTTCGCAGAATGGCGGCACCATCGAGGATCAGCGCGACCAGGACGTGCAGCAGCTCTCGCAGCTTGTCGGCATCTCGGTAACGCAGAGCAGCGACGGCGAAGTGATCACCACGGCCAACGGCTCTCCGCTGGTCATGGGCGGCCAGAGCTACAATCTTCAGACCACAACCGGTTCCGACGGCTTCCAGCAGGTGATCGATTCCAACGGCAACAACATCACGTCGTCGATCCAGGGCGGCCAGCTCGGCGGCGCCATCCAGATGCGCGACGTCATCGTTCCCGGATACTTTGTCTCGCTGAACGAGCTCGCCGACCAGTTGGCGACCGCGGTGAACTCCGCGCAGGCCGAGGGCTACGACGCCAACGGCAACCAGGGCCAGGCGTTCTTCTCCGTTCCGGCGAACTCCAGCGACGCCGCCGCCGGCATCTCCGTGGCGCTCACCAGCGGCTCGCAAATCGCGGCCAGCTCCGACGGCACTTCGGGCAGCAACGGCAACGTCGCCAATCTTTCCGCCGTCTTCACCAACGATCTCCCCTCCGGTCAAACCCCCGCGGACGCCTACTCCAACCTGGTCTTTCAGGTGGGCAACGACGCCTCGAATACCAGCACGCAATCGTCCGCGATCGGGCAAAGCCTGCTGCAGTTGACCAACCAGCAAAGCTCGGAATCCGGCGTCAGCATCGACGAAGAGACCACGAATCTCATCCGCTACCAGACGGCCTACGAGGCCGCCGCGCGCATCGTGAGCACCATTCAGGCATTGAACACCGTGACGCTCGATATGGGCTCCACGCAGAGCTATTAGCAGAAACCGGAGACCGATATGCGCGTAAACTCAAATCTCGTTCCCGACATCCTCGCCGACTTGCAGCAGAGCCAGACGATGCTCAACACGGCCCTGCAGGAAGTCGCAACGGGCAAGAGCGTCAACGTCCCTTCCGACAATCCCCAGGCCTCCGCCGAAATGGTGGGCAATTCAATCGAGACCGCCGATGTCGATCAATACACGCAGAACGTCGCCGGCGTTCTGTCGACGGTCCAGTCGGCAGACTCGGCATTGAGCGCGGTGGTCAGCTCGCTCACGCAGGCCATCTCGCTGGGAACCGAAGGCGCCAACGGCACCAGCAATTCCGACGACCAGCAGTCGCTCGCCGAGCAGGTGCAGTCGATACTTTCCAGCGTCGTCGCGCAGGCCAATACAACGTATAACGGCTCTTATCTCTTCGGCGGCACGGATTCGTCCGCGGCGCCCTACACGGCCGATTCCTCTTCGCCCTCCGGCTACACCTACAACGGCAACAACGACACGAACTCCGTGGCCGTGGGCGACGACATGAGCATCCAGATCAATTTGCCCGGCAGCCAGATCTTCTCCAACTCCGGCGCCGACGTGATCGGCTCGCTCAGCTCGCTCGTCTCCGCGCTGCAGAGCGGCGACACTTCCGGGATCTCCTCGGCGACGAACGCCGTCAGCGATGCCCTGAACTATGTCACGCAGCAGCGCGTTTTTTACGGCAACGCCGAGAGCCAGTTGAACTCGCAGGAGACCTATCTCCAGCAGGAGACGGTGACCCTCAGCTCGCAGCAGAGCTCGCTTGTCGACGTGAATGAAGCGCAGGCCGCCACGGAGCTCAGCGAGGCCGAGACCGACAACAGCGCCGCCCTCGCCGCGGCCGCCAAGGTGCTGCCCAACACGCTGCTCGACTATCTGGCGGTTCCCACATAGACCAATCGTCGTTTGAATTTGTACGAATGGGGCGCCCCATCCTCGCGGCGCGCCGGCGGCTCCCACAAAAAAACGGGGCGCGTCTCCGCGCCCCAATCCCTGGACACCTGTTTGTTTCAGGCCGACCAGCTCAGCCGCCTGCGCTCCATCGATGCGGCAAGACCGCCATAGCCAGCCGGGCGCGCCGGCGGAAGAATTTCCGGGCCGGCATTTTCCCGGTGCAGGTCGAGCTTCTGCCAGACTTCCCTCATGCCCAGCACCTCGGCCATGATCTCCTCCAGCATTCCGGCCGACTGCCTCGCCTGCGCTTCGACGATTCTGCGCCGCATCCGCGCGTAGAAGCCGGTCAGCTTCCTTGCCAGCTCGCCGCTTTCCCGGTCCACCAGATTCTCAAGATGGCTGACGACGAGCAATGCGTGCTTGAGTTCGTTGGTGCGGCTTTCGATCCTGCCTTCCCGCTGCACCGCCGCCGCGCGGCGCAGGTCGCCGGCCAGCGTGTCGTAGAGCGCGATCAGGATTCCCAGACCGCTGCCGCCCTGCGCGGCCGATTTTCGATAGGCAAGATCCGTGCGATTCATTTCCGTCTTCAGCCGTTGGAGTTGTTGTTATTGTTATTTCCCAGCTCTTCGTTGATCTGCTGCATCTCCATGGGCAGCTCCTGCAGCGCGATCTCGGCCTGGCTGTAATCGTTTTGCAACTGCGTTTGCAGCGGCTCAATGGTATTCGTCTGGAAGTTGGTGATATCGGTCTCCAGATCGCTGATCTCGCTGTTCATGCTCTGCAGGTCGACGGTGAAGGCGCCATTGTCGGGACTGATGAAACTGGTCAGCTCCTGGTCGAGCGAGTTGGCGAAGCCATTCAGCGACGTGCCCTGAAAGAAACTCTGCACATCGCTGAAGTTGTTTTCCAGCGCGCTTTGCAGCGTACCCGTATCCAGGCTCAATGTGCCGTCATCGTTCACGCTGATGCCCAGCGACGTCAGATTGGGCACCGTCGTGGTTCCCGATGACGGCGTATAGGTGTAATCCAGCGCGCCCAGCACGTCGGTCTGCAGGCTGCGCACCGTCGAGTCGCTGGCCAGCGGACCTTCGCCCGAGCCCGTGTCGGTGTACTGCGTGTTCAGGTCGCCGATGAGCGTGTTGTAGTCGGTGACGAACTGTTGCACCGCGCTCACCACTTGCGACGTGTCGGGCGTTACGCCGAGGCTGATATCCACGCCGGGATCGGCGCTGAGCAGGCTGAGCGTGACGCCGGGAATCACGCCGCTGACCGTGTTCGTCGCGCTCGTGATGCCGATGCCGTCGACCGTAAGCGAAGCATCGGCGCCCGTCGCTGCCTGCGTAAACCCGTAGCCCGCGGAACCGCTGACGGTGAAATTGGCCGCGCTTCCCGTGGTGTTGGCCACGATGGCCAGCCGCGAGCCGGAATCGTCGGTAATGACGCTCGCCGTCACATTCGGGTCGTCACTGTTGATTTCGCTGGCCACATCGGAGAGCGTTTCCGTTCCGTCGGTGGTGATGGTGACGGGAGAGCCGCTCCCGGGCGTGATGGTGAAGCTGCCGGCGGGCAGATCCGTCGAGCCGCTGGCGAACGTGCCCGAGGTCCACGACGCCGTGGTGGCAAGGGTGTTGACGACAACCACGTGATTTCCCGGCGTGCTGCCCGAGGCTGCGGACGCCGTCACGACGTTCGCGTCCGAGGAATTCACGGTCATGGCCGAGAGCGGGCCGGTCAGGCTGTTCAAGGATTGTGCGTCGTTGTCGAGATTCGTCGCGTCCGTCTGGATCTGGGTCAGCGCGCTGACCTGGCTTTGCAGCGTGGATTCCTGGGTTTCCCACTGCTGTTCCGGCGCCTCGGCCGCCTCGACGGCCGCATCCACGGCGGAAGTTACGTCGATGCCCGGGGAAGAAGCTCCGAAAGCCGCCTCGAGAATCGAGCTCAGGTCGATCCCCGAGGAACTTGTGCCCGAGAGCAGCGAATCCAGTGCCGAAACCGAACTCATATATCTCCTCTGCCTGAACGTGCTTTCTATCGGCATTTCGGGGACCGGAATCCAGAGTCCACGCGCGCAAAAAAACGGGGCGCCGGTCTGGCGCCCCACGGAGGCAAGTGTTGTTGAATGTTACTGGAGCAGCTTCAGAACCGCTTGCTGCGCCTGGTTCGACTCCGACAGCGCCGCCATGCCGGTCTGCTGCAGCACGCTGTACTGCGTCATCTGGGCAACCGTCTGGCCGATGTCGGCGTTCTGCACCGTGTTCTCGGCGCTGGTCAGGTTCGTGACTTCGGTGTTTTCCACGTTGGTGTCGGCGGTCAACTGGTTCACCGCGGCGCCGATCGAGCCGCGGTTCGCGGCCACTGTGCTGATGGCCGCGGTGATGTCGGACAGCGCCGTCTGCGCATCCGCGGTCGAGGTCAGGTCGGTGCCGTTCAGGCCCAGAGCCTTCGTGGTCAGCGCGCCGATCGCCGTGGAGGTGGTGTTGCTGCCGCTGGCGGTTCCGTCGGAAGTAAATACCGTCGCCGTCGTGCCGAAGATGGCTTCGCCGTTGTAGTTGGTCGTCGAGCCGATGTTGCCGATTTCGGTCAGGATCGACTGATACTCCGTGTCCAGGGCCGTCGCCTGGCTGGTGGAAAGGCCGCCGGTCGAAGCTTCCGTGGCCAGCGTGACTGCGCGGTTGAGAAGGGTCGTCACCTGCGACAGGGCGCCGTCGGCGGTCTGCAGCAGGCCGACGCCGTCCGATGCGTTCTGGCTGGACTGGTTGAGGGCCGAGATATTCGCGGCCAGGCCGTTGGCAATCGACAGGCCGGCCGGGTCATCCGCGCCGGAGTTGATCTTCAGGCCCGTCGAGAGCTCGGTCAGCGTGTTCTGCAGGCTGGCCTGCGTGGCGGAAAGTGCGTTCTCCGCGGTGAGGGAAGAAACGCTGTTCAGGATACTCAGCATCGTCTATTGCTCCTTTAATCGAATTCCGCCTGCGCCGAACCGCTTCCGTCTGCAAGAGGTCCAGAATCGTTATCAGGAGCAGGTGGTTGCTACGCGCTCTCTATCGGCCCCTGGTTTTTCGCTTTCTAGTGCGAAGGCAAAAAATTTACGTCGGGCGCGCTTATCGCACCTACAACAAACGAGTTATATGGATGGATTGCTCCCCGCGGGAGACGCGGACTCCGGCGTCCCCGATGGGGCTTCCCCATCCGTTTCGCCCGCGTTTTGTCGAGAGGGAGCGACGGCATGTTCGACCCGGCCGCAATAGCTGCGAGACGAATGTTTTACTCATAATTGCAATCAATAATGTCTGCATGACTCTGACCGCCTGAACATGTACCAACCCCGGGCGCCCCAGGTCCGTGCTTTCGGACCTGGGAAAGCATGCTCGTTGGTACGAATTCATGCGGTCGGAGGCCTGGAGGCGCAGCGGTAACTGGCCCGGCGCTTGAGCGCCTGGATCCGG
The DNA here is from genome assembly GCA_030039035.1 of Acidobacteriaceae bacterium. Taxonomy (GTDB): domain Bacteria; phylum Acidobacteriota; class Terriglobia; order Terriglobales; family Acidobacteriaceae; genus Telmatobacter. The sequence goes on along the minus strand of JASHQQ010000163.1, from coordinate 3,718 downwards.
ATTCCACAAAGATGCACGGAGTCCCGCAATGAAAACGCAGGAACCATCCGTCGGAGCCATGGAAACCGTTGCTTGCCGCGACGAGCGGCCTTGCGCAACGTCCGAAACGAACTGGAACCGCGCTAGCTTTCCTCGATCAGCTTCTGCGTCCCGTCATCCAGGTGCTCGCGGAACGCGCATTCCCGGTCGAAGACCATGGTGCCCTTCGCGCCTGCATCGAACGCGCCCCAACGCGGAAGCCCGCTGTGATTCGGGTCGCCCGTGCGCGCAAAGTGAATCCACGCTTCGCTCGCCTTCGCCGCCAGATCGCGCGCCTCGGGGCCGTTTCCCGTCATGTTGGCGCAGTGCTCGGTGTTATCGAAGACAAAGGCCAGTTCGGAGCAATGAAATGCCATGGGCCGCCCGTCCAGCACCGGGGTCTGCCAGTCGAAACGATAGACATAAACAGGCGCGCCCTTCTGCGCCGCCTTGATCCGCGCCTGTTCGAGCGTGCTGGCGCGCACCGGGCTGGTCGCAATCGCCGACCAGAGCTGGAAGAAGTTGGCGTTGGGGTAAGCCTCGCGAAACGCACCCATGACGGCGCCCGTTTTTTCCTTCCAGATATTCGTCACGTTCGTGCGCAGCTCTTCTTCCGTCATGCGGAATGCGTCGGGTTTGTTGATTCCGTTGACAAATTCGTTGAGCGTGTTGCCCACCAGCAGCGGAACTGCCGCGGATTGTTCCGGAGCCGTGGGCGTGAACGGCTGCCGCGGCAGCGACGGGATGCCCGCGACCGGCGCCCATCCGATCCGTCCGGCGATATGCCGGAAATCGATAATCCCCGAGGTGGGCCGGTTCCGGCTGAGCACTTCCACCGCGGCTTCCTCGAGCTGATGAACCGGAATCTGCCGCAGCTTGTCGATTTCCGAAGCGCCGATATCGATCTGCTTCATCAACTCGTCGGCGAGCCGGCGCGAGCTCTCCGGCGTCGCGCCGGTCAACAGCGAACCGCTCTCCACAATGCCGCGATGGAAAAGTCCCCTGGCCGAGGGCATGGCCATCAGCGCGTTCACCTTTCCGCCTCCGCCCGACTGGCCAAAGATCGTCACATTCCCGGCATCGCCGCCGAAACGCGAAATATTGTCGCGCACCCACTCGAGTGCGGCGACAATGTCGAGCATTCCCGCGTTGCCGGAATCGGCGTACTTCTCTCCACAGGCGTCGAGGTTCAGGAATCCCAGCACGTTGAGCCGGTGATTGAGACTGACCACCACCACGTCGCCGCGGCGCGCGAGGTTCTCGCCGTCATAGGAGGGAAGCTCGTTGCCCGAGCCCGCCGTGTAACCCCCGCCATGCAACCACACCATCACCGGCCGCCTGCCGTTGTCGTTCACCGCCGGCGACCAGATATTCAGCCGCAGGCAATCCTCGTTCGCTATGCCGTCGTCCCACGAGAAGAGCCATGCCTCCTCGTCGTTCTTCCATCCCTGCCGCGGCGGCTGCGGGCTCACCCACCCGTAGTACAGGCTGCTGCGAATGCCGGTCCACGGCTGCGGCTTCTGCGGAGGCAGGAAACGGTTGGCGCCCGATGTGTCCGCGCCATACGGAATGCCCTTAAAGGCATAGATACCTTTGCGCACGCAGCCGCGCACGCGTCCATATTGCGTCTCCACCACCGGATCCTCGCCGGAAACGCGAACCGTGTCGCCGGCTGCCGCCGCAATCTTCGGATATCCGCTCGCCGCGGACTTCGCTGCCTCGGCTTCGGCCAGTCCGGCTGGCCCAAACCCCGCCGCAACCGCCAGAGCCAGGCCTTTCATCACGTCGCGCCGACCCACATTCTGCAAGCCGGATGCCGGCAACGCCGGCTGCGAGGTCTCATTCTTTGCCGTCTCCGCCATGTTCCCTCCCCACACCGCCATCCATATTACTCGCGTCCATCGGCGCGGATCAGGACTCGCTCTGCTTCGATCGCGCGCCCCGCCAGTAGAGGATCAGCCCGAGGAGAATCGATACTGCCGTTCCCCCGACCAGCTTCAATTCGAATCCGAGCTTGTTCGACGAATCTCCCGGCGGCACCAGCGAGACGACGATGCCGATGAGCACAACCAGGAATCCAAGACAACCGCAAACCCACACGCCGAACATTCCCCCGGGGACGAGAACCGCGTGCGGATTGTCTTTGCGATCTCTTCGGTAAGCCAGCCGGATGACCGCGGCGAACATATATAGGAAGGGAATGAAATAGAGAATGATCGCGGCATCGACAAGGAACTGATAAGCTCCGCGCGTGGTGTCGTTGATCTGGCTGATCAGCAGAATGGCTCCGGAGACGACGGCCTGCACAAGAATGGAGATGTACGGAGTCTTCCAGCGCGGATGGATCTTGCCGAACGCCGCAGGCAGATAGCGGTCGATGCCGACCACGAACGGCACGCGCGCGATGCCGGCCACCGTGCTGCCCACGCCGCCGGCGTTGCCTGCCGTGACCAGGACCGCCGCGAGGATTCCGAGCACGCCGGCGCGCAGCGCGATCGATCCCACGGTGATAGCGTGAAAAACGCCGCTCTGCGGATCGAGATCGCCTGCCGGCGCCAGAGCCAGCACCGCAAAAGTTCCGGCAATGTACATGAAGGCGATGAGCGCGCCCGCGCCGAAGACCGCGCGCGGCAAGGTGCGCCGCGGGTCGCGCACCTCTTCGCTCATCGCCGAAACCAGTTCGAGCCCCGTGAACGCAAATGCGATCTGGGACCAGAAGTTCACCGTGTCCCAGTTCCAGGCCGGCAGCATGTTGTGGACGGTGAAGTGCGTCACCGATCCGTGGCGCAGGCTGACGATCGCGGCGATCGCCGCCAGCATCAGCAGGGGCACATACGTGCCCACGCCGCCGGCATTCTGCAGCCACTTGCCGATATTCAGGCCGACGATGTTCAGAATTACCGCGACCAGAAGCAGCGCTACGGAGACCGCGAGCAGAAATGCGCGGTTCTGCGCGAGTTCGATGCCGCGCCCTCCGGCGATATACGCCGCCATCGAAGCGCTCGCCAGCAGAAGGCCCGGAAAATAAAAGACCGTGTAAATCCAATACGTCCATCCGGCGACAAATCCGTGAAACGGACCGAAGGCTTCGCGCGACCACGCGTAGAGACCGCCTTCTTCGGGAAAGCGGGACGAGAGCTCGTTGATGACCAGCGCCCCGGGAATGAAGAAAAAGACCGCCGCAATCACCCACAGGCTGATCGACGAGGTGCCGTTGTGCCCCGCCGCCGCAATCCATCGCGGACCCAGCACCGTGGCGATGTTGAACAGCAATACGTCCCAGAACCCCATCGTCTTGCGCAGTTGCGATTTGGAGTCGGGCGTGATGAACATAGGCGTCGCTGGAAATGCGTGGGAGTGGCCTCATCGTGGCGATGGAACCCGACCGGATGGGACACTTGAACCTCTCACAGCACGGCGGATGCCGTCAACGAAATGCCTGGAGAATTCCTCCAGCGGATGAAGCGCCCGGGATCGCGCTCCGCGAGGTCTCATCAAGGGATTGCCCCACCCTTTCGCCCGTTTTTGGCAAAAGGGTGGGGACTGCAATTTCGATCGTGCCGAAACACTCCCCGTGTTCTCATTCGTCACGGGCTTCAGCCCGCGCCAAATCGCCGTTGAACATCTCCAAAAAACAAAAACGCACCCGGCACAAGGCCGGATGCGTCGATGCGAGAAGCGCCGGGCGCTCAACATCAAG
>JASHQQ010000162.1 GCA_030039035.1 Acidobacteriaceae bacterium | reverse complement strand
AGCACGCCCGAGAGCAGCTCGAACTTGTGCGGATCGAGGCCGGCCGTGGGTCCGACGGCGGCGAGGATGGTCTGCGATGCGCCGGTGGTGCGATGCACGTTGACGCCGGCTTCAACCAGGGCGTCGATGACGGCGTCGATCTGGTCTTCGGTGGCCTTCTCCTGCATGGCTACGATCATGGCCTTTTCCCCGTCCCGGGCGCCTGCGCGCCGCTGGCGTGGCCCCTGGCGTCCTCGCGACTTGCATCCGCCGCCGCCGAGGCTGCCTGGGCATTCCTCTCCGATGCCAACTCGTTCCTCTGCAGCGCCCGCATCACGTCGATGATGCGCTCGTAGATGTGTGTCAGCTCGATGTCCGGCAGCGGTCCCTTGTTGGCCGCGCGCACGTTGGCGTAGATCACCTTTTCCCGCGCCGGTTCGTAAACAGGCAGCGAGGTGGCAGCCTTCAGATGGCCGATCATTTGCGCGGCGCGCGCCCGCTCGCTGAGCAGCTCCACCAGTTCCCGGTCCAGGGCATCGATTCGATCCCGCAGTTCTTCGAGCGTCATTCCATCCCTCGTGGCGCGGCCGGCGCATGGCACGCATGCACCGGCTGCAAAGAAGCGTGAGTTGAAGATTCGTCAGCGACGATGGCGTTTTAGGAAACTGTGTGAGGTTTCTGGCGAGGCCCGAAGCCGTCGCTCCCTGGTGGTCCCACCCCAACGACCAACCTCTGTCGTTGGGGGCCCCGGTGGTCGCGCCGACTTAGCGATCAAACCTCCGCCTTACAGTATTCCCTAAAACGCCATGGCGCCGCGTGGGGTCTTTATCGAGCTACCGGGCCAGCGCCGCATGAGGCATGCGCAGGCCCCGGATAAATCGGGCCACCGCATCCGGCGCGGTCTTGTCTTCTCCGGCAGAGGATGCCCGCTCGATCAACTCGACGATGGCGCTGCCGATCGCCGCGGCATCCGCGAACTCCGCCACCTGGGCGAAGTGGTCCGCGTTGGAGATGCCGAACCCCACGGCCACCGGCAGCCCCCGATCGGCAGGCCCAGTCCATCGGCGAATGCGGGCGACCAGCGCGGCGGCATCGGCGGCTACGCTCTGCTGTGTGCCGGTGATGCCGACACGCGAGATGGCGTAGATGAAACCTTTACTGTGCGCGGCGATGGCCTGGAGGCGCGCGTCGGGGCTGGTAGGCGCGGCGAGGAAGACGGGCGCCAGATGGGCGCGCTCCATCTCGGCCAGGTATTCGCCGGCTTCCTCGACGATCATGTCGGTGATGAGTGCGCCATCTGCGCCGGCGGCCGCGGCATCGTCGACAAAGCGGCGCAGGCCGTAGCGCAGGACGGGATTGAAATAGGTGAAGACGATCAGTCCGGCGGCCGGGCGCGCGGCGCGAAGGTCGGCGGCGAGCGCGAGAACATCCTTGAGGCGCACGCCGCGGGCGAGCGCCCGCTCGCTGGCGCGCTGGATGATGGGCCCGTCGGCCAGCGGATCGCTGAAAGGCACGCCCAGTTCGATCACGTCGGCGCCGGCGTCGATGGCGGCCAGCGCGATGGCGCGCGTGCCTTCGAGCGAAGGATCGCCGGCCGTGAGGTACACGACCAATCCCGGCTTGTGTTCGAACCTGAGTGCCATAGAAACCGAGGGTGCCCCAGGTCCCTGTGTTGGGACCGTCTAGAGCTTCAATTCGCGGGCCAGAATGCCCATGTCCTTGTCGCCGCGCCCGGATAGGTTCACCACCAGTATGTCACGCGCGGCCATGCCTGGAGCCATGCGGATGCACTCGGCGACGGCGTGCGCGCTTTCGAGCGCGGGCAGAATGCCTTCGGTGCGCGCCAGCTTCACCACGGCATCGAGGGCTTCGGCGTCGTCGCGAGAGAGATACTCCGCGCGGCCGGAGTCGTGCAGCGCCGCGTGCTCCGGGCCGATGGAAGCATAGTCGAGCCCCGCGGAGACCGAGTGGGTCTGTGCGATCTGGCCGTCTTCGTCCTGCAGCACGTAGGAATAGGTACCCTGCAGCACGCCGGGCACGCCGCCTTCGAAGCGCGCCGCATGCTCGCCGAGCGCGCTGCCGCGGCCGCCGGCTTCGACGCCGATCAGGCGCACTTCGCGATGGGGAATGAACTCGTAGAACGCCCCGATGGCATTGGAGCCGCCGCCCACGCAGGCAACTACTGCATGGGGCAGCCTTCCCTCTTTCTCCAGAATCTGTTGCTTGATCTCGCGGCTAATGACTCGGTGAAAGTCGCGCACCATGGTCGGATAGGGATGCGCGCCGAGGGCGCTGCCCAGCAGATAGTGCGTGGTGCGGACGTTGGTGACCCAGTCGCGCATGGCCTCGCTGATGGCGTCCTTGAGCGTCTTCGAGCCGCACGAAACGCCGCGCACCTCCGCGCCGAGCAGGCGCATGCGCAGCACGTTCAGCTCCTGGCGCTCCATGTCGACGTCGCCCATGTAAATGACGCACTGCATGCCGAGCAGGGCGCACACCGTGGCCGCGGCCACGCCGTGCTGGCCTGCGCCGGTCTCGGCGATGATGCGCATCTTGCCCATGCGCCGGGCGAGCAGCCCCTGGCCGAGCGCGTTGTTGATCTTGTGCGCGCCGGTGTGCAGGAGGTCTTCGCGCTTGAGGTAGATCTTCGCTCCGCCCAGTTCTTCGCTGAGGCGTCTGGCGAAATAGAGCGGGGTGGGGCGGCCGGCATAGTCGTGGAGCAGCGACGCAAGCTCGGCCTGGAAGGCAGCATCGGCCTTCGCCGCTTCATACTCGTGCTCAAGCTCGACGAGCGCGGCCATCAGCGTTTCAGGCACGTAGCGCCCGCCGTAGATGCCGAACCGTCCCGGCCGCGATTCCGATGGAGCCGCCGGAAGAATCACCGATGCCATTCAATGCCTCCTGCCCGCGCCCGTGGCGAGGCCGCTGGCGTTGCAAGGGATGAGGAACATTTCAGTGTACAGTGAGGCTGGTTCAGGGAAACGCCGCGCGAAGCGTTCGCCGCACATCGTCGCGGTACAGCACTTCGACATGGGCGATTCGGCCTGACACCACATCGAGGATAATCATTCCCCCGCGTGGTTCAACTTCGACGCAACGCGCATCTGGAAATGGACGTTTTGAAGGTTCGAATTGCGTGAAGAACGAAGCGCAGAAATCGTCCTCGCATGAGCAGCGCCGCAGGATCCGCAACTCATGCACCTGGGCAGCAAGTTCCGGATGGTTCGCCGCGAGCAGGAGTTCCTCGAGTTCTTGCGCGAAATCGGGAAGCACCTTATACACGGCAGATTTCTCGCGATCCCCAAACATCCGCATACTCCTTCACTCTTGCGGTTGCTCTGCTTTCAGATTCTCCGGCCATCGCTGCGCGCCGTGCAGTACTCTCAGAATCTCGATAGGCGGCGATGTACGGCGTTCGCGAGATCACCAATTCGCGCGTTCCTTCGACTCGACCAAGCCGACCGATCTCCGGGAACTGCACCAGAAGAGCAATTGCTTTCCCGATCCTCGCATCGATCTTGACCGCCGCTCGCGGGTTGTCTGCCTCAATGTAGTCAAAGATGGCGTTGCGATCGGCGAGCGCCAGTACCGACCATTCCAGGTTCACGACCTGCCTTTTCTCGCCTTCTTCAACGCGGCCTGACGACGCTTTGCGAAGTGAGCCTCGACCTCTTCATGGGGCACACGGGGCCGCATATCTTCTAGCGCTTCGCGCACCTTGGCCCGAAACCAGGCGTCGTGCTGGGTCGAACTCATCCCCAGTTCAAAAGGCAGTGCGCCGTCATTGGCCGTTCGGGTCAACAGGATGCGAACGGCGTCGGAAACTGTCATCCCCATTTCGCCGAGAACTTCGGTTGCGCGCTCCTTGACGGCGGGGTCAATCCTCGTTTGCACAAGCGCACTGGCGGCCATTGCAGGAAATCCTCAGACACTATTGTAATTCAAATGCAGTACAATTTGAACGGGATTCAGCCGGCCTCACGCTCAGCTCGCGCTCGCCTCTCGCGCGTTGGCGATGAAATCCCGCACCTTTCCGGGGTCTTTTCGGCCCGGCGAGGATTCAACGCCGCTGGCCACATCGACACCCCATGGGCGCAGAACGGCGATGGCCTGAGCGACATTGGCCGGGGTCAGGCCGCCAGCCGCGATGCGGGGAAGCTGCCGTCCATTGGCGCCCGCAAAGAGTGTCGAGCGCGCGGCAGTCCAATCGAAAGCGACGCCAGTGCCGCCAACAGCCGTGGTGGTTCGCGAATCCACGAGGATGGCATCGACATTCGCGTCGCGCTCGATGCTTGCGACCTGTGCGGCCGCATCCGCGCCGAAATGCGCCACGCCGACGATGCGGAGCGACTCTCCAAAGCTCTCGCGCAGCCGCCGGGGCAGGTCCTGGCCGGCGTCGGAGTGAAGCTGCACCCCGGTCAGCCCGCAGGCGCGCACCGCGGATTCGATATCGTCGAATGCGGCATCGACAAAGACACCGATCTTTTCCAGAGCCTCGGGCAGGTGCGCCGTGATCGCGGCAACCGGGGCTGGCGTAACGCGCCGCGGACTGGGCGCGAAGACGAATCCGACGGCGTCTGCGCCGGCATTGGCGGCAAGCAGCGCGTCGTCGAGCGAAGTGGTGCCGCAGATTTTGATCCAGAGGCTCATCGCAGCGCTTCTCGGTTTGCCCGGTTCGATGGCTTCGAGTCGGCCAAAAACGGATTGAGCAGCCGTACTCCGGTTCTCGCAAAGTGGCTGGTATTGCGGGTCACTACCGTCAAGTCGTGTACGAGAGCAATGGACGCGATCTGCTTGTCGATCTGATTTTGATCCCCCAGGCCTCTCAATATCCCCCATACCCTGGCGCACGGCAGATCGAAGGGCAGAATTCGCGACCCGTACTCGTCGACAATCTTTCGCACCCAAGCCGCGACTCGAGTTGCCTGCGCGCGATCGCCACGACGTCGAAGCACCTGGACGCCGCACTGGAGTTCGCCGATAACCTGCACCGGCAAATAAAGCAGATGATCGTTATTGCCAATGAACTCTTTGACTCCCCGGTCAGCGTTCCTGCCGCGCCGCCGCTCACTGACCACGTTCGTATCCACCAGATACATGATTATTCGCGGCGAGGATTGAAGTCCGAGTCGCGCCCAACGTTCGGCATGGACGCCAGTATCTCGTTGAAGGTGCGTTTCTTCGGCCGCTTCAGCGCCGATTTGAGAATTTCGCGATGTTCTGCCTCGGCGCTGCGGCCGTTTCGCGCCGCCTGCTCCCTGAGGGACTTCACGATGTCCTCGTCGACGTTACGGACAATCAGGTTTGTCGCCATACCGGCGCCTCCTGATGATTGCAATGATTACACAATAACCCGATTTCGCAAGCATTGCAAGCACAGGCTCTCACCGCGCCACCGTCGCTCCGGCGAGCAACTCCTTGAGCGCCGCGCCCGGGTCTGGTTGCCGCATCAGGCTCTCGCCGATCAGGAACGCATCGAAGCCGGCGGCGCGCAGACGGGCAATCTCGTCGGTCGAGGAAATGCCGCTTTCGGCCACGCGAACCACGCCGTGCGGAATCCGGCCGATCAGTTCGAAGGAAGTTTCGAGGCGCACTTCGAGCGTCTTCAGGTCGCGGTTGTTCACCCCGATGGCGTCGGCTCCGGTCTCGCCCAGGGTGTCGAGCACCCGTTCGAGCTCCTCGGCCGCGTGGACTTCGACCAGAACATCGAGGTCCTTCGCGCGCGCGGCCTGCGCGAACAACTTCAGGTCAGACTTGTTGAGCGCGGCGGCGATGAGCAGGATCGCGTCGGCCTTGTGCGCGCGGGCCTCGACAATCTGATACTCGTCGACAATGAAGTCCTTGCGCAGACAAGGAATGGGAACGGCCGCGGAGGCAAGCTCAAGGTCGCGCAAGCTGCCCTGGAAGAACGGCTCGTCGGTGAGAACGGAAAGCGCCGCCGCGCCACCGGCGAAATAATTTCGCGCAAGATCCGCCGGATCGAAGCCGGCGCGAATCAGCCCGCGCGATGGCGATGCTTTCTTGATTTCCGCGATGACCGCGACCCCTTCAGAGGCTTTGCGGCGCAGGGCCCTCGCCCACCCGCGCGGCGGGTGAAGCTTCGCGCGGGACTCTTGCGCAGACAGCGGAACGCGCAGCTTCGACTCGTCTATCGTGGCGCGAGTCCGGGCGAGAATGGTGTCGAGGTGCGTGGGCATCGCGAGTAATTCAAGTATAAGGATGATTCCTGATCGATGTGTTCCTCCCGCCCTTGCGGCAAAAGCAAAGACGCCAGAAGGGCAGGGCACACAGGCGGCATAAGTACAAACTCGCCTGCCTTATTGATTCTCCGGCCAGCCCGCGGCGTCCAGCGCCACGCACAGTGCGGCCACGTCGCCGATGCGTTCGTCGAGCTGGGCGGGAACGATTTTGCAGACCGCGGCGGCGTGGGCGAGCGCTTCCCTGCGCATCCATTTGCGGGCCGGAGCGAGCACGAGCTCGCCGAAGCGCATGGCCAGGCCGCCGATGACGATGCGCTCGGGATTGAGGATGTCGACGAGGATGGCCAGCGTTTCGCCGAGCTTGCGCCCGCAGATCGAGATGATGCGTAGCGCCACCTTGTCGCCGGCCTGCGCCGCGTGCAGCACATCGCGCGCGGTGACGGAGCCTTCGGGCCGACCCATCAGCAGCGATATCTGCCCCCGCCGGCGCGCGGCCTCGAGTTCGCGCTGGGCCACTTGCGCCATGCCGCCGCCGCTGGCCCAGCCTTCGACGGAGCCGGCTTTGCGATAGCCTGCCGGTCCGGTTCGCGTGAGGCGAACGTGGCCGATCTCGCCGGCCGAGTCGTTCGCTCCTTGATAGAGACGGCCATTGGCGATGATGCCCGCGCCGAGCCCCGTGCCCATGGTGAGGAATATCATGTGCTCACATCCGCGGCCGGCGCCAAAGCGATGCTCGGCCATGGCGCCGGCGTTGGCGTCGTTCTCAAGGCTCACCGGGCATGAGAATTCGCGCGCGAGGATTGCGACGATCGGCACGTCGATCCACGTGGCCAGATTCGGCGGCGACTGGATCGCGCCGGCGACCGGATCCAGCGGGCTGCCGCAACTGACGCCGATGCCGGCGATGTCAACCGGCGCGGCGTTTTGCGCGGCGAGCAGTTCGCGCATGGCTGCCTTGACGGATTGGATCGCATGGTCCGGGCCGCGCTCCTGCGCGGTGGCGAATTCAATCCTTGCCGCGACCTCGGGAGGCTTTTGCGACACGACAACGGCGGTTTTCGTGCCGCCGATATCCACTCCTGCAAGCCACTTCGCTTTCACAGGCACCCCAGACCTTAAGTCTGACTTAAGATCGCAAGAAATTTCGATAAAAAACCTCGCTTCGCCGAGCCGGAATTCGGGTTCCACAATAATTTTCGGCGCTGCACGGAAGATTCATACAACCGAAACCCAACTCGTCGAGGGCGCTGCCTAGTATTCCATGCCAGGAGGCAAGTAATGAAGAAATCCCCCCTGTTACTCGTGTCTGCGGCTGCACTTTTTGCGGCCAGTGCCATAGCGCAACATGCCGGGAAGAAAGACAACGATCCGATCCATGGGCCGATTCGCCATGTCCTTCTGCTCAGCATCGACGGCATGCACGCGGTCGATTTTCTGAACTGTTCGCGCGGACTTTCGACGGTGAACAACGGTGATCCGTACTGCCCGTATCTGGCCAGTCTGGCGTTTGACGGCGTGGTCTACAAATCAGCCAGCACTTCCAAACCTTCAGACTCTTTCCCCGGGCTGATGAACCTCATGACCGGCGCGACGCCACGCACCATGGGCATCTACTACGATGTCGCCTATGACCGCACCCTGTCGCCGCCTGCCACCACCACGGGCAACGGCAACGCAGCCGGCACTTGCACGCCGGGTACGATCACCGGCTACACGACCGAATACGACGAAGGCATCGACCTCAATCAGACGCTGCTCAATGGCGGCAATCCCAATGCAAAAACGATTGACGACGGCGGCATAGGATCGATCGACTCCACCAAGCTCGACCGCGATCCCACCAATGGCTGCGCGCCGGTCTTTCCGTGGAACTTCGTGCGCACCAACACCATCTTCGGGCTGATTCACCAGGCCGGCGGCTACACCGCATGGTCCGACAAGCACCCCTCCTATTCCTCGGTGGGCGGGCCGGGCGGCGGCAACGTCGACGACTACTATTCGCCTGAAATCAATTCCAACGTCGTTGCGCTGCCTGGCGTCAAGACCGCAAGCGGCATCGACTGCTCCACGATCCCCGACCCCAACGCCGACCTTACATCGTGGACCAACAGCTTCCAGAACATCCAGTGCTACGACCAGCTCAAGGTGAATGCGGTGCTGCACTGGATCGACGGGAAGGATCACCTCGGCCTGACGAAGACGACGGTTCCCAACATCCTGGGCATGAATTTCCAGGCCGTCAGCGTGGGCCAGAAGCTGATCGAAAAGAGCGACTCAGCCACCGGCGGCTACCTTGACGCCGAGGGAACCCCCACCGCACCCCTGCTCAGCGAGATCCAGTTCGCCGACAAGGCCGTCGGCAGCATGATCAGGGAACTCCAGGATCGCGGCCTCTACGAGTCGACCCTGATCATCGTCACCGCCAAGCACGGACAGTCGCCGATCGATCCCAACCTCTATAAAGCCGTCCCCGGCAAGAACAACAACGGCGAGAGCCCGGTGACCCTTCTCACCGGCGCCGGCTACATTCCGGCATCCGAGTCGGGCGGCGTCGGCCCCACCGAAGACGACGTCTCGCTCATCTGGCTGAACAGCGCGGCTGACACGCTGCCCGCCGTGCAGTTGCTCGAGCAGAATCCCACCGTGATCGGCCTCGGCCAGATCTTCTATGGCCGCAGCGTGTCGCTCAACTTCAATAGCCCGGGCCTGCCTCCTGACGACCCGCGCACGCCGGACATCATCGTGACGCCCAACATCGGCATCACCTACACGGGAAGCAGCACGAAGCTGGCCGAACACGGCGGCTTTTCGCACGATGACACCAACGTGATCCTGATCGTCTCGAACCCCGGCGCCGTGCCCCGTGTGGTCAATGAGCCCGTGTCGACCAATCAGATCGCTCCCACGGTCATCGATGTTCTCGGTCTCGATCCGACCAGGCTCGACGCCGTCCGCGAGGAAGGCACGGTGGTTCTGCCCGATCTGACCGGCCTGATCAAGTAGCCCTCCATGCGCAGACCGGGCGCTTGATGTTGAGCGCCCGGCGCTTCTTGCATCGACGCATCCGGCCTTGTGCCGGGTGCGTTTTTGTTTTTTGGAGATGCTCAACGGCGATTTGGCGCGGGCTGAAGCCCGTGACGAATGAGAATACGGGGAGTGTTTCGGCACGATCGAAATTGCAGTCCCCACCCTTTTGCCAAAAACGGGCGAAAGGGTGGGGCAATCCCTTGATGAGACCTCGCGGAGCGCGATCCCGGGCGCTTCATCCGCTGGAGGAATTCTCCAGGCATTTCGTTGACGGCATCCGCCGTGCTGTGAGAG
>JASHQQ010000161.1 GCA_030039035.1 Acidobacteriaceae bacterium | reverse complement strand
GGTTGGATCGTGGGTTTTGATCGATGAGGCGTCAGGCGCCGGCTGGGTCGCCGATCCCATGAATCAGTGGACTGGAAATGGCTCCGTGTGGGCCGCTTCGGACTGGCTCAACCCTTCCGGCAGCCCGGCCACGGGGCGCGTCCTGTGGTCGAAGGCGGAAGATGGCTCATGGGATTTCGACAGCGACCAATATCCCTATCAAGCCAACACACCGGGCTGCTGGTGGTCCTATTGCGACCGGCCGACCTCCGAGCTGCACAAGATCGCTTCCATCGGCGCCGGTCCTTGCCCAGGGGCCAACTGCACCCTTACATTCGACGATCCGCTCACCATCGCGTTCCGGCACAGCGGGAGCCATGACGCTCAGGTTTACGCACATCTCTACGGGAATAATTCCGGAGGCGGATCGCCGATTTCCATGCTCGAAAAAGCCGGCGTGGAGAACCTTTCGCTTCTTCGTGCTCCCGAGGGCGGCCTGGAGATGGAACTCTGCGTCAACTGCTGGGTGAAGAACACCGAGGTTGGCGACTGGTACGGCGGCGGAATCAGCATGGAATATTCGGCTCGCAGCGAGCTGAACACGGTTTACGTTCACCATTGCTGGGATTCCGTCAACAACGGCGGCGAGTATCCGTTGGCCCTGGACAGCGCTTCGACCGAGATGCTGATCACAGACAGCATCACCAACTTCGCCGGGAAAGGGATGGTCGCCAGAGCCGGCGGCGCAGGCTCGGTGGTTTCCTATAACTATATCGACGACACGATGTACGATGCCGAGTCGGGAATCGGCGACTATTGGCTCGACATGGGGATCAATGCGAGCCACTTCTCGGGGCCGCACCATGTTCTGTTTGAGGGAAACTGGGGCGATAACCTGGATAACGACAACACGCACGGCAACTCGATGTACATTACATTTTTCCGGAACCTGGGCTCCGGCTACCGGACGCCCTTCATCGATCCCAGCGTGGGCGGGCTGGTGGATGACTTTACCGGGAAGGGCTACTATTGCCCGTCGGGGCCGGCCTCGTGCGTGAATCAGGCTCCGGGGCCGCTGCGCGCGGCCGGGCCCATGGGATACAACTATTGGTTCGCCTACGTCGGCAACGTGCTGGGGACCTCGGGAAAGTCGACCGCGGCGAATGGCTGGACTTACAGCGGAGACTTTACCGCATCTCGTATCTTCATGCTCGGGTGGGGCGGCGGCAATGGCGGCCAGGATCCCTACCTGAATGGCGTCAAAGGGTCGTACATTTTGATCGACGGCAACTACGACTACCTCCACGACGCCGTCACCTGGCGCGGCTCGCCGGTTACACTTCCAGACTCGTTCTATCTCCAGGGCAAGCCTGCGTTCTTCAGCGCCGGCAGCGGCTATCCGTGGCCATGGGTTACGCCCGCGGGTTCCGGGCAAATTCAGAAAGGCCCGTCCGGCTGCGGCGGCACGTGCTCCGGCCTGCCTGCGCAGGCCCGTTGGCAAGCAGGCACGCCGTTTGTGCAGCCCTGAGTTCCAGGAGCGTGGGACATTCCATGGCAAGAAACGGCCGGGAGTTCGCTTGCTCCGGCGCACCACTCGGGCGCTGGCTCTCACTGAAGCAGGGCAGCGCTCCTTTGAGCGGTGTGTCGCAACCGTCGAAGAAGCGCACGATGCCTGGGACAGCGTGGCGCAATTGCGCCGGGAATCTGCGGGGCTTGTTCGGCTGAGCAGCCCCGTGGAGGGTCGCCGCTCCCTGGCGTTGCGTCGACTTGAGTTCCGCGCTTTCGGGATACAGTGACTCGGGAATTGCGATAGCGCCATCCGCCGGGCGCTCACATTGTCAACTACTCCATGGTGCTGTTCAAAGATGCTCCATCAGCGCGGCAGCGCGCCTGCCGACCTTCTTCAGCGCCGCTTCAAGGCTCCGAAGCTCCTCCGGACCCAGATCGGAGAACGCTTTTCTCATCTGGCCGGCATGCTTGCGAAAGGCCGGAACAATCAGGTCCTTGCCGCGCCGGGTAAGGGCGACGATCCGTACCCGCCGGTCTTCGGCGCTCTCCACGCGGCTGACCAGGCCCTTTCCGAAGAGGCGATCCACCGCGATGCTGATCGAGCCCGGGGTCAGGTCGACGATCGGGCCAATCGTGTTGACGGGCAATGGCCCCTTGTGCAGCAGAACCTCCAGCACGCGGAAATCCGAGTCGCCCAGTCCCGTGTCTCCAATACCGGCCGCGGCGTATCGCGTCAGCGCGCGCATCGCCTTGATCATTACAAGCCAGACGTGGTCGGGGTCCTGAATTCCCTGGGCCATAAAAACCCGGATCTCCAGGAAGACTATGCCATCAGATGTTTTGATGTCAATATAATTGGCGGCATGATTCATCGGCCGTCGGCCCCATGGAGGAGCTGTATGAAAACCGGAGGCCGCTCCCGTGAAGCTTCGCGATCGTTTGCCTTTCGAAGTTGAAAGATCTGTCTTGTACAGTCTCGATTGCCGGGTCCCGGGCTTGCGGGGAGGGCCTTGCGCTTCTGTGAGCAGGCAACCCGTTCGTTCAAACCGGTCAAAGGCATCGGCGGCTTCATGATCGGTTCTTCGTCCGCGGCCATAAGAATCGCGGCGCGAGCTGCCGTCCGGATGTTGAATGCACGAAAAGTGACTCTTGCCAATATCCGGATGCGGAGGAAAGATCGAAAGTCAGCGCTGCTGCCCGGGCCCGAGGCCGCGCAACAGGCAATGAACAAGCCGGTCGATCCGCGTCGGGGAGATCTGTCCGCCGAATGCAGGCATTCCGTTGTCGGTCCCGTTGGTCAACGCATCGATCAGGTCTTTGTCGGTTTTGCCCGCCTGCCAGACGGGATCGGTGAAGTCGGGCGTGTGCGAGGCGGCAATCCCCTTGCCGTCTGCGCCATGGCACATCGCGCAGCGCTGGGCGAAAATAACATTGGTTTCGCCGCACTGCGGAATCGCCGCAGGCGCCGCCGGAGCGGAGGCGCGCGCGGCGGCGGCAAGCGGGGGCGGTCCGGGAACGACGGTGCTGCGCGGCGCGGGTGACGACGCCGTGCGCAGCCCGAACGCATAGATGGCGCCATCGTGCGTGGTGGCGAAGATTTTTCCCTCGCCGGCGGCGAGGCCGGAAAAATGCGTCCAGCCGGTGATGGTGTCGCCGCTCGACCAGAGTTCCTTGCCGGTATGGGCGTCGAGCGCATGCAGAATCGCGTGACCGGCGCTGAGGTTCTCGCGGCCCACGAGGACCCGGGAGATATCGCCCGAGTTCACTTGCCGCGTGTTCTCGCCGGTCCCGAGAACGAACAGCACGCCGCCGGCGACCACCGCCGGGTCGGGCACGGCGATATTCGACGAAATCCACGCCGGCTTCAGCATCGGTTTGCCGTCCGCGGCAGTCACCACGGTGAAAGCCATGATGCTGCCATCGCTGGCGGGTCCATACGAGATGGGAAACTGCGCGGCCTGCGTGGGCGCGCCCCATGAGGGCACATACAGCCAGCTCTGGCCGGCGTCGGTCCAGGCTGTCATCTCGCCCCAGATGCCGTTGCTTTGAAACGTCTGCCCGGCGTTGGTATAGCGCGGCGAGATATACGCGGTGGCGTGGTGATCGGGGCCCGACATCTGCGCGGTGTCGGTCAGGTAGATCGCGCCCTCCTTGCCCCCGACCGCGGCGAGCACGCGATGGTTCCAGCGGAAGACGACAGGCGTCGATGTGCCCATATCCAGGTCGCGGCGCGTAATGTACTCCCAGTTCGATGGCGTGTAGTACCCTTCGAGGCGCAGCGTGCGCGGCGCAAGCTTCAGCACGGTGTCGCCATATTCATTCGCCGCGGGATCGAAAGGCGCGTCGCCGGTCGCGCCGTAGATCGATCCGTCGAAGCCGATGGAGACGCCGCCGCGTCCCCAGATGCCCGCGCCACCGTTCACTGCGCTGTAGAAAGTCGCGACCGGTCGGCCGGGCGCACCGGGATCGATGGCCACCACGCCGGAGGCTGCGTGATTGCAGCCTTGCGAGATCGACGAATAGAGTACGCCGCCGGAAAGATTCAGACTCCACATCTTCGAGAAGGCCGGCACGAACTGGGTAGGCGGAATCACAGCGTGACCGTCGCCAAGATCGAGCGTATGCAGCCGGCCGTCGCTGGAAACGGCATAAACAATCGCCTTTTCCGCTTCGATGACCGGAGTGGCATTCAGCGCATAGGGGCAGAGCCATCCGCCGTCTGCAGGGCGCGACTCGGTTTGCGAGACCGCGAAGTCCGCTTTCCAGGCGAGCTCACCGGTTTCCGCGTCCAGCGCAAAAACGTGGTCCGAACTGCCGGCCACGAGCAGGAGATTTTTTTCACCCGCGCCGGTTTTCACTCCACGCACCACGAGCGGCGCAGTCAGGCCGTTCATGTAGAGTGGCTGATTGGGCACCACGGTCTTCCAGTCGAGACCCATTGACGACACGTTCGCCGGGGTAAAGGCGTGCTCGTCGCCGGCAACGCCGGAGCGCTGCGGATCGTGGCCGAAGGTGGTCCATTGCCCGGTCTGGGCCGATGCGGCGCATGCCGCGAAGAGGAGGAGCCACACAACACCGGTTTTCTTCCGGATCACCTGATCTCCCTTTGCTGTTGAGGAACGCCTTCGAACTCCGTGTCCACGGTCAGCTCAGCCTCTTCGAAGGAATCTCCATCCTGAAGCGCGGTCCATTCCGGATGTTGCGACGGCGTCCCGATCGTCGAATCCGCCGGCGCCTTTCAGAAAAAGCTGAACAGGCTGCAAGGTCCCCGGTTCCAGATCATAAACCGCGGCAATCGGCTCTCCCGACCATCCCCGAAGCAACGCCGGGTGCAGCGTGATATCGGCCGGCGAGCCTGACCGGTTGCCGATGGTCTCGGGAAGTGAACGCCGGGGCGAGCCGATCCCACGCCTGTCACGAGCCGGCCTGCGTGAAGGTTCCCTCCGACCCGGCGTCGATTTGCGGCTTGAAGCCCGATCCGCAAAACGATGGCCAGCCTCCGAAGATGCTGGCCACAGAGCTGGAGCTGGAATCTGAACGCCTCAGTCAATGTCAATCGCGACCGCGGCGCACCCACTGTCTTCCTCCGCGCATGCGCGGGTGTGTTCCGCCGTCCCCGCATGCGAACGTAGACGCTGCCCATGGTGGCGACGCCCTTCGCACTCGCAGTGGCCGGCCCGCCGCCTCCCTGCAATTCATCTCCGATTGCCGCGCACCGCATCCAGCTTCTTCAGCATCTCCTGGATCTCCGGATTGGCCATGAAGTTTCTCCACACCAGACCGGTGCGATAGTTCTCCACCATCACCACGATCGGCGCCTGATTCAGCCCCATATGGATGGGAGACACCCATCCTGCGGTGGGATTGTAAGCGTCCCGCGGGCCGTAAATTCCCCACAATTCGCCGCCCAGGTCGCGATAGTAGTGCTTGAGCGCCCGCATCGAGGCCTCCGGCGTGTACGGGAACGAGGCCAGCGCGCCCGTCAGGGTGATCGTTCCATGATCGTCGCGCTCGTCGGGAGCGGAAGGCTCATAACCTCCCGGCGTGTCGCTCGCCGTCAATCCCCACGCATCCGGCCCGTAGCCCTTGTAGTGCATGGGATCGGCCATGCAATACGCGCGATTGATCAGCGCGATGTTGCGGTTGTTTTCGAAATACGATGCGGTGTACCGGTCGCGCAATTGATGAGGATCGAATCCCAGGAACGAGTAATGGGTGAAAAACAGCGGCCCGCCGGTCCCCTCGCCGACGTCGAGTTTGATTCCGTAATAGGTGTGACCGTTTGCGTAGCGATTTCCATCGGTGGTTCCCGACCAGCCTTCCCTGTAATGTTGTGCCTCGGTCTCCTGGCTGGCCCAGCCCGAGTAGTACATCCCGGCCGGCACGCCGTGCGTCGGAGACGCGATGGCCAGCAGGTAGACAATCATGGTTTCGTTGAAGCCGATCAGCGGATGATGGATCTCAAAGCTCCACCGCGGCGACCAGTGCCAGTAGAGATAATCGCTCTTCGCGTTTTCCCGGTACCAGTCCCACTCCACCGTTTCCCAAAGATGCGTGATCCGCGCGAAGACTCGCCGCTCCCGATCGCTCGCGCCGTTGAAGTACTGCCGCGCGGCCAGCAATCCCTGCATCAGGAACGACGTTTCCACCAGGTCGCCGCCATCGTCGAGCATCCCGAACACCGGCAGGGTCTTTCCCGTCGCGCCATCCATGTAGTGCGACCATGCGCCGTGGTATCTCTGCGCCTTTTCGAGAAAGTCCAGGATCTTCTCCATCCGCTCCAGCCCCTGCGCGCGCGTGATGAAGCCGCGGTCCACGCCGACGATCAGTGCGCAAATGCCCATCCCCGAGGCCCCGGTCGCGACAATCCGTTCATCGCCCGGAATGTTCTCGTACGCCATGCCGGAATGCGGCTCGGCGCCATCCCAGTAATACGCGAATGCGGCCTGCTGGAGCATTGTCAGCAGTTCGTTGTCGCTCAGTTCGCGCGTTTGAGCGCTGGCACTCTCCGAGGGTTCCGACCGTCGATACTCCCAATCCTCCGCGGCGACCTTATAGGTCGCTTTTGCATTCGGCTTGCCCGGAAAATCCGAATAGCGATGTACGCCCGCCGGCTCGATGCCGATCGGTTCGAATGGCCCGCCTTCACGCGAGCGAAGAATCACATAGCGCGCCGGAGCATCTGTCTCATCGTCCTCCCAGCGGACCAGGATGTGCCGGTCATATCCGGTCGCGGTCACGCGGAGCGGAGCGCGCAGCGCATGCGCCGGGCCGGTTTGCGAATCCCGATCGTCATCCACTCGCACTTCATCCACGATCAACGCATGCCGCGCCGCATCGGCCCTTCCCTGCTTGAAAATCACGCTGCGCAGGTGCTCGGGATGAAACGGATAGATCGACGCAGTCTCCAGGTCGTCGAAGGGAATCTTCACCCTCGTCCATCGCCCGGCGGGAATGTCGGAAGTGAACTTGCCCAGCGGCTCGGCGACCGTGAAGCTGGCCGGAAACTGCGCCACCTGCAGCCCCTCTCCGGAAGTGGAAAGCACAATCTCCGGCAGGTCGCGGGCCGCAATCCCGTCCGCCGAATAGCACCAGAAGAACAGGTTTCCGCCTTTGAGCTCCGGGAATCGATAGCGGAAATCGACGATGTGAATCTCCGCATCCCATCCGCCGCCCGGCTCGGACTGCCACGCGATGCGCAACGCATTCGGCGGAGTGAGAAAGAACCGTTCCTCCACGGGAAGGTGTCCGTCCCTCTGCTCAAGCCCGCTGGGAGCAACAGCCCTGCCCGTGCTGTACCAGTACGCGCCGGCATTCAGGCTGTTGTCGAAGATCACGTGCCGGTAATAGTCGGATTGCGCAAGCGCGCCATGAATCAGGAGCGCCGCGGCAACGAACGGGAGGACGCAATTTCGAGCCACGCTGCCGGAAACCGGCCTGCCCGGACGCGATTCAGCAATCGCGTGCGATTTCGTGGGCCGCGAAGGCATCATACTTCTCCGTCGTTTGTGCCGTTGCTTGTACCCGCTTCCTCACGGTGCCCGCGGGGCATCGACGTCCCGTTTGAGCCTCGACCATCGCTCAAGGAAACCATTGTAGACATCGCGGAGCCGGCCATGTTTCCGCGAGCGTGCGGAATTCGCCCGGAAACCGCTCCGGCGAGCTGATCGCCAGACAGGTAACGTTTTGCGGCGCCGGCTCCGGAGGGCGGATCAGGCAGCGGGTCTGCATTTGCGGGGATTCATTCGCGAGGAGTGGCGGGAAAGCGGTGCGAAGCCTGACTCCGGGCCGCTCGTTCCTCGCGGAAACAAGCCCATTACCGGGTACCGTGGCTCGCATCCGTCCCGTCGGATCAGGCTTTGCCGGGAGAATGGCTCGCGGGTTCCGCATGGGAATTCGAAGAAGGGAACCCGAGAGACCAAGGCAACTCGAATATAAAGCGATTCTTGAAATAGTGTATGGTTTATCGCTTCCGGCGGACCGTCGCGCCTTCTACCCTGCTGGCGATGAAGCCGCGGGCTCGCGCCGGCCGACTGGCCGAACTGCGATTAGTTCATCTCGTCCGAGGCATCGCTGCCCGACTTGGCGGCTACAATCGCGGGGGCAATCACCATACCGACAAAAGCAAGGGCAATCAAAAGGTCATGCATTGGCTTGTTCTCCTGTGTGGTCCATCTGGACCTCTTCACACCCTGATGATCGAACACGGGACCAGAAACTTAAATAGCACTTCCATCGGTTTCGACGGCATGCGAGGGGCAGGGTGTTTCCCACCAATGTGCTAGGACTGCGGAAGCGCACACTGGCGGGACAGCCGCGCAATAAATCGGAGCTGCATGGATCGCCTGCAACTATCTGAAATATAAATGCTTGTCTTACGCCAGCGTGAAACGTCGCTTCTCGGAATGGAGTGGCATCGCCGGGGTTTTAGAAGCCTCAAATTACCCTGGTTTCGGAACGGAACGGTCCTCCGGCAGGAACCGGCCCAGGCGTCAGGCAGAGCTTTCAAGGGCGGCGCAGGCGCTCGGCATCTCGCTTCTGTGCGCGCCACTTCAGGCCCAGCCAGGCCAGGTAGCCGAGCTGGATGACCCAGGTGACGGTATAGGCGGCGACGACGAATTCATGATCGAGAATGGCGCGTGGATCCATGGTTCTCCTTGGGTCGACGTCTTCAGGCGCTGGTCGCTTCAAGAGCCGCTTTGGCTTCGAGCGCGGCGATCTTCTGGTGCTGGCGCTCGACGTGATAGCGCAGGCCGAGAAGGAGAAATCCCCAGAGCGCCCAGGCCAGCACATTCCAGCCGAAGGCGGCGAGCATTTTCGGGTCCTTGATGCCGGAGTCGGGTCCCCCGCCGAAGACGGGCGCGGGGTGCTGCGTGCGCCACCAGCGGTTCGACATGTAGACGATGGGCACATCGAGGGCGCCGAAGATGCCGAGGACCGCGGCCAACGTCTGCATCTGCGGGCCGGCGGCGAAGCGGCGCAGCAGCAGGTAGCTGACATAGATAAGCCAGAGCACCAGCGTGGTGGTCAGGCGCGCGTCCCACGTCCACCAGATGCCCCAGGCGCGCCGGCCCCAGAGCGGGCCAGTGGTGAGCACCACGGAGCAGAAGACCACGCCGACCTCGGCGCCGGCCAGCGCCAGCGCGTCGCCGGCCTGCGCCCTCTCAGGCTGGCTGTGCCGCCAGGAAAGGTAGGCGATGGAGCCGATGAGACTGAGGGCGAAGTAGAGGAAGCAGAGCATCGCGTTGGGAACGTGGTAGTAGAAGATGCGCTGCACTTCGTGCATGGTGGATTCATCTGGCGCCACATAGATGGCCTGATAGTAGCCCCATCCCAGCAGCGCGACGGTGATCGCGACGTAAAGGCCGATGGCAAGTCGTTTCATGCGGAAACCCTGGGGACGAACGCTTTTCCTACCAGTCTACGCCGAAGGCAAAGCCGGAGTCTCCACCTCGGGACGTAGAGCCGTTTTGAATCCCCGGACGCGGGGTGGTTTCCGGAATGCCGATAAACCGGAAAGAACTCATTCTGTCTGCAAAGAACCACGGCAGGAGGCCATTTCAGCCCAAAGTTTTCGATTGAAGAGAGACCGGGCCTTTCGTCATACTGGGCTGCGGCTGGTTCCCCGCGGAGGTTCAGGCCGCTGCCCGACGACCTCACTGCATTGCAAGCACCCGAAGCGCCGCCCGGCGACGCTGCAGCCCCGCCATCGGCCACGGTTGGAGCCACAACGGCTCCGCCGTCGGTGTCGGGAGACGAGCGGCGCATTCCGGCCGCCATCGGCCGCTATCGCATCCTTCGCCTGCTGGGCGAAGGCGGCATGGGTGCGGTGTACGAGGCGGAGCAGGACCAGCCGCGGCGGCTCGTTGCCCTCAAAGTCATAAGAGCCGCGTGGGCCAGCCCGGATCTGCTGCGGCGCTTCGGGCAGGAGTCGCAGGCGCTGGGGCGGTTGCAGCATCCGGGCATTGCGCAAATCTACGAGTCGGGCAGTGCGGAGACCGAATTCGGCGTGCAGCCATTCTTTGCCATGGAGCTGATTCATGGCAGGCCGCTGATCGAGTACGCCGCCGGGCGCAAACTGAACACGCGACAGCGCCTGGAGCTGATGATCCAGATCTGCGACGCGGTGCATCATGCGCACCAGCGCGGGATCATTCACCGCGATCTGAAGCCGGGCAACATCCTTGTCGACGAATCCGGCCAGCCGAAGATTCTGGACTTCGGCCTGGCGCGCGCGACTGACGCCGACGCGCAGGCTACGCGGCAGACCGACATCGGCCAGTTGCTGGGCACGCTGGCCTACATGAGCCCGGAGCAGGTGCTCGCCGATCCGCTGGCGCTGGACACGCGCAGCGACGTCTACGCGCTGGGCGTGATCCTCTACGAGCTGCTCGCCGGCAAGCTGCCGTACCTTTTGCCGAAGATGTTGCACGAGGCGGTGCGGACCATTCAGCAAGCCGATCCGGCGCCGCTCAGTTCCGTCCATCGCGACTATCGCGGCGACATCGAGACCATCGTCGCCAAGGCCCTGGAAAAGGACAAGACAAGAAGGTACGCATCGGCTGCGGAGCTGGCCGCCGACATCGGCCGCACTCTGCACGACGAGCCGATTATCGCAAGGCCGCCGGGCGCGGCCTATCAGCTCGGGAAGTTCGCCCGGCGTCATAAGGCGCTGGTGACCGGAGTCAGCGCGGTGTTCGTCGTCCTTGTGCTCGGCATCGTGGCCAGCACATGGGAGGCGGTGCAGGCGCGCAAGGCGGAGAAGAAGGCTCGGCAGGAATCGGCGATCGCGAAGGCGGTAAATGACTTTCTGCAAAACGATATTCTGTGGCAGGCCAGCGCCTACAACCAATCGAAGCCCGATCCGGATCTGAAGGTCCGCACGGCCCTTGATCGGGCATCGCAAAACATCCAGGGAAAATTCGGCAGCGAGCCCGAAGTGGAAGCGGCCATCCGTACCACAATTGGAGCAACGTATGGCGAGCTTGGTTTGGGCGCTGAGGCGCGTAAGCAGCTTGACCGTGCGCTGGAGATGGACCAGCGCACGTTCGGGCCCGGGGATCCGCGCACTTTGGAAGGGATGCGTCTGGTTGCATGGACCGAGAACGGACAAGGCAAATATGCTGACGCCGAGGCAATGTTCGCCAGGACGCTGGAACTCGACCGGCGCGTTCTCGGCCAGGAGGATGAACGGACACTCCGGACCATGGAGGGGTTGGGCAACGCCTTTTACAACGAAGGAAAGTACGCGCAGGCCGAAGCGCTCCTGAAGCAAGCCCTCGAAATTGACCGGCGGGCGCTCGGACCGGAGAGCGGCGCCACGCTGGGCGCGTTGGTCGCACTCGCTTCTGTTTATTCCGGCGAAGGCAAATTCAGTGAAGCCGAGGCGTTGCGTACGCAGGTTGTGGAGATCGACCGGCGCACCCTTGGCCCCGAAGACCCCAGCACGCTGAACGACATGGAACTGCTTGGCTGGGCGGAAAACGATATTGGGAAGCTCCCCCAGGCCGAGGCGACTCTAAGGCAAACGCTGGAGAGCGACCGGCGGGTGTTCGGTCCCGAGCACGCTTCGACATTGGTTACGGCGCAGAATCTTGCCAACGTCTTCACGAATGAAGGCAAGTATCCGGCCGCGGAGGAACTCGATCGGCAAGTCGTCGACGTGCAGCGCCGGGTGCTGGGTCCTGAGCATCCTGACACGCTGTGGAGCGTGGCGAATTTGGCCTGGGTTTATGATCGCGAGGGCCAGTACGCGCGGTCCGAAGCCCTGATGGCGCAGGTTGTGGAGGCTGAGCGGCGGGTGTTGGGTCCGGAGAACCCCGTCACATTGCGTCATAACTCTTCCCTGGCGGATATTTATTACGGCGAGGGCAAGTATGCGCAATCCGAGGCGCTCGACAAACAGCTTCTGGCGATTGACCGCCGGTCGTTCGGCCCGGAGAATCCTCAAACGCTTGGCGTCATGGCGACTTTGACCTGGGTCGAATACCTGGCGGGCGACTACGCAGACGCAGAGCCTCTCGGAGAAAAAGCGCTGGAGCTCCATCGGCGCGTTTTTGGCGCCGGGCATCCCGACACCG
The DNA here is from genome assembly GCA_030039035.1 of Acidobacteriaceae bacterium. Lineage (GTDB taxonomy): Bacteria > Acidobacteriota > Terriglobia > Terriglobales > Acidobacteriaceae > Telmatobacter. The sequence continues at coordinate 3,607 of JASHQQ010000161.1, read as the reverse complement.
TGAACGTCGCCGGGAATCTGGCCGATGTGTACGCAGCCGAGGGCCGCTATGCGGAGGCGGAAAAGCTCTACAGACAGGCATTGGAAACCGGGCTTCGGACATTGGGCGCCGAGAGCCGCCAGACCATGGAGATCGCTTCGGACCTCGGGATCATGAATCAGCTCCGAAGCAACTACGCACTGGCCGAGAGTTATGGAGCGCAGAGCTATACGCGGCGGCGGCACAAATTCGGTCCGCGGGATCCGCACACCATGGCGTCGGCGAACGATTACGCGCTGGCTCTGGTGTCGGAGGGCAAGTTTGCGCAGAGCGAGCTGGTGGCGCGTGAGTACCTTGCCATTGACAAACAGGCCTATCCGGATCACTGGCAGCGATTCCGGGCAGCGAGCCTGTTGGGCGCGAGCCTTGCCGGAGAGAAGAAGTACGCCGAAGCCGGGCCGCTGCTGCTCGAAGGCTTCAACGGTATGCAGGCGCGCAAGGAACGTATCCCGGCTCCTTACCGCTACAACCTTGATTTCGCGCGCCAGTGGCTGGTCCAGCTCAACATCGATCGGGGCAAGCCCGAACAGGCCGCGGAGTGGAAGAAGAAATAGGGTCTTCGCCCGCTGAAACGCAGTGCCATGTTCGTCATCGGAGGAAGAAAAGCAACGAATAGTGGACGAAAATGCGCGGACGGGGAAGCGCCGGGAGCTGGAACTGAAGAGCCAGGCAAAAGAAATTCCCCCTTGGCGGGAAATCGCGAAGGGGGAATGCGTAGCGATGCAATTTCAAGCCTGGGATGGCGAAGACGATCCGGCCGCTACCACCTGTTGGCCGGACCGTGGCAGGCGCCGAAGCCCTTGTCGCTGTAACCACCATTCGCATTCGGTGCAGGAAGTGTAGGACCGTTGCTTAAAGCTGCGGGACCTGCCAGCGCCGACTCGTAATCCCAGGCGTAGCCGTTCGGATAGAGCGTCAGGCCCATCACACCCCAGTAGTCCCCGGTATACGCCTGGAGATTCTGTGCGTTGAAATTCACGTTGCCGCTGGGATCCTCCTGGTTTGTTTCGTTTGCGCCACTGGTGACAGGGGTGATTACGATCGGATCGAGTGTCTCGCCCCCGGTGCCCACGATGAATTCCCGTATGCCCCTGTTTGAATCCGGATTCCCTGAAGCGTCAAGGGGTTGGTAGCGGGCATAGAGGTGATCGTGCCCGTTCAGCACCAGGTCGGCTCCGTACTGGTAGAGCAATTGCCAAAAGGCCTGGGCGGTCACGCCCTCTTCGGTGATGCCGTTCGTAGCGCTGAACGTGGGCTGATGCCAGTACGCGGCTGTGCAAGCGGAATGATTCGCCTCGAGATCGTTCTTCAGCCATTGGAGTTCGGCGGCAAACCAGGAACCCGTGGTCGAACAACCGCCCGGCTGCGTCTCGCATTCGATATTCAGCGAGATGAAATGCCAGGGGCCCAGATTATAGGAATACCAGCCATCTCCGACTCCGACTGGACCCCCCGCCGGTACGGTGGATCCAACTCCGCCCGATTGCTCGAAGTGTCCCGCCTGTCCATCGGACCGCGGTACGGGTTGGGGGTTGGGGGTGGTAGCGGCCGGATAGCCGCAACCCGTCATCGACGATGGACACGGGTCCGCGAGCGTAGTTGTGATCGGTTGCCCGGCGCTATTGACCTGGTAGCCGTTGAAGTAGGAGAAGTAGCCGTAGCCGGCAACGCCGGTCGCGCCATGCTCGTCATAAAACTCGTGGTTGCCGGGCGCAGGCCGCGTGATCATTTTGAAAGCGCCATAGGTCAAATCGTACGAGCTCTCGAAATCCGAAAATTGGCCTACCTGGTATTGCAGATCTCCGACGATCGCGACCAGGTCAGGCATCATGGTCTCAATCTCGTTCGCAGTGGCCTCCTGGGACTGCCACAGGGAGGTGGTTGAATAGGGAGCCTTGGGGGTGAGGCAGTTTTCGTGCGCCGACTCGCCAGCGGGCTCCGTTTCTCCTGGCTCGCAGGAGACGTCTCCGACCACCGCGAGCACAGGCGCGGAGCGGTTGGTCTTTGCGTAAGGCCACGTATTGTTGCTGGGACCGCCGTTGGGGTTCTGATTCTGTGCCATTGCCCCAGCCGCGAATACCAGCAGCGAACCGGCCGCTCCCATGATCATTGCCGCGCGGAACCTCCCGCAGATCGTCGTCATGCGATTCCTCCAGCTTGAATTTTTGAACGAGCTTATGGGGGAACTTGCCAAGAGACGAATACCGCATCGGCATTTATCGCGTCTATCGCTGAAATGTGAAAAGGTGGTTAACGCAAGACATTGCATGCAGGCGAATGGGTCTTCGCAATACTTGTCGTTTCGGGTCGGTGTAGGGTCCGTTTCCACGCGACGCGATACTCAGAGCGGATTAGCGATTAGTGTAGGGAAGGTGTCAGGGCACGACCTCAGTCGTGCCGCAAAGGAGTGTAGTTAGATGTTGGGCTGTAGTGTCCGCGTGAGAACCCGTTTCGGCGAAGTTTCGGCGCGCGAATTGGAGGGAGCAGCAGCCTTCAGGCTGCTGAATTTCGGCGCAAAACATCGAGGCGGCTTTAGCCGCGGCCCTTTTGAAACCGACTTAGGGTCCTGGCAAGAGTTCTCACGCAGACACTTTAGCCCCTGAGGGCCGATTCTTCCACGGCATCCGCTTCCCCTACGCATTTTCCTAATCCGCCTTAGACGTAGCGAAACAGCGCCATGAAGCCAAAGTCCATGTGCTGCTGCATATGGCAGTGAAACAGCGTGAGGCCGGGCTGGTCGGCGACCAGATCCACTGTGGCGCGCCCAAATGCGGGAACGATCACCGTGTCTTTCTTGATGCCGGCAGTCGGCTTGCCGTTTATCTCGACGAGCTCGAACAGATGCCTATGAATATGGAGAGGATGAGAATCGTCGCTGCGATTGTGAAACACCAGCCGGTAGCGGCTCCCCTTCCGGAACACGAATTCCCCTTCATGCGGATATTCTTTGCCGTTGACAAGCCAGTGATTGATTCCATTGGGTCCGCCCGGCACTTTTTCAAAGACCATGTCGATGGTCTGGTCTGGCGCGGGATGGGACGCGGTCGTGCCGAAGATCGTATAGTCCCAGCGCGACTTCGGAGGCCGGGTCCACGGCGCGCGCTGCTTTTGATTGGCGTATTCCACCACCAGCCCCATGCCGGATTGCCGCGCGACATCGCGCAGCTCGCCTAGAATCCAGATGCCGGGGTTATTCATCTCCACAATCGCATCCACGCGCTCGCCCGGGGCGATCTCAATCCAATCGACCGGCTGAGGCGCCGGCACCGGATTGCCGTCCAGAGCGATCACCTGAAACTTGTGGCCGGCCAAAGCCACGCGATGAATTTGGGCAGCGCTCGCGTTGAGCAGGTGCATCAGGACGCGCTGACCCGGCTGCACGCGGAGGGGATCTCCCGCTCCGAGTATCTTGTCGTTGATCGAGTAAAGAGGTGCGCTGACTTCGAGTCCGCTGGGTCGCAGGTCTGGCGTGGGAGGCTTTTCGGGCATCGGGTCCTGGAAATCCGCCGCCATCTCGTCCGGATCCATCGTAGACAGAAAATATTGCCATTCACGCAGCGCCAGAAAC
>JASHQQ010000020.1 GCA_030039035.1 Acidobacteriaceae bacterium | reverse complement strand
CAACATGATGGGGCACACCTTCTGTCCGCTGGGCGACGCGGCGGCCATGCCCACGTTGGGCTTCGTGAAGAAGTTCCGCAAGGAATTCGAGGATCATTTGAACGGGAAACCTTGCCCGTTCGCGCGCGAGGGCGTGCCGCAGTTGACGGTGGTGTGAGGCAGGGCATCCGAGAGGAGTCAAATGGTGGAATCTTCGGTTGGTTTCGAGCCAACAACGCAACGGTGCGTGGCCATCGGCGACTTCGCGATCTACGGAACCCTTTTCAGGTCAGAGTGCGGAGATGAAGCATGGCTCGTCCATCTCGCCAAGCAGCGTGGCATCGAAGAGTCATATTGGATTTGGAATGGACGAATTCGATCTGTCATCGCGGGGCACCTTCTTCAGAGATGTTCACCAACCTCGACGTATGTGCTTGGTGACGACCCGGACGCGATGCTGCCCTCTACGCAGAGGGTTGTCCTCGATGCGATTAGCAGATTCGAAAGTTCAGTAGGAGCGTTGTTTTGCCATGAGGCAGAAGTTCATGGTCATCTACGAGCACATGAAGCTCAACTACGGCGGCTTCGCGCCGGATATTCCCGGAGCAGTATCTCTTGGGAAGAACCTGCACGAAATGCGCCGGATGCTGAAGGAGTGTTTGGAGTTCCATCTCGACGCAATGGCTGAAGACGGAGACCTGATGCCCGCACCGGCTACGACGAGCTTTGATTTCGGTGAGATTCGCGACGATGCGGTAGATCATTACGTTGTCGAATGGCTGGAGATTGAAGTGCCGCAGCCGCGGCAGGTAGCGCGCGACGTGATCGCATGAACTGAGATACAGCCGCAGATCCTTCGGCTCCGCGCAGCGCAAGGACGCGCCGCGCGTCGCTCAGGACGACAGATCGCTTGCGGGAACGCTGACGAAAGACGAGGAGCATGGCCGACGTAAACATCACAGTCGACGGAAAGAGAGTCACGGCGCCGGCGGGGACGCTGCTGATCGAGGCCTGCCGCAAGGCGGGCATCGAGGTTCCGGCGTTCTGCTACTATCCCGGCCTTTCGCTGTGCGGGGCGTGCCGCATGTGCATGGTGCGCCAGGAAAAGGTGCCCAAGCTGCAGACGGCCTGCACCACGATCATCGCCGAGGGCCAGGTCTTCTTTACGGAAACGCCGGAGATCGCCCAGGCGCGCAAGGCGACGGTCGAAATCCTGCTTGGCAATCATCCTCTCGACTGCCCGGTGTGCGACGCCGGTGGCGAGTGCGAGTTGCAGGACATGACTTTTCGCTACGGCGCGGGCGAGAGCCTGTACACCGAGGCCAAGCAACACCGCGACGAGCAGCAGTGGTCGCCGGCGGTCTTCTTCGACCGGCCGCGCTGCATCCTCTGCTACCGCTGCATACGCATGTGCCACGAAGGCATGGATGTGTCGGCGCTGGGAGTGCACAATCGCGGCGTGGTCTCGGTGATCGCGCCCAACGTGCCCGGTAAAGACAAGCAGGGCGACCGCCTGGATTGCGAAGAGTGCGGCATGTGCATCGATGTGTGCCCGGTGGGCGCGCTGACCAGCGGCAGCTATCGCTACAAGACGCGGCCGTGGGAGATGAACCACGTCTCGACCGTGTGCACGCACTGCGCCGACGGCTGCAAGGTGACGCTGGGCGTGCGGCAGTCGAACGAGGGATCGGAGATTGTGCGCGCCGACAACCGCGACAAGAGCGGCATCAACGGCGACTTTCTGTGCGCGAAAGGCCGCTTCGGATTCGACTTCGTCGACAGTTCGGAGAGGTTGACGAAGCCGCTGGTACGAAACGCAGCCGGCAAGCTGGAGCCTGCTACATGGGAGCACGCGCTGCGGCTGGCCGGCAGCAAGCTGAAGGAAGTCCGCGACGCGCGCGGCGGCTCGGCCATTGGCGTGCTGGGCGCCAACCGCACTACCAACGAGGAAAACTACCTGCTGCAGAAGTTCGCGCGCAAGGTGCTGCGCACGAACCATATCGATCACGAGCGCACGGCGGATTATGCCTCGTTCATTCGCGCCTTTGCGGGGCGGCACAGCCGCGCGGCGAGCCTGCGCGACGTGATCAAGGCTCCCGCGATCCTGCTGATCGGCGGCGATCCCACGCAGGAGCATCCATTGCTGGCCTGGCAGATTCGCACCAACGTGCGGCTGAACAGGGCGCGGCTCTACGTGGCCAACGCCCGGCGCATCAATCTGGAGCGGCAGGCAAGGATGGCGCTGCGTTTGCCGGTTGACGGCTACGCCGCACTGGCTTCGTACTTCGGCGGCAACGATGCGGTGATCGACGACAAGGCCTTTCGCGAAGCCGTGCTCGCCGAGGACGAGCTGATCGTGATCCTCGGCTACGAGTACCACGGCAAACAGCTCGAAAACTTTGTCACCTGGGGATTGAAGCGTGACGGAGTGCGATTCGCCTACCTGGGCGATTGGGCCAACTCGCGCGGCGCGGCCGACATGGGCCTCTTGCCCGACCTGCTGCCAGGCTACGTGCCTGTCATCACGCCCGGAGCTTATGCCTCGGAGTACCCCGGAATGCCTTCGCAGCCGGGCATGACTCAGCCGGAGATGCTGGCAGCGCTGGGCCGGGGCGAGATGGGCGCGTTGCTGGTGATGGGGGCAAACCCCGCGGCTCGGTACAACATGAATCCGGCAACATTCAGGAACACCTTTGTCATCGTCCAGGACATCTTTCTCAATGAGACGGCGGCGCTGGCCGATGTGGTCTTTCCTTCCGCCAGCCTCTATGAGAAAACGGGAACCGTGACGAACACGTTTGGCGATATCCAGATTGCGCGCAAGGCCGCGGACCGCGCCGGAGTGAAGCCCGATTTCGAGATCCTCGTGCGGCTGGCCGGCAGCATGGGCGAGGATGTGAAGTCGCTGGTCCCGTTCGGGACGCACGGCGTGACGGCGGATCTGGGGCAGAGCCGCGGCGCCCAGGCCGGCGAGGCGGACCGGCACGCGGTATGGCTGGCGGCAAACGGGCTGGAGCCGAAGTTGAGCCCTTTCGATCCGCTGGCGGTGCTCGACGAAATCGAGCGGCTGGTGCCCAGCTACAAGCTGGACCGGCTCAATCTGTTTGCCGGCAACGAGGTGCCCAGCGAGCCGGGATTCGTTCCGCTCTACACGTTTACCGGGCCAGATCTGGCAATACCCGCGCACGACACGCTGTTTACGTCAGGAACGCTGGGGCGCCACAGCAGGACGTTGAAGGAACTGGAAGAGCACCAGGCGAATGTGATGCCTGCGGCGGTAGCGGATTGATGGTCCTCCCACCCTTTCGGCGAAAAAACGCCGAAAGAATGGGGCATGGAGGGTCGTTTCCGGATCACCCTGCCCATGCGACAAGGACAAAACGTCGCAAGGATGGGGCATGGAGGCGTAACTGAACCGCGGATCTTTCGTCTGCGCAGGTTGCGCATGGCGCAAGCTGCTTCGCTCAGGATCACAAGCAATGTGTTGAGTATTGTTTTGAACCTCAGAGGATAATGACGCGTGACGATCGTCGAGTTCTTCCTGTGGAGCGTGCTGAAGGTGGTGGCGGTCACGGTGTTGCTGTTGATGGCCGTGGCCTACACCGTGCTGCTCGAGCGCAAGCTCGTGGGACGCATCCAGAACCGCTGGGGCCCGAGCCGCGTGGGCCCGTTCGGCTTGTGGCAGCCGCTGGTGGACGGGCTGAAGAACCTGCTGAAGGAGGATGTCAACCCGACGGGCGTCTACAAGCCGCTCTATTTGCTCGCGCCCATTCTTTCCTTCACCTGCGCCATGATCTCTATCGCCGTGGTTCCCTTCGGTGAGCCCAATGTCGGCCCCAAAGGGTTGCCGCTGTTCCAGATCTCCAACGTGAACATCGGTCTGCTCGTGATCCTCGGCATCACCTCGATCGGCGTGTACGGTATCGCGCTGTCGGGGTGGTCGTCCAACAGCAAATACTCGCTTCTGGGATCGCTGCGCGCCTCGGCGCAGTTGATCAGCTACGAGCTGGCGCTGGGGCTTTCGCTGGTGGGCGTGGTGATCCGCGCCGGCACGTTCAACCTGCGCGAAATCGTCGAGCAGCAGGCGACCAAGGGCATTCTGACCTGGAATTTCTTCGGCGGATTCCAGTTCGTTGCTTTTTTCATTTACCTGATGGCCGCCTATGCGGAGACCAATCGCGCGCCCTTCGATCTGCCGGAGTGCGAAAGCGAGCTGACCGGCGGTTACCACACCGAATACAGCGCGATGAAGTTCGCCATGTTCTTCATGGCCGAGTACGCCAACATGATCACGGTGGGCTGCGTGGCGACGCTGATGTTCCTGGGCGGGTGGACCAGCCCGTTCGGGGACTTCATCCCGCCGCCGGAGAATATCGTGGCGCACGCCGTGTTCCCGATCCTCTGGTTTGCCCTGAAAGTATTCTGCTTCCTCTTCCTGTATGTGTGGGTGCGCGGAACGCTGCCGCGCTTCCGCTACGACCAGTTGATGAACTTCGGCTGGAGATACCTGATGCCGCTGGCCATGTTGAACATTGTTGCCACCAGCCTTTGGCAGGCCTTTCACCCTGTATCGTGAACACCAATGCTTTGCCTGGTTCAAGCGTTTCGCTGATTTACAATCGGGAGGGGTTTGACGAAGCGGTTCGCCATGGCTTCCTCTTCATGAATCAGCCGGCAGAATGAGGCTGGCCCCCACCGCAAGCGACGGAACGATGTACCTGATCCTCTTTATCGTCTTTGCCGGATTCTGTCTTGCCGGAGCGGTCAACCTGCTGCTCCAGAGGCACCCGATCAACAGCGCGCTCTCGCTCATTGTGGTGATGACGTCGCTGGCGGTTCTTTATCTGCTTTTGGGCGCGGAGTTCCTGGCCGCCGCGCAGGTGATCGTCTATGCCGGCGCCATCATGGTGCTGTTCACGTTCGTGGTCATGCTGCTGAACGCGGGACGGGAAGAACGTACGCTGGGCAGCCGCGCGGCCAAAACGCTGGGTTTTCCCGCCGTGGTGGTGATTCTGGCGCTGGTCGCCACGGTGATTGTGAAAGCGACCGGCCTGCACGGCGCGATGCTGAGCGACGGCATCACTTCGACCGTGGATCTGAGCCGGGTGCTCTTCCGCGAGTTGCTGCTGCCCTTCGAAGTCACCTCGGTTCTGGTGCTGGTGGCGATCCTGGGCGCGGTGGCGCTGGCGCGGAGCGCCGGCGGAGAAAGGACGGCCGGCAAATGATTCCTCTTTCCTGGTATCTGCTGCTGAGCGCCGTGCTGTTCTGCCTGGGCGTCGCCGGGTTCCTGATCAAGCGCAATCTGATCACGGTGTTCATGTCGATCGAGCTGATGCTGAACGCCGTCAATCTTTCCTTTGTGACCTTCGCGCACCAGTGGCACGCGGTGAAGGGGCAGATCTTTGTCTTCTTCGTGATGATGGTGGCCGCGGCCGAAGCGGCCGTCGGGCTGGCCATCATTATCGCCGTCTTTCGCGTGCGCCAGACGCTGGCCGTGGACCGGATCGATTTGATGAAGCTATGAACGGATCGCTCGATTTATTGCTGATTCCGGTCCTGCCGTTCGCGGGCTTCCTGCTGAACGGGCTCCTCGGCCGCGGCTTGCCCAAATGGCTGGTGGGCACGATCGCGCTGCTGGCGCCGCTGGCTTCTTTTGCCGTGGTGCTGCGCGCGGCGCTGGCGGTTTGGGGAATCGGGTCGACCACGCCCGCGCTTCCCTACGTCGAGACCTGTCCGATCCCGTGGATCGATACCGGCACGCTGCACATCGACTTCAGTTTTGTGCTCGATCAGCTCTCGCTGGTGATGCTGCTGATTGTGACCGGAGTCGGCTTCCTGATCCATATCTATTCGGTCGGCTACATGGGCGAGGAAGAAGGCTACTGGCGCTTTTTCGCGTACCTGAACCTGTTCCTGTTTTTCATGACGGTTCTGGTGCTTGGCGGCAATGCCCTGCTGATGTTCGTGGGCTGGGAAGGCGTGGGGCTGGCGTCGTACCTGCTGATCGGGTTCTGGCTTCACAAGAAGTCCGCGGCCGACGCGGGCTACAAGGCCTTCATCGTAAACCGCATCGGCGATTTCGGGTTCCTGATCGGGCTGTTCCTTCTGCTGGCAAACTTCGGCACGCTGACCTTCGCTGAGATCGCCTCGAAGCTCGAAGCGAATCCGGGCTGGCAGGGCGGCGCCCTGACGGCGATTGCGCTTTGCCTGCTGGTAGGCGCAGCCGGCAAGAGCGCGCAGTTGCCGCTCTACGTCTGGCTGCCGGACGCGATGGAAGGCCCCACGCCGGTCTCGGCGCTGATTCACGCGGCGACCATGGTGACGGCGGGCGTGTACATGATCGTGCGCACGCATTTCCTTTTCGACCGCTCGCCGTTTGCGCTGGCTGTCGTCGCCATTGTCGGCGCGGCGACGGCACTCTTTGCGGCGACGATCGGACTTGTCCAGACCGACATCAAGCGCGTGCTGGCCTATTCGACGGTCTCGCAGCTCGGATACATGTTCCTCGGCTGCGGCGTAGCTGCTTATTCAGCCGCCATCTTCCATCTTGTGACACATGCATTCTTCAAAGCGCTGCTCTTTCTTTCCGCCGGTTCGGTGATCCATGCAATGGGCGGCGAGCAGGACATGCGCAAGATGGGCGGCCTGCGCAAAAGCCTGCCAGTAACGTTCTGGTGCATGACGGCGGCGGTGCTGGCGATCGGCGGATTCTTTCCCTTTGCCGGATTCTTCTCGAAGGATGCGATTCTCTACGCCGCGTTCCTGCACGGAACAGGCGGCAAGGTGCTGTGGTTCGTGGGATTTGTGACTGCGCTGCTGACCTCGTTCTACATGTTCCGGCTCTGGTATCTGACCTTTCTGGGCGAGCCGCGCAGCGAGGCGCCGCACCATCATGCGACACCCGCGTCGATGTGGAGCGTGTGCGTGATTCTCGCCCTTCTGTCGATCTTCGGCGGATGGATAGGATTCGGCGACGGGCTTGGCCGTCTGGGCGCATTCCTCTCGCCGGTGACGGGAATCCGGGCTGCCGAAACGGGCGCTGGCAACCTGGAGCTGTACCTCAGCATTGCGGCGGTTGCCATGGCGGCGCTGGGATGGTGGATCGCCGACCGGCTCTACCGGCAGCGCCCGCAGCGGCCCGCGGAACTCGCGGCGTCGCTCGTCGGGCCCTATCGCGTACTTTCCAACAAGTACTACGTCGACGAGTTCTATCGCGCGACTTTCGTGAAGCCGCTGATGGGGATTTCGACCTACGTTCTGGACTGGATGGTCGACAAGGCGCTGCTCGGCGGCGGCGTGTGGGTCCTGGCCGGCATCGCGAAGTTCTTCGGCGCGATACTGCAGCGCTGGCAATCGGGCAATCTGCGGTCGTATGCAGGATGGCTTGCGGCAGGCGCGGCGGCGGTGCTGCTCTTCATTCTGCTGCCGTGGTCATCCTTGCTGGCCACATGGTTCGGCATCCATTTGAACTGGGGAGGTCACTGAGGCAATGGACTCCCTGAATGCATCGATTGTGACGCTTATTCTTCTGCTTCCGATCGCAGGAGCGATCGCCGTAACCCTGCTGCCCGACCGCGGAAAAACTCCCTGCTGGACCGCGCTGATCACGACGCTGGTCACGTTCGGGTTCACGCTGCATCTGCCGGCATACTTTGCCATGGGCGCGAGCGGCTTTCAGTTCGAGATCAACCGGCCGTGGATCGAGAATCCCGCGATCTTCTATCACGTCGGTGTCGACGGCCTGAGCCTGTGGCTGGTGGTGCTCACCGGGCTGCTTGCGCCCGTGGGCGTACTGGCCAGTTGGCGAGCGATTCACGAGCGGCGCAAGGTGTACTACTCGCTTTTTCTCGTCCAGCAGACGGCGATGTTCGGCGTGTTTGTGTCGCTGGACCTGTTTCTCTACTACGGCTTCTGGGAACTTTCGCTGGTGCCGATGGCGATCCTGATCTCGATGTACGGGCGCAGAAATGGGCCGAAGGCGGCGGTGAAGTTCTTCCTCTTCACCTTCATCCCCTCGGCTCCGTTGCTGGTGGCGATCTTGTGGCTCTACGCGCGGACGGGCAGTTTCGACTTCGCAACCCTGCAGGGCGCCATTGCTTCCGGCTCGTTGCCCACTGGAGCGCTGCGGTGGTCGGCGCTGGCTTTTCTGGCAGCCTTTGCGGTGAAGGTTCCGGTTTTCCCCCTGCACGGATGGCTTGCCGACACATTCAGCGAAGCTCCGGTGGCGCTGGCGATGGTGGTTGCCGGCAAGCTCGGTCTTTACTCGATGTTGCGCTTTCATGTCGGCCTCTTCCCTGCCCAGGCGCGCGCGCTGGCGCCCCTGCTGATTGCGCTGGGAGCAATCGGCATTCTCTATGGCGCCTGCCTCGCCCTGGCGCAGCGCGATTTCTGGCGGCTTGTGGCCTTTGCCGCGGTGAGTCACTTCGGCCTGATCGTGCTGGGCATATACGGCCTTACGACAACGGGATGGAACGGGGCAATCTACCAGATTCTCAATCAGGGGGTCTTTGAATCCGCCATCTTCGTGCTGCTCGGCGCGCTGCACCTGCGCTATTCCACGAGCCAGATCGGCCATTACGGAGGCCTGGCGGGCCGGCTCCCGCAAACGGCCACGCTGTTTGTCATCGCGTCGCTGGCCATGATCGGGCTGCCGATGCTGAACGGGTTCATCGGCGAGTTTCTGGTGCTTTCGAGCACGTTTACAGGCGTAAGCCGCGCATGGGCGGTGTGGGGCACGGTGGGAGTGATCCTGAGCGCGGCGTACATGCTGTGGCTGGTGCAGCGCATCTTCTACGGGACGGAGAGCGAACTGGTTGTCTCCAGACCCGCAACCGATCTGGGGTTCGCGGAGTCGATTGCGGTGTGGCCGCTGGCGGTGCTCATGCTGGTCATGGGCCTGGCGCCCTGGCTGTGGATGCGGGCCATCGAAGCCGGTCCGAACCCCCTGGAGTGGAGAAACGCGCTCGCCCTGCAGCCGGTTGCGCCGCATGGCGCGCTGCAGGTATCGGCAACAGCGGAGGGACCGCGGTGAACCAGGTTCCCGACATCCTGCGCATCCTGCCCGAGGTCGTCCTCACCCTCACCGGCGTGGCGGTGATGATGATCGACGCGTCGCTGGAGCCGGCCAAACCGCGCTGGCCGCTGGGATGGGTGGCCGCGATTGGCGCCACGCTGGCCTACGGAGCCAGCATTTTCCAGTTCTCGATCCCGGAGGGCGCCGCATATTTCGGAACCGTCGAGACAAGCCCCTTCACGATCTTCTTTCACGTGCTCATCTGCCTGATCGTTCTGGTGACGCTGCTGGTGGCGATCGATGCGCTGCCCGCCGACAGCCACCACCAGGGCGAGTTCTACGCGCTTGTCCTGTTTGGCGCCGTGGGAATGTGCCTGCTCACCGGCGCGGTCGAGCTGCTGGTGGTCTTTATCGCGCTGGAGATTTCCTCGATCTCGACCTACATCCTGGCGGGATACCGCAAGCACACCGATCGCGGCCCGGAGTCGGCGATCAAGTATTTCCTGCTGGGCTCGTTTGCCACGGCGTTCCTGCTTTACGGAATCGCCCTGATCTTCGGCGCGACGGGAACGACGCAGGTTTACGAGATTGCGCGCGCCGTGCCTTCGGCGCCGAATCAATGGATGATTCTTGCCGGGCTGGCGATGATGCTCGTCGGCATCCTGTTCAAGGTATCGGCCGCGCCATTTCATCTCTGGACTCCGGATGTCTACGAAGGCGCGCCATCGCCCGTGGTGGCGCTGCTCTCCACCGCGCCCAAGGCCGCTGCCTTCGCGCTGCTGCTGCGCATTGTGTATGAGGCATTTCCCACGCTGCGCCCGGTGTGGTCGCCGCTCATCTGGATCGTCGCGGTGCTCTCGATGACGGTGGGCAACCTGGCGGCGCTTCGCCAGGAAAACGTGAAGCGCATGCTGGCGTACTCTTCGATCGCGCACGCCGGATATATATTGGCGGCGTTCGCAGGACTGGGATCGACTGGCATCTCCGCGGTGGTCTTCTATACGGCAGCGTACGCCGCGATGAATGTGGGCGTGTTTACGGTAGTGACGCTGGTGAGCGGCTACGACGACAGGCTGCCGCTGGTGGCCGATTTCCGCGGGCTGATCTTCCGCTCGCCGCTGCTGGGCAGCCTGCTGCTCTTTTTCCTGATTTCGCTGGTCGGAATCCCGTTCACTGGCGGTTTCTTCGGCAAGTTTTATTCCTTCTCGGCAGCGGTGAGCGGCGGAGCGGTGGTTCTGGCGATTATCGGCTTGCTGAACTCCGGGGTAGCGGCAGCCTACTATTTGCGGCTGGCGCTGGCCGCGGCGCAGAGGGCTCCAAAGAGCGACGGCGAGGCAGTTCCCGTCGCGCCGCGGGTCGGCGTCGCCGTCGGAGCCGCCTTGCTGCTGGCCGCAACCGCAACGCTCGGACTGGGAATTGTGCCGGGCCAGGTTCTGCGCGCGGCTGAAATCGGCGCGCACACGCTGCAATCCCCGCCGCCCGAGACGCAGGAACTGCCTGTCGAGTCGCGGATGCGGCCGTGAATTGTCCTGGCATTGCGCGGCACGTTACCTTCAGCGCACCGCATGGCGGGAAAGTGGCCGATCCGGTTGATTTCTTCTTTCCAACGCGGCCATAATCCAGACATGTCCAGGAAAGTCCTGCTGGTGATCGCAGCGGCGGCCGAGCTTTGCCTCGGCGCCTACTTCCTGCTGGCTTTCTTCGGCTGGTGCGCGAAAATCTATCTTTTCTCGGCGGGCAAGGAATCTTTTTCGTTCATGATCGTCGTCTGGTTCGTGCTTGCCGCGGCATGCTTCGTACTCTACGGGGTCACGCGGCGCAAGCTGAAGGGAATGGGGATGTAGAAACTCGACAGGAATGCTCGTAGCAGCTATTTCGCGGGCTGGACGGGCTGCGGAAAAACTCTGAAAGAGCGCATTGTTGAAAGCCTTCCGCATCGTTTCTCGTGCGGTGCGGCGTCCCCGGGGCGAGGCGCGAATCAACTCAGCCTTTGGCCGCCTTCACCGCTTCGGTCAAGGCCGGAACCACCTCGAACAGATCGCCCACGATTCCATAGTCCGCAACTTCGAAGATCGGCGCGTCGGGGTCCTTGTTGATGGCGGCGATGCACTGCGCACCCTTCATGCCCACCAGGTGCTGGATGGCGCCGGAGATTCCGACGGCGAGATAGAGTCGGGGCGAAACCGTCTGGCCGGAGCTGCCAACCTGCCGCTCCATCGGCAGCCAGCCGTTATCGCAGATGGGACGCGAAGCGGCGAGCTCGGCGCCAAGCGCCTTGGCGAGTTCCTGAACAAGAGGCAGGTTTTCGGCGTCCTTGATTCCCCGGCCCACGCTCACGATCAGTTGTGCGGAGCCAAGATCGATCGTCTGTTCGGACCCGCGGAAGGGAGGCTCGGGACGGGTGCGAATCTGCGCGGCGTCGAGCGCGGGAGTGAATCGGGAAACTTGCGCCGAACCGGCCTCCAACGCATCGGCGCGAAAGGCGCCCGCCTGAACGGAGACAAGGCACGGACCAGTCCCGGTATGGCGATAGCTGCCCTGCAAACGGCCTTGCAGCAACTGGCGTGCGAAGACCGGACCGTCGGCAATGGCGATCACGTCGCTGATCAGCATTTCGCCGAAGCGCGTGGCAAGGGCCGGGACGAAGTCGCGCACCTGGTAGGTGTGAGGGAAGATTACGTATTCCGGCTTATCCTGCGCGATGAACTGCTCGAGCGCGAGAGAGTAACCGTCCGATGTGTATTGTGCAAGCAGCGCGTGCTCGATGCGAACGACTTTCGCCAGAGCCTTGGCGGAGAGCTGGGCAGCAGCGGATTCAGTGGCTGCGCCAATCACGGCAGCGCCGACGTCGACGCCAATTTTCGTTCCCAAAAACTTGCCCGCGGCAACCGCCTCCCAACTGATGCGGCCGATGGCGCCGTCACGCTGTTCGATGACAACCAGGACTCCACTCATAGCACCCTCGCTTCGAACCTCAGCTTCTCAACCAGCGCGGCGGAAGCCTCTTTCGGCGAGCCGGGCAGGATCTGTGTGGAGCGCTGTTTTTGCGGCAACGAGATGCCTTCGAGAATGACGACCGGCGAGGCGTCAGCGCCGAGTTCGCCTGCAGAGGCGCGACGGACTTCCTTGGTCTTTGCGCGCTTGATGCCCATCAGCGTGGCGTAGCGCAGCTTGTTGCCGCCGGATTGAATCGCGAGCACTGCGGGCAATGGCAGCTCAATCGACTGGAACCAGCCTTCTTCAAGCTCGCGCTTCACCTTGAGGCCCTTCGCGGTCACGTCGACGTGCAGGATGAGCGAGGAATGCGGAAAGCCTAGCAGCTCGGCGAGAATCACGCCGGTCTGGCCCAGGCCGAGGTCTTCAGACTGCAGGCCGGCGAGAACAAGATCGGGATTCTCGGGCTGAATCGCGGCGGCGAGCAGCCGGGCCACACCCAGTGCGTCCCGGCTTCCCAAATCGTCGGCTTCAATGTGAATCCCGCGGTCGGCGCCTTTGGCCAGCGCTTCGCGGATGACCTGACCGGCGCGTTCGGGTCCGGCGCTGATGACGATCACCTCGCCGCCGTGCTTCTCTTTCAACTGCAGCGCTTCTTCCAGCGCATAGGCGTCGGATTCGTTGAGGGCGAATTGAACATCGAGCTCTTCGATCCATTTTCCCACCGGGTCGATGCGCACCTGCGCGTCGCGTTCCGGGACTTGTTTGATGGCAACGATGATCTTCATTCTTATAGGCTCTCGTTCATCTTAACCGGCTGGCCCCGAGGCAATCCACGCGCGGCAATTTGTGCGATGTCGAGTAATTGCGGCGCGCCGTCGCCGGTCGCCGCGAGCGCGTCGCGAAACATCGTATTGCAGAACGGGCAGGCGGCGGCGACAGTTGTCGCGCCGGTTGCCGCGAGCTCGGCAGCGCGGGCGTGGCTCACGCGCTCGCCTTTTTCTTCGCCGAGAAACGCGAGACCTCCGCCGGCTCCGCAGCAGAAGCTGCGCTCGCGATGGCGCGGAGCCTCGACGAGATCGCCGGCGAGCGCGGCCACGCGGCGCGGCTCGTCGTAGATGTTGCGGTAGCGGCCGAGGTAGCAGGGATCGTGATAGACGATCTTTTCTTTCCCCGGTTCCAACCGCGGGACTGGGGACACCCCAAGTTTGTCCAGGTGTCGCGCGAGAAACTCGCTATGATGCTCGATCTCCGGTGGCGTCCCGAATTCCTTCCAGTCGGTCTGGATGGTGCGCACGCAGTGCGGGCAGATGGAGACGATCTTCTTCACCTTGTTCTGCTGCAGGGTTTCGAGATTCGATTCCGCGAGCTGTTGAAAGACAAGATCGTTGCCGAGGCGGCGCACCGGATCGCCCGTGCACTTCTCCTTGCGCAGCACGCCAAAGCTAGTGCCGAGATAACTCATCACGCGCGCAAAGTCGGCGATGATCTCGCGGCCCTGGGGATCGTATCCGCCCATGCAGCCGAGCCAGAGGCAATACTCCTGCGAGCCGTCGAAGATTGGCAGCTCCTGTCTTTGAATAAACTTGTCGCGCTCCGCCGCGCCAAGGCCGAGCGCGTTGCTGCCGCGCTCGAGTGCAAGAAAGAGCTTGCCGCCGTGATCGTCGTCCCAGGCGCCGGTGTTGACGGCGCCGCGCCGCAGGCCCACGAGAATGGGCACGTGCTCGATGCCGACCGGGCATTGAAACTCGCACGAGCCGCAGGTGGTGCATTGAAAGACGGCTTCCTGCGCTACGTATTTCCCGATCAGCGATTCCTCCGATGCCGGTCCGAACTCGTTCAGATAGCCGCGCAGGCCGAGGACGATTTCTTTGGGATTGAGCAGCTTTCCGGTATTGGTTGCCGGGCAGTGCTCGCTGCACCGGCCGCACTCGACGCAGGAGTAGGTCTGCAGGCTTACGATTTGCGTGAGGTCTTTGCCGGCGACGAGGCCGAAGTCCTCATCGCCTGCCAGCGACGGAATCGCGCTGAAACCGCCGCGCGAGAGAAAGATGGTGAACGGGCTTAGCACCAGGTGCAGATGCTTGGTATGCGGAATAACGGGAAGAAATGCGAGCAGCGTGAGCGAGTGGATCCACCAGAGGACCCTCGCGGCGGGCGCGGTGTCGGTGACGAAGAACGCCGCCAGGTAAGTGACCATCAGGACGAAGATCAGCAGCGCGATGAGGCCGGATTCCCAGGAGAGATCTTCGCCCAGCCAGCGCGGACGAACCAAAAACCGGCGCACGAACAGGCCGAAGATACCAATGGCACAGGCCAGTGCGAAAGCTGCGGCCAACCAGGAGTAGAAGCGGCCGAAGAGGCCCGCGGGATCGAGAAACGCTCCGCCAAAGCCGGTCGCGCAGTGATTCAACGTGACCAGCGCAAAGGCGCAAAAAGCCCAGAAGACAAAGGCGTGAGCCAGGCCGGGGAGCGGGCGCTGGCGGATCACCCTGGCCTGGCACATCACTTCCCGGAAGAAGTCCCATACGCGCCTGCCGATGGGAAAGAGCCGGAAGCCCGGGTCTTTTTTCGACTTGAGAATTTTGTCGAGAACGGCTCCGAACCGGCGCCAGAACGCCGCGATCGAGGCGACGATCAGGGCCAGAAAGATGAGCTTCTCAGCGAGGGAGAAATGTTGCGGCTCGGCAAGCGTTGCGTGGGGCAGGAGCATGATCAGACTAAGAACGATACAGGATGGAGTCGGGGGCTGTCGCGGGCGCGAACCTGTGTTGCGGAAAGTTCGCTTTCGGGCGAAGCAAGGGCCGCGCCCGATCGGAAGATGCCGATCCGCTTGACGCCCTTTCTAGCAGCGCACAATCTTCGGCGACTCGATGCCCTTGGTCGCGTTGCGAGTATCGATCACCAACCTGGCCCGGTCGACGATGGCCTTGTAGTCGTAACTGGTATGGTCGGTGACGATCACGACAGCGTCGAACTCGCCCAGCCGGTCGAGCGGCGTGTTGCTCATGTTCAGGTCGTAGTGGCGGCCGCGGCCCACGGTTGGGAAGAACGGATCGTTGTAGGCGACGTTGGCGCCTTTTTCGCGCAGCAGTTCGATAACGGTGAGCGAAGGCGACTCGCGCAGGTCGTCGATGTCGCGCTTGTAAGCAAGGCCCAGCACCAGGATCTTCGATCCTTTGATCGACTTCGAGTGCTCGTTCAGGCCGGCGGCGATCCGGTCGAGGACGAAGTACGGCATGGCCGTGTTCACCTCGCCGGCCAGCTCGATGAAACGCGTGCGGAAGTCGTACTTCTTCGCTTTCCACGAGAGATAGAACGGGTCGATCGGGATGCAGTGGCCGCCGAGACCGGGGCCGGGATAAAAGGCCTGGAAGCCGAAGGGTTTGGTCCTGGCCGCGTCGATGACCTCGTGGATATCGATGCCCATCCTCAGGCAGAGTTGCTTGAGCTCGTTGACCAGTGCGATGTTGACGCAGCGATAGATGTTTTCGAGAAGTTTGGTCATCTCCGCGGCCGAAGGGCTGCTGACCGGGACCACGCGGCGGAATATGGAGCCATACATGGCCGCGGCCAGCTCGGATGCGTCAGGGCTGCACCCGCCGATGACCTTGGGAATATCGTGACGGGCGACGGTGTCGTTGCCGGGGTCCTCGCGCTCGGGCGAAAAGGCGACATAGACTCCGGCATCGGATTCCGAACGCGCCACTTTCAATCCAAGCGGGTTTCCGGCCTCAAGGATCGGAACGACGATCTCTTCGGTAGTGCCGGGATAGGTCGTGCTTTCGAGCACGATGAGCTGTCCTTCGTGAATGTGCGGAGCGATGGAGTTGACAGTACCGGTGACGTAGCTCAGGTCGGGCTCGTGGTATTCGTCGAGCGGCGTGGGCACGCAGATGATCACCGCGTCCATCTGCGCGATCTTCGAGTAATCCGAGGTGGCGCGGAATCCGCTTTTGTGAGCTTCGCGAATCGATTCGGGAAGAATGCGGACGATGTACGAGCCGCCGCTGTTCAGCGTGTCGACCTTGCCCGGCTCGATATCGAAACCGGTGACGCGGAAACGCTCGCCGCTGAAGAGCAGCGCCAGGGGCAGCCCTACATAACCCATGCCCACAATGCCGATGCGGGCTTCGCGGGTCTCCATTTTGCCTTTGAGCCCGGCGAGCGGGCTTCCTGTGGCCGTTGTCATACTCTGGATTCTACGGCATTGGCCGGTCGATCCTGTGTCACTTTACGGTGATTCCACGCCGGAGGGCTGTTGCATGAACTTGCAGTGATCGATCAAGAATGGCTTGTGAGGTGAGCGTTGATTCCTCTGATTGTGCTGGCGCTCGTGTTTTTCGCGCTCTGGCTTACCGGACCCGGCATTCCGTACTTTTCCGACTGGCAACATGCGCTGCGCGCGGCGCTCGGAGTCATGTTCCTGCTGACCGCATCGGCGCACTGGGGAAAGCGCAGGCCCGATCTGATGAGAATGGTTCCCGCGGTCTTCGGGAACTCGGGGATGTGGGTGA
The DNA here is from genome assembly GCA_030039035.1 of Acidobacteriaceae bacterium. Lineage (GTDB taxonomy): Bacteria > Acidobacteriota > Terriglobia > Terriglobales > Acidobacteriaceae > Telmatobacter. The sequence goes on along the minus strand of JASHQQ010000020.1, from coordinate 3,679 downwards.
CATTGACGGGAATCGCAGAGATTCTGGTTGCGATCGGACTTCAGGTTCCACGCGCGGCGTTGGTTGCCGCCACATCGGCAGCGGTGATGCTGATCTGCGTCTTCCCCGCGAACATGAAAGCGGCGCGGGAGCGGCTGACGATCGGCGGGCGGCCGGTTCCGGCGCTTGGCACACGACTGGCGATCCAGATCGTCTTTCTCGCGGCGCTGGCCGCGGCGGCGTGGCCGCGATAATCCACGGGGCTGATTCCGGACGAGCTCCGGTGCTCGCGTATTCTTTCGGTTGCGTCCCTGAGGCGCTTGCGGCTCGCCGAACCGGGCCGGGAGACAGGCTATGGCGAAGTATCTTGTGACGGGAGTGGCCGGTTTCATAGGCCGCTCCATCGCGGCGGAGCTTCTCCGGCGCGGCGAAGCGGTGCGCGGCATTGACAACTTTCTCACCGGAAAGCGCGAGAACCTCACCGGCCTGGAGGCCATGGAGTTTATCGAAGGGAATCTGGCCGATCCCGCAGTTTGCGCTGCGATTTGCGACGGAGTGGAAATCGTCTTCCATGAGGCGGCGCTGGCATCGGTGCCTCGCTCGGTCGCCGATCCGGTAGCAACGAATCTGAATTGCGTGGACGCGACGCTGAACCTGCTCGTGGCAGCCCGTTCAGCGGGGGCAAGGCGAGTGGTCTACGCGGGCTCATCCTCGGTCTATGGCGATTCGCCCACGCTGCCCAAGCGCGAGCAGATGCTGCCCAATCCGATTTCGCCCTATGCTGTCGCCAAGCTGGCCGGCGAGCAGTACCTGCGTTCATTTAGTCGAGTCTATGGGCTTGAGACGGTTACGCTGCGCTACTTCAACGTTTTTGGACCGTTCCAGGATCCAACTTCGCAGTATTCCGGAGTGCTGGCGATCTTTTGCCGCAAGATGCTGGCCGGAGAACAGCCCACGATCTATGGCGACGGCGAGCAGACCCGCGACTTTACCTATATCGACAACGTGGTCAGCGCCAATCTGTTGGCCGCCGGGGCGCCTGCCGGGAAAGTTGCCGGCCAGGCGATGAATGTGGCGACCGGCTCGCGCATCACGCTCAATGAAACGTTCAGGATTCTCTGTGAGCTGACCGGCTATCGCGGCGAGCCGGTCTACGCGCCGCCGCGCAACGGCGATATTCGCGACTCGCTGGCCGACATCGGGTTGGCCGGCGAACTGCTCGGCTACAAGCCGCATGTGGATTTTCGCGAAGGACTGAGACGTACGGTGGAGTGGTACCAGAGCTGTCGGGACGGTGGAGAAAAACTCTGAGGCGCGTCAGCTTCTGTCGGATCCCACTTCCTCCGGGGATAAGGCCCCGCGAATTCCAATCCTGGGCAGAAACGTACGGGCTGAAGCCCGGAGTCTTCCCGTGAACCCGCTGCACCTCTCCGCTTTTCTGCACGGGAACGGTCAGCAAAGCACGAGCAGATTGGCGCGCAGGCGACCGGCGTCGCCATCGTGCAGGTTCGCTTCCAGTTCGCGGCTCGCGCGCTGCCAGATGGGTACAGCCTGCGCGAGCAGGGCTCTTCCCTGTTCGGTGATTTTCAACCTTCGACTCCGTCCGTCGGAGGGGTCGTTCAGGATTTCGACAAGACCGCGCCGCGCCAGCGGCTTGAGCGCCGCAGTCAGTGTGGTGCGGTCCATGGCAAGTAGCGCAGCCACCGGCGCCATTGGAGGAGGCTCGGGCCGATTGAGTGACATGAGGAGCGAAAACTGGCCGTTCGTCAAACCGACAGGACGAAATTCGTCATCGAAACGCCGCGCCAGCGCCCGCGCCGCCCGCTGCACGTGGAGGCAGATGCAAGAGTCCCGCACAAGAAGCGTGGTTTCGTACGGGAGCAACTTTGGGCTTGACACACAATCACATTAGTTGATATCAACGTATTTGTCAACCGGAAAGGCCGCGAGACAGCTATCCGGTACTTGACATCTTCCCGCCGTCTGCCATTCTGGAGGCCATCATGTCCTTCCTTCGCGATCTGAGAATTGCCATCCGCTCGCTGGCGCGCGTCCGCGCCCTGTGGATCACCGTAGCGCTGACGCTGGCCCTGGGCATCGGGGCCAATGCCGCCATCTTCAGCGTGGTGCGCGCGGTGCTGCTCAAGCCGCTGGCCAATCGCGACGAAGACCGGCTCCTCTATATCCGCCAGAGCGCGCCCGGCCTCGGCGCGGCCAATACCACGTTCTCGATACCCGAGATCAACGATCTCGGCACCGGGCTGAAAACGATCGAGAAGCTGGGCACGTTTTCCGAGATCGATTTCACCATCATCGGCCTGGGCACACCGCGCGAGATCCCTGCCGGAGTGGTCGACGGCAATTACTTCGAGGTTATGGGACTGCGTCCGGTGATGGGCCGTCTGCTCGGCCCCTCCGACGATGGGCCGAGCGCGGCAGGCGCCGTCGTGCTCACCTACAAGTTCTGGCGCGAGTCGCTGCACTCCGATCCGCATGTGCTGGGCAAGACGGTGCGTCTGGAGAGCGGGATGGGTTCGCGATCCGGGGTGATTGTCGGCGTTCTGGAGCCGTCGGTTCCCTACCCCGTATCGACTGAGATTATCGCCAACGTGGTCACCAGCCCGCACCACCTTTCGGCCACAATGGTGACCGGCCGCGAGCACCGCATGACCGAGGTTTTCGGGCGGCTGGCCCCTGGGGCGACGCTCGAACAGGCGCGCGCGGAGTTGGAGAAGTCGTACGGCGCCATGATGGCCGCCCACCCCGAGGTCTACAAGCCGGGTGACCACTTCCAGATCAGCGTGAAGCGCATGCACGACCAGATCAATTCGACCGCCAACACGGTCCTCTGGGTGCTATTTGCGGCTTCCGGGCTGCTGTTTGTCATCGCCAGCTCGAATGTGGCCAACCTGGTGCTGGCGCGGACCGTGCGCCGCGAATCCGAGCTGGCCGTGCGCGCGGCTCTGGGCGCCAGCGCGGCAACGCTGCGCCGGTCGCTTTTGGCCGAAAGCCTCGTGCTGTGCGGCAGCGGTGTGCTGGCGGCGCTGATCCTCGCCGTTCCCATGGTCGAGGTGCTGGGCCGCTACGCGGCGCGATTCTCGGTGCGCGCCCACGACCTGAAGCTGGATTTCAGCCTGGTGTGGTTTGGCATCGCGCTGGCGTTGATCGCCTCGGTCTTCCTGGCTTACATCCCGCGCCTGCCCTCGACAGACGTGCTGCACGGCAACAGCGCCAGCGGCGGAACGCGGGTGGCCGGCGGAAGCAACCGGCGGCTCCGCGTCTTCGCGGTTCTCCAGATCACGGCATCTTTCCTGCTGCTGGCCGGCTCCGCGGTCCTGATGAGAACCCTCTACGAACTCGAACAGTCGCGGCCGCCGTTTGACACGGCCAAGGTGCTGGCCGTGAACCTGCCGGTGCTGCGGTACGGCAAGACGCCGGAACAGGTGCAGGAGTTCTATCGCGAAGTGAAGGAGCGCATCACCACGCTTCCGGGCGTCGAGCACGTCTCGACCGGGTTCAGCGTGCCGTGGCGCGATACCCAGGCGCTGGACATCGCTTTCGCCTTTACCGTGCAGGGCGCAAAGCGCGAGAACGGCGTGGGCGACTGGCGCGCGAAATTCCGTTCGGTCTCGCCGGGCTTCTTCGGCACGTTGGGCGTGCCGCTGGTCGCGGGACGCGACTTTCGCGACACCGATCGCGA
>JASHQQ010000160.1 GCA_030039035.1 Acidobacteriaceae bacterium | reverse complement strand
GGAGACAGTTTCTTGCGTCAGCCGCGTCTGTGGCGGCAACCCCTGCCTTTTCCAGCTTGGCCCAAACCTCGGAGGGGCTCCATGGTTTCCCTCCGTCGCTGTTGAAGGACGTTCCTTATATCGAGAAAACGCCTGTACCGGAGTATCGCTGGGCCCCTCCGACTGCATACGAGGCCTTCGAGGACATGAAATTTGGAATCAGAATCCACTGGGGGATCTACTCCCTCTGGCATCGGGGCCCGGAGTCGTGGCCGTTTCTTGGCATGTCTTTTGAGGACCGCCAGAAATACAACAACCTTTACAGGAGTTGGAACCCCGCGGGTTTCGATGCGGCCGGTTGGATGGACGTTTTCAAGGAAAGCGGCATGAAAATGTTCGCGTTCACAAGCAAGCATCATGAAGGCTTCTGCATGTTCAATACCGGGACGCGGGTGAAAAACCGGGCCAATTGGACGGCTGCGGGGGGGCCGAAAATTGAATCCTGCGAACTTGCCTATTCCATCACGGAGACGCCGTTCCGGCGCGATGTTGTGAAGGAACTCTGCGATGCGGCTCATGAGCGCGGTATTAAAATCGATCTCTATTTTTCGCATCCCGATTGGTACGACGCGGATTTCCGGCCGTATGTGTGTCACCCCTTCCAGATACCTTCGTCGGCAGAATGGATGGCGCCACGGGACCTGCAAATGACGAGGGAAAGATTGGGCAGTCATGCCGTAATCGTTCCCGACCCTGTCGATGCGGAAGTCAATCGCATGATGGCCCGACATCGTGGACAGTTGGTCGAGCTATTGACCAACTATGGAAGGATCGACATGATGTGTCTGGATATGTGGCTGGGACCGCGTGTCTGGCCCGAACTTAGAAAAACTGTCTTGAAGTTGCGAGAACTCCAGCCGCAGGTCATGTTGCGCCTGCGCGGCATTGGAAATTACGGCGATTACTACACTCCAGAACGGGTAGTTCCCGGCTCGAAGGAAGCGTCTGATAAGCCATGGTTCACGATTTATCCGCTGGGCACCGACTTCTCCTATGATCCGGATGCTGCAAATTACAAAGGCACTGAATGGATCGTTCATAGCCTGGTTGACGCTGTTGCCAAGGGTGGCGGACTGCAGATAGGTGTCGGACCAAGTGGCCATGGCGAGTTTCATCCCGAGGCGGTCCGCCAGATGAAAGGTGCGGGGCAGTGGTTGAAGGTGAATGGCGAAGCAATCTACGCCACTCGCCCGCGCAAGGGTACACTTTGGTCCGAAGGCGACACTGCTCGCTTCACGCGATCGAAAGACTCACGGTTTGTCTACGCAATCCTGACGGAATGGCCAGGTACACAGGTTGTGCTGAGCACAGTGCAGCCGCGGACCGGCTCGAAAGTAGATCTGCTGGGATCAAACGCAACTCTGCCATGGAAGTCGGATTCCACGCGGGGAACCATTGTCACATTGCCAGAGAGCTTGCAACAGCCGAACAACAGGCCATGTGACTTTGCATGGAGCCTCCGGTTTGAAGACTTGAATGGATAGACTGTCCGCCACGACGAGAACGGACGCGTCAAGGGGCGGAAACGTTCCGCTGAAGTCCGAGGTCCACCTGCACCGCCCGCAAAGGTCCCCGTGATTCCAGCCGAGCCGACGCACGCCAATTTCGATTGCGGAACTGCTCCCTGGCTGGGAGTATTGAGCTCATCTGTCTTTTCTGCCCAGACCGTTCCCGGATTTCTTCCCATTCTCATCCGGATTCCTGCTCTTCAACCGCCAGGCGTCTCTTTTATCGAACTTCGACAGACGCGCCAGGATTTGGTCGAGTCCATACCGCACGTGTACTCGCATGGCCGCGTCTGCCGCAAGCGAATCGCCGCTACATAACGCTTCGGCTAGCTTCGAATGGAATTCCTCCGGCTGGGTGCGTCGGTCGGCTGCTATATCATAGAGCCAGTTGAAGATTAGGACATGCTCCTTCTCGATTGCACGGCACAGCCCCGGGCAGCGGCTCAGTTCTGCGATTCGCTGATGGAATTGCATGTGGTAAGTATGAACAGAGAACAGGAATCTTGAGTCCGCGGATTCCAGAACACACATCTTCTGGAGCTCGTCCAGATGTCTGGCACTGGTGCGAAGCTGCTGCTTCTCCGCTTCCGTGATGCTCAGCGCGCATAATCTTGCCGCCTGCGATTCCAGAGCTTCCCGGATGACATTGCTGTCTCGTATGTCCTGCTCGCTGGGCACGCGTACCCGGGTTCCGATCCTCGGGCGGCTTTCAACAAGTCCTTCCGTTTCCAGGCACCTCAGAGCTTCGGTGATAGGCAGAAAGCTCATGTTCAGGCGCTCGGCAAGTCGCCTCCGCGAAAGGACGTCCCCTATCGAGAGATCTCCGCTGAGGATTTCATCTCGAATCTGCTGATAGGCACGATTGGAGAGCGATTGCCCGTTTCCATCCAGCCGGCTTGACGAGCGCGCGCCTTTTCGCAACTTGGATTGAGTGATCACAGCTCTCTCCCCGACTTGCAAGTGTTCAGGATGTCAGATTGTCCCCATAATACCACCAAAACTGCTCTGCCAGATTTTTCCGGCCCCGAACCAGCTTCTGATATATCATATATCAGATGCCTTGATGGAGTGGCTTCATCCATCCGATTCAGGGCCCTTTTTTGCCTCATCGAAGACAGGCAGCCCGATGAAAGCTGGCAGTGACAATGGAATTGTCAGGCAAGGTGTGTCTCGTGACCGGGGGATCGAGTGGCATCGGCGCGGAAACGGCGCGGATGTTGATCGCGCGCGGTGCCCACGTCGCGGTTGCAGGGCGAAACCCGCAAAACGCTTCGGCGGAGATGCTTCAGGCGGCTGCTGCGGCAAATGGGGACCAGACTCTTTACATCCAGGCAGACGTTGGCAACGCTGAAGACTGTTCTCGCACCGTTGCCGAGATGTGCACCCGATGGGGGCGGCTGGACATCCTTGTTCATGCCGCGGGCGCACCGGTCCCGGGCGGATTTTTTGATGTCACCGAAGAGACGTGGAAGCAGGCATTCGATGTCCACGTACACGCAGTGATGCGGCTCGCTCGCGCTGCGGTGCCGCACATGATCAGGCAGGGGGAGGGCGCAATCCTGCTCATTGCATCCGCTGCTGGCCTTCGCGGTTGCCTTGGCGCAGTAGCCTATGGCGTGGCCAAGGGCGCTATACCGCAATTTACCCGCACTCTCGCTCGTGAATTAACGGATTACAATATTCGCGTGAATTGCGTATCTCCGGGAATCATCCGTACTCCCTTTCAGGATTACCTCACGCCAGAACAGGCAGAAAACAATATCAGGAACAGGATACCGCTTCATCGGGAAGGCAAACCGGAGCATGTAGCCCGGGCAATTCTGGGGCTTATAGAGAATGACTTTATTACCGGCGAGAACCTGGTAATTGATGGCGGCATGACGATGCGCATCGCCTAGTGCGGGCTCGTCGCATGAGTGTCTCGGGCAATAACGGGGCAGCCATAGTGGAGGCAGCCTCCAGGGATGGCAAGCAGGCGGCCGCCGCCACTGGAGGGTGAACAGTTCGTGCACTGGCTTCTGATCTCCATCGTTCCGCCCTCACCGCCCCTTGCCGGAACCTCCGGCACTTTCCCGGCACGGCCGATTCATTGCCCGGCTTGGATTACCTGGATCTCCATGGTTGGCGCGCTGTTCTCGACACCGCGCGATGGCAAATGAATCACGAGCCGGTTGCCCGTCGGGTCGGTTACCCAACCAATTGGCATCGAGTCAAGATCTCCAGTCTCTGCCCTTGGTAACTCTGCGCCATCCAACTTGACGGACGCGGCGGAAGCCGTGCCATAAACCAGTAAGTAGTTCATCTCGGGAAGATTCTCCAGCTTCCAGCCGGTACCACCGGCCCCGGCTCGCACGGTCACTCTCGCTGCCTCCCCTCGCGTGTTCAGCATGGAAACCTCTTTATCCCTGTTCGAAAAGGTAACAATCACAGCGTCGACGCGGCGGCCCGTCATGCTCCTGCCGAACTGCAGCTCCGGGCACAATTGCACCGGCACGACGGCCCCTGGCTTTAGATAAACCGGGATTGTGTCGAGTGGAGCGTCAACCTTGAGCTTGACTGGTCCGTCGACTGTCTTGCCGTCCCACAGGCTAGTCCAGACTCCGGATGGGAACGCAACCAACTTGGAGGTACCTTCGCTGACCACCGGAGCAACTAATAAGTCGGGCCCGAACATGTATTGCTCGGGAGTGCCGGCCGCCTCCTGTTCGCTCGGAAAGGCCAGCGGCATCGACCGCATGATCGGGGTTCCCGTCTCGTGTGCGATCACGGCTGCGTTAAACGTGTAATTCAGGATATTCTCACGCGTCCAGGCAAGAAACTTGTAGTTTGTCACCGCCGCGTCGTTGAAATACCATGGCTCGCGCGGCGCCGTGCCGTGAGGGCGCATCCAGGGGCTGAAGCATCCAAATTGGAACCAGCGCATATAGACTGCGGGCTGCGGGTAACCAAAATATCCGCCAAGGTCGCTTCCCCAGTTAGAGTAACCGCATGCGCATAGGTTCAGCGCTCCGGTCAACACGTGTTTCAGTCCGCTAAAGTTGGCCGGGTGATCGCCGGCAAACTGTCCCACCCACCCTTGTGTGCCCGGCGCGGCCCCTCTGCCATATAAGACGAAATCGTTGCCACGTTTTTCTTGAAACACCTGGCTGATGGTCCGATGGTAGTCGTAGTAATAGAAATTGTGCATTTCGGCCCCGTGCTGGCCGTCGTAGAACACGGCGTCATCCGGAACCATGTCACCGAAATCTACCATGCTTCCGGCCTCGCCAAGGTC
>JASHQQ010000019.1 GCA_030039035.1 Acidobacteriaceae bacterium | reverse complement strand
TGTTCCTGGCGTAGCTGCGCCAGCACGGCCAGCGTCAGGCAGCCGCGGCGAAGCTCGAGGCGAAGGTTTTCGAAGAGGTTGTCAGTGGCGGTCATGCTGTGTCTCGTACACTGTACATCAACTACTGTATGACACATAGTGTATGCTGTCAAGCATTTTCGCGTGGCGAATTCCCTGGTGTACAGCACATGGGCTATCCTGTTTATTTGGAAATATTTGAGGCGAGACAGGCCCGGATATCGTCCCTCCGCAGGGCCTGCGCGACAGCTCAAGTCCTCAACGATTTCGCCGCAGAATGCGTCGCAGAATCGAGCTACCTCTTCGGCCGTTTGTAGAACGGGACCGGCACCTGCCTCGCGCGCACCGGGTTGGCGCGGCATTGGGCGATCACATCAGAACCGCTCGCGGCCACTTCGGCCGGCACCAGCGCCATGGCAATGTTGGTCTTGAGGAACGGCGCCGGCGAACCGGAAGTGACCACCCCGATCTCTTTGCCCTCGAGATCGAAGACTGCGTACCCGTCCCGAGCGATACCCCGCTCAACCATCTCCAGTCCAACAATCCGGCGCGCGGGGCCTCCGGCGGCCTGCACGGCGACCAGCGCCTCGCGGCCGACAAAGTCTCCTTTTTCGAGCTTGAGCCAATGGTTCAGTCCGGCTTCGAGCACGTTGACCTCTTCGGAGATCTCATGGCCGTACAGGCTCATACCTGCCTCCAGCCGCAGAGTGTTGCGCGCGCCCAGCCCGCAAGGCCGGATGCCGAACTCGCCGCCCGCCTCGAGGATCGCATTCCACACCTTCACGCTCGTCGCCTCGTCGGAGGGAATGTAGACCTCGAAACCGTCCTCGCCGGTGTATCCCGTCCGCGCGATCATCACGTTGGGAACACCGGCCACCTGGCCCCAGGCGAACCAATAGTTCCGGATCGCCGCCAGGTCGACCGTGGTCAGCTTCTGCAGCGTCTCCAGCGCGCGCGGTCCCTGGATGGCAAGCTGCGAATAGTAGCTCGAATAGTCGCTGATATGGATTCCCGGCCACCTGCCCACCCGCTCGCGAATCCAGGCAAAGTCCTTGCCCGTGGTGCCGGCGTTCACCACCAGCAGGTAGTCATTCTCGCCCAAGCGATGGACGAGGATGTCATCCACGAACGTGCCCCGGGGCGTGAGTAGCGCCGAGTAGTGCGCCTGGCCGTCCTTGAGCCGCGAAGCGTCGTTCATGGCGATGTGCTGCACGGCGGCCAGCGAGCCGCGGCCGCGAAACTGGATCTCGCCCATGTGGCTCACGTCGAAAAGGCCGACGCCGGTGCGCACGGCCATGTGCTCGGCGATCAACCCGCCTCCGGCCACGGAGCCCCCGGGGACGGGTCCTTGTCGCTGGGGTGTGAAGCCGGGGTATTCGACCGGCATGTCCCAGCCGCCGAAGTCGACCATCTTCGCCTTCAGGGCGCGGTGCGTGGCATTGAGCGCGGTCTTTTTCAAGTCGATGGCAGCGGATGTCGCGGGCGTGGTCATGAAAAATCCTCTTCGAACGGCGTGCGCTACGCTATTCACGATAGGGATTCGGCGTCGGCGCGGTCAAACGCGGCTCGCACCGAAGCGGCCTCCCACCCTTTTTCGCAAAAGGCGCGAAAAGGATGGACACGGGCTGCGCTGCCGAATCTGCATCGAAGCGTGGAGAGGGATCGGGATGAATCGCGTGCGCGGCGTCGTGATGCTGCTTGCCGGATGTTTTGCCCTCTACGAGGGCTGGCGTACGCTCACGGGGAGTCGCGCCGTCCTGGCGATCGTTCTCGGTGTTGTGGCGCTCGCCCTCGCCGCCTGGCACTTGACGCGCAAGGAAGCGAAGCGGCTGGTTTGAGATCCGACCCCATGCTGCTCGCCGCGTCGAACAGAAAGGATGGGGCACCCACGCGCATGGGGCGCCCACTTCGTCAGGGGTGCGCACTTCAAACGCTATGCCGGATCAGTAGATCAGCTTGAGCGAGAACTGGATCTGCCGCGAGTTGTTGGCGGTCTTGCTGATTTCGCCGAAGCCCGAGCCTTCGATGACGTTGGCCGGCAGTCCCATATCGACGATGTTGAAGAGGTTGAAGAACTCGGCGCGGAATTGCAGGTCGACGCGCTCGGCGCCGCTCTTGCGCTCGCCGAAGGGCGTGTCCTTGATCATGGCGAAGTCGTAATCGTAAAAGGCCGGTCCGAAGAAGGAGTTGCGGCCCACCGTACCGAATCGCCCCTGGTTCGGCCCCGTGCCGCCGGCGATGTGGATGGGAATCGCGAAGAAGTCCGCGGCGTTGTTGGCTCCCTCGCCAAAATAATCCTCGCGCACCTTGCGCGCCGTGGAGAGATGCGGCGTGGCGATCTGGTCGGGCCGGTCAACGCCCATCGAGCCCGCGCCGGTCTGCTGGATGCCGGAATAGACGGTGAAGGGCGACCCCGATGTCAGATTGGAAATGCTCAGCAACTCCCAGCCTGCGGTGACTTTCTGTCCCAGCGGACGCAAGAAGTTCACGTCCTGCAGGTGCAGGTCCTGTGCGGCGCTCACATTGAACGCGTGCGCCACGTCGAAGGCCGAAGGTCCCTTCTCGGTGTGCGTGTTGAACGGATCCTGGGGATACGGTATGGTCACGGCTCCCGTAGATCCCGTCCCGCCGAGGACCGCGCTCACGTCGTCGAGCGACTTGCTCCACGTATAGCTGGCCTGGATTCCCGGGCCGCCATGGGCCACGGTTCCGGAAAGCGATGCCTGCAGGGCGTGATAAGTCGAGTGAGCGGTCGCGGTGATCATGTTCTCTACGCCGAAGCCCCCGATCACATTGCCGGCGCTGTCGAATGTGGTATAGGGCGCAAACTCCGGCGTCGCGCCGGGATAGGCGTTGGGAAAGCTGGTGCGCGGCAGTTTCTCCGCGGCGGTTCCCACATAGCTTGCATCGCCGACGAGGTTGCCGAATTTGCGCTCGAGGCCCATGGTCCACGTGTAAAGTGTGCCGTTGTCAAAGGAGCGGTCGATTCCGCTCAGGTTCAGGTCGCTCACGCCGTGACCCGGAGTCAGCGCCGCCAGGTCCTGTTCATAGCGGTTCACATCCATGGGCGTGTTGGGCGCCACGGACTTCGTGCTGTGACTGGGAAAGATGTTCGCGCCTGACGTTGCGTACACCGGCGGAAGCTGCTGCGGCGTGATCTGGAAGCCGTAGTGAATCGGCGCGGCCTGAGCGGAAATCAAGCGGGGATAAACCGCAAACGGCGTCGAGCCGGTGAGGAAGTTGTCCTGCCAGATATTCGGCTGGATGGTCATGATGCTGCCGCCGGCACGAACGAGCAAGTTGCTCGCGGCTTGCCAGGAAACCTGGAGGCGCGGCTGCCACGCGTGCCAGCTTGTCTGGTAGCCCGGCTGCGGATTGATGACATATTCCTGCCCCGATGCAGTGTTGAGGAAGCTCGAAGTCCGTTTGGCGCGTTCCGAGATCGGCGTGTACAGGTCCCAGCGCACTCCGTAGTCGAGGGTGAGGCGGCTGCTCGCTTTGTACGTGTCCTGGATGTAAAGGCCGAAGGCGTTGCGGTTGATGGCCGCGGGGCCGATGTGCGGGCCGTTGGAAGAATAGGGCGGAGCGATCGCGACCGTATAGACAAAGGGACTGCCGGAGAGGAAGCTCGACAACGTATCGGGCAG
>JASHQQ010000159.1 GCA_030039035.1 Acidobacteriaceae bacterium | reverse complement strand
CGCGAGCGCCGCCCGCCGGCGCTCCGGCTCGCGGCAGTGGTTTTCGTCGCCGATCAGCAAAGCGGCCTCGACCTCCTCGAGAAAGGCCTCGAGAGAATTGTCCGGATGCCGGCGCACCACCAAACCAACTCCGCGCCCGGCCGCATCGGCGGCAACGTCTCTCAGCCCCTGCGCGAGAAAGTGGTAATGGCGCAGATTCGCGTTGGGGTAGTGGGGAAGAATCGAGAAGAAGACGGCCACCGGTAGACCCAGCACATTTCCGGCTTCAATCGCAACGTCGAGCGCAGGGTTGTCGACGGCTCGCATGGCCCGCTGCATCCAGTAAACGACGCACCGGCCACCCCGGCGTGGAACGCCGCCGCGGCGCACCTGGACCCGCGGCTGATCGGCCAATCGTACAAGTTCTTCGGGTGCTTGGGCATCGATCGCGATTCCGTTCATCGTTCAGTCTGACCGCTTTTCGGGGGATTCGAACTGCGAACTATGAACTACGAACTGATCGCTCATCGCGGATGGCTCCTCGTCACTCTTCCCTGAGCGCCTGCATCGGCTGAATCGACGCCGCCTTTCGCGCGGGAATGAGCGCCGAGATCAGCCCGATGGCCGCCAGCACCACGGCGACCGCGACATAGGTCCACGCGTCGAGCGGCTGCACCTGGTAGAGAAAGCTTTTGATAAAGCGGCCCGTCGCCACGGCCAGCACCAGCCCGGCGGCAAGCCCGGCGCCGATGAGCACCGACCCCTGGCGCAGGATCAACTGCGCCACGCCGAGCCGCGTCGCGCCCAGCGCCATGCGCACGCCGATCTCGCGGCGGCGATAGCTGACCAGTTGCGAGAGCACTCCGTAAAGGCCGGCGATGACCATGGCGATGGCGAGGCCGGCGAACGAGGCGACGAGATAGAGCATGAGCCTCTGGCTGAAGGTGCTTTTATCCACGACGTCCTGCATGGTCTGGAAACCGTCGAGCGCGAATCCCGGCGCGTTCTTGTGAAAGACCGCGCGCATCGTCGACTCGACGGGAATGGAGCCGCGGGTCTTGACCACAAAGCCGACCACGGTTTTCAGAAGGGCCTGGTAGAAAAGCGAGGTGGTGGGAATCTGCTGGTCCGGAAGAAGGATGAGCGGCTGCGGCGCGGCGCCCACGCTCGAATCCACGGTATCGGCAAGAACGCCCACGATGCTGTAGGGCTTGACCATGCCCGTGTCGGGGCCGCCGAGATCGATCTGCTTGCCGATCGGGTCCTGGCCGGCGAGGTACTTTTTCGCGAGGGTCTCGTTGACGACCGCCACGAGTGGCGCGCCTGCGGCGTCGCTGTCTTCGATCATGCGGCCGCGCATGACGGCGATGCCCATGGTGCGCGCGTAGTCGCCGCTGGCCGCCGAAACGCTCGCCGAAGGCTTGTTGTCCGCAGGCTGTGGATGGTCCACGATATCGAAGCTCGAACCGATGCCCAGGCCCGAAAGCGGCGTGGTCGTGGCCAGCGCGGCGCTCTGCACGCCGGGCAAGTGACGCACGATTTCCAGCATCGGCTGGTAGGTGAGCACCGCCACCGAGGTCGGAGCATTGGAGGTGTCCTTCGAAACCGCCATGGCGGAGAAGCCGGCCGAATCCGAAGGCATGGCGGAGAACGTTGTAACTCGCTCAACATTGAAGCCGAGCCGCGCCTGCTCGAGATTCCAGAGAGTGTGAAAGAGCAGCCCGGTGCCGACGAGCAACAGCGTGGAGAGCGCGACTTCGCCGGCCACCAGCGTGCCGCTCAGTTTTCCGCTCACCGTGCGCGTGCCGGTGGAGCGCGACGCGGCCAGCAAGACCGCCTGCGGATTGGCGCGGGCCACCATAAGAGCAGGCAGCAGCGATGAGAGCACTGTGGTGACGACGGCTATGACGGCCAGAACCAGCACGATCGTCCAATGGATGGAGACGGCGTCGGCGCGAGGAATGGTTCCGTCGGGCAGCTTCCTGATGGCGGCCATCGCCAGTTCCGCCAGCACCACGCCCACGCCGCAGCCGAGCAGGCTCAGCGTCAGGCCCTCGGCCAGCAATTGCCTCACGAGGCGCCAGCGGCCGGCGCCGATGGCCGCGCGCACGGCAAATTCCTGCTGGCGGGCGAGACACCGGGCGATGAGCATGTTGCTGACATTGGCGCAGGCGATCAACAGAACCAGAGCCAGCGCCCCAAAGAGCGCATAGAGGTCGGGACGCACCGGACCGGTGAGCAGTTCCTGGTACGGCGTGGCCTGGAAGGTAACCTTGCTTTCGTCGCTCTTGCGCGGAATGTGGGCGGCGATGGCGTCAAGTTCGCGCTGCGCCTGAGCCACGGTCGCGCCCGCGCGCAGCCTGGCCACAATCATGAAGAAGTGGTAGCCGCGGTCGCCGAGCATCTCCGGAGTGGGCTGCAGGGGCAGCCACACGCCTTTTTCGACGAACGACCCCATCTGTTCGGGGAAGCCGAACGCGCGGGGCATCACGCCCACTACGGTGCGCATTTTGCCGCCGATTCTGGCGGACTGGCCCACGATGTTGGGGTTGGAGTGAAACGACTCTCGCCAGATGCTTTCCGAGAGAATGACCACATCCGGACCGCCGGAGAGCCCCTCGGCCTGGCTGAAGGTGCGGCCCAGCAAAGGCTGCGCGCCGAGCATGGTGAAGAGATTCGTCGAGACGCGCGGCGCGGCGATGCTCCGCGAGCCCTCCGGTGTCTCCAGCACGCCGATGTCTTCCGAGTATCCCGCAACCTGCTCCAGCAGGCGCGACTGGTCGCGCACGTCGCGGTAGTTGAGCCAGGAGGTCGTCCCAAAGGTGGGCGTGTCGTTCCTGGGGCCGATGAAGATCAGCCGATCGGAATTCGGGTACGGCAGCGGCCGCAGCACCACGCTTTCGATGACGGTGAAGATGGCTGCATTGGCGCCCACGCCGAGCGCCAGCGTGACCACGGCGAGAATGGCCATGCCGGGCGACTTGCGAAGCTGGCGCAAGGCAAACCGCAGATCGTAAAGCACTGTCTTCATTCCGGCCTCCGGGCACACACATCCTTGAGTGTTTCGGCATCCCGACTGCCATTCACTGTAGGCGATGAGCGCGCGTGTTTTCAAACAGTTCCGCAGCGCAGCGGCCCGCGCCGGCGGCCGCTCGCGTCCGGAATCGAAAAGAGAATGTTCGAAATCGGACGCTTTGCCATGGATTGCAAAGTCGTCCATCGAGATTGCAACCTGGCCAGAATCCGACAAAGGCTACGATTTCCGGTCAAAGGCGCACAGTTTCCGGGTCTTTGCCTCATGTGCAATCGGCAATCGCGATGCCTTTTCCGAGGCGAAAACGCTGGCTGACTCCGTTACTTCTGTAATCTTTTGCCGCTTGGGTCAAACGTTTTAGCGTTTCGTCCGCAGGTGAGTGGCCGTCTGCGTCCTCGTTGTGCAATGTCATTGAAAAGAGTTTTGATCAATTCTGGGCCATCGCCATGAGAACAATGGCGATGGTTCGCATGCCAGGGATGTCGGGCGTGCCTGTTCCCCTTCCAACTCTGCATGATTTGTGCCAGAGCATGCAAACTGCCGTTGTTTCATCTTGCTCGTTCGATCGAACCTGAGCTGGAACTACAGCATTCCCGTGGGCGGCAGTGTCACTGGGCGCGGCTGGAACAGTACGTGAACAGCTCGACCCATGCGATTCCCCCGCAATTTCATGGGACAGGACCGCCCGCACACTGAATTGGTCCATGTCGAATTGATTCGTTCCCCCCACCCTTGCGCCAGCCACCCCACGGACAAAGACCTGACCGTGGGGACCCCGGCGCGCCGCATGGATGGGCACCCCAGGGAGTACAAACCAACGGTCGTTGAACTCGTTCCGTTGCACTTTCAGAATGTTTGGAGTTGGGCCCATGTTGAGCAGGATTTCCCCCCGCCTATTTGCAGCCGTGATCGCAGCCACTCTGGCTTTCGCCGCCGCCATCGGAGCGCCTCTGGCCGCAGCGCAGGGCGCCGGATATTGGCATACCAGCGGCAACAGGATTCTCGATGCCAACGGCAATGAGGTGCGCATTGCAGGCATCAACTGGTATGGCTTTGAAACTACAGACTACCTGGCGCACGGCCTCTGGGCGCAGGATTACAAAACGATTTTGAATGACATCAAAAGTCTCGGCTTCAACGTGATCCGCATCCCCTTCTCGAACCAGATGGTGGAAAGCGATCCGGTGCCGAGCAATTACACGCAGTACGCCAACGGCGTTGCGGCCAATCAGGCTTTGGTGGGGCAAACCGCGCTTCAGGATCTGGATACGATCGTCAGCTACGCCGGATCGATTGGCTTGCGCGTCATTCTCGACAATCATCGTTCCGAAGCCGGTAACTCCAACGAGGCCAGCGGCCTCTGGTACACCAGCGCCTATCCCCAGGCCAACTGGCTTGCGGACTGGCAGACCCTGGCCACGCGCTACAGCGCCGGCAAGTTCACTTTTGATGGAAACCCCACGGTTATCGGCATGGATCTGCGCAACGAGCCGCATCTTATCGGCAACACTTCAATGAGCGGCTCCTGCTGGACCGGCGACACGACAGTGAACGGATGCCCGACCACTTTGACAACGCAGAACTGGCCCGTGGCGGCAACAACAGCCGGCAATGCGATTCTGGCCATCAATCCCAAACTGCTGATCTTTGTCGAAGGCAACGATTGTTACGACGGAACCTGCGGCTGGCAGGGCGGAAACCTGATCGGCGTGGCTACCAATCCCGTCACGCTCAGTGTTCCCAACCAGCTTGTCTATTCGGCCCACGATTACGGTCCGGATCTCTATCAGCAATCCTGGTTCAACAGCAGCACAACTCCGGCCAGTCTCGATGCGGTCTGGAACAGGTATTGGGCCTATATCAGCGCCGGCGGAACGGCGCCGGTGTGGGTGGGCGAATTCGGCACCGACAATACCAGCACCGACATCGAGAATACGGCTGCCGGCAGCCAGGGGCAGTGGTTCGAGAGCCTGATCAGCTTTTTGCAAAACAACCCCCAGCTCAATTGGACCTACTGGGCTCTCAACGGCGAAGACAGCTACGGCCTGCTCGACAGCAATTACGACGCGACTCCGCCGAGCAGTTTGAAACTCTCCGAGCTCGAAAGCATTGAATTCCCATTGAGCGGCGGGTCGACCGCTCCCGGTTTCACGCTATTGCCCTCTGCTTCATCTCTGTCGGTGACGCAGGGTGGGAGCGCGACCGACACGATCGCAGTGACCGATGTGGGCGGCTTTACCGGCAGTGTTACGCTGTCGGCCTCCGGACTGCCCGGCGGCGTGACGGCGGCATTCGGCACCAATACGACCACTGGAAGCAGTGTGCTGACGTTGACCGCGAGCAGTTCCGCGACGACCGGGACATCGACCATTACCATCACCGGTTCGAGCGGCGCGACGACGGCAACTACGACCATCCCGCTGACCGTGAACGCAAGCGGTTCGGCCTCGGGTTGCCACGTGACTTACACCATCAACGGCCAGTGGCCGGATGGGTTCGGCGCGTCCATCAACCTGCAAAACACCGGAACGACGGCGTGGACAAGCTGGACGCTGACATGGACCTTTGCCAACGGACAGACCATCACCGGACTGTGGGACGGTAACGCGACGCAGAGCGGCGCCAATGTGACGGTGACCAGTATGAGTTACAACGGCAACGTCGCTGCAGGCGCAACCTATTCCGGAATGGGATTCAACGCCACCTGGAATAATGTAACCAACGCCGTCCCCACATCGTTCGCCATCAACGGAAGCACATGCAGGTGAAGTGGGAGATGGCGCGCGAACCCGGCGAATCCCGGTTTTTCCCAATTGCCGACCCTTGGCAAGAGTTATAGAATCGGTGCGCGGAAACCCGACTCCAGGTCATCACCCGATTTGCAAGCATCCAGAGGTATCGGGCCGTCGCCGGACTCATTTGGCCTGCGCGCCGGAAGACTGGTTCCCGAAGCGGCCTGGCAAACGGTGGAGGGAGGCATCCATGAATCCTGCATCGTCGATTCGTGGCCGGTTGTCGTGTATTCGAGCGATCGCAGTAACTTCAATCGTATGCCTCGGACCTGGTCTGTCCTTCTCCCGGACGGTGAGTCCCGTCCATTTTCCGATACACGGACTTCCGGTTACGTTTGAGCAGAACCGCGGACAGGCGCCGGCCGCGGCGCGGTATCTGGCTCGAATTCGAAACGGAGAAGCATGGTTGTTGCCCAACGGGCTCGAATTTGTGCGCGAAGAAGATGGGCGCCGGCAGGAATTCCAGCTTCATTTTGAAGGAAGCCTGGCACCGGACATTCGTCAGGAAGACCCAACCGGAGGCGTGGCGAATTATTTTGCCGGCAGGGATCGGGCGAAATGGATCCCGAATATACCGATGTACCGCGCCGTTCGATATTCGCATCTTTACCCGGGAATCGACGTTGTGTTTCATGGCAACAGCGGGAGACTCGAATACGACTTCGACCTTGCAGCGGGCGCCTCGCCGGAAGCAATCCGGATCGATCTCGGCGAGTCGGCCGAAGTGAACCTCGAGAAGGGTGGCAATCTGGTAGTCAAGCAAGGGGAACGCCAACTGCGGCTGCTCTCTCCGGAAGCATTCCAGCCGCGGGATGACGCGAGAGAAAAGGTTTCGGCGAGTTATGTCATCCTTGGCGCGCACAAGGTCGGATTTCGGCTCGGAAACTACGATCACGGACGCAGACTGATCATCGATCCCGTAGTCGCCTATGCGAACCTGCTGGAGGCGGGCGGCTCCTTCCAGGTTTCCGGGGCCGCGGTCGACTCGCTTGGCGATCTCATCCTTGCCGGCAGCACCTACGGTTCGAGTTATCCGGTGGTCAACGGACTCGTGGGGGAAGTTAACAGCAGCGAGGAGGTCTTTGTAACCAAGCTCGATCCCTCCGGGGAAAACATCCTCTATTCCACGTATCTTCCCGCAAGCGGATTCACCACAGCTACCGGAATTGCCGCGGATCCGGCGGGAAATGCCTACATCATCGGGACTACAGGCGCGTACGATTTTCCGGTGACTTCCATCAATCTGGGCACTTGCACTCCGCAGTTCTGCAATGCCGGGTTTGTCACCAGGCTCGATTCGACCGGCGCCATCTCCTATTCGACGCTGCTTGCTTCCGGGCAGATTCTGCCCGACGCCATCGCCGTGAGCAAGACCGGCGACGCGTATGTGGCCGGCCTCGCCGCGGACGGGTCTCTGCATACAGTGAACGCATTCGATGCGGATTATGAAGGAGGGCTGTGCACAAGCTGCTATTCCGCGTTTTTTGCCAGGCTGAACGCGAGCGGCACGCAGTTTGTCTACGCGAGCTATCTCGGCTCGCAGATCAACGCTCTTGGAATCGCGGTCGATGACGAGGACAACTTGTACGTGGCAGGCCTGGCGACCGGCGTGTACGGACCCGTGGTGCCGCTGAAGAAGGAATTTCAGTCGGGTCTGGGAGATTTTTTCCTGACCAAATTCGCCAGCGACGGCAAGACGCTCCTGTTCAGCTCCTATCTCGGCGGCCAATTGGACAACCCCGAGCCTGTCGAGGGGCTCGCGGGGCTGGGAATCGGCAAGGACGGCACGGTGTATCTCGGCGGCGAGACTTCGTCCGTGGGTTTTCCCTACACGCTTGACGCCTATCGGCATCCCCTGGGTGCTCCGTTCTATACCGGCCAGGTGTTCGCAATGGCGATCAATCCCGAACTTACTGCCCTCAAATACTCCACTTATCTGGGCGATGGGAACATGTACCGGATGGCCATCGATGCAACGGGAAACCTCTACGCGATTGGAGATATGCTGGTTGCGCCTCCGGTCGAAGCACAGAATGCGGTGGCGGCCGACTTGTACCCGGGCGCGATGTTTCTGGAACTGGATACGACCGGCCATCCCGTCCAGTTGAGCTCTTTTGGCGGCCATGACGACGGCGAGCTGCCCGAGGCAATGGCGGTCGATGCGGAAGGAAATGCCTATCTGGCCGGCCCTCGCGGATCGGGAACCACAACCGCGCCTTCGGGATGCGCTCCTCCCGACCCGATTCTTGTGGGAGCCGCGGCGTACGCGGCACAGGCAGCGTCGCAGGAATCCTGCGCGTCCGGCAATGGCGACGAGTTCTTTGCCAGAATATCTCCCCGGTCGGCGCCGCAGATCAGTCTTGGATATGCGCTTCCGTTCCTGCCTTTGCATAATGCAGGATCGTCGGACCTGCACATCAGGAGCCTGTCGTTCACGGGTGGAATTTCGAAGGCGGGAGGCACCTGCGGCTCGACGGTGCCCGCGGGAACAACTTGCGTGCTGACCCTCACCGATTCCAACGGAGCGCTGGCGGCGGGCTCGCTCACGATTACGAGCGACGCGTCTCCTGCCACGCAGACATTTACGCCTTACCTGAATCCCGACAGCGTCGGCACCCGGGTGGGAGACATGATGTGGATCGATTCTTCCAATCTGTCCTTTCCTCCGCAACAGATGGGAACCTCCGGCACGCCTCAACCGGTAAAGATATGGAATGCAGGACTGGAAAACCTTACCATACAGTCCATCAGTGCAAGTGGCTGGCTCTCGCAAACGAATAACTGCTCCACTGTGAAGCCCGGAGGGTATTGCACTGTCGAAGTTGCACCCGAGCCGAAAAGCGAGGAACTGGCAAGTCAGATCACGGTGAATTACGACCACATTCCGGGACCGAGTTACTCCATATACAATTCCTATCTGACCAGCCCGACGCCGCTGATGCTTTCGCAGACGGGCCCCATTCCCTTCGGCACGCAGACGGTGGGAAATCCTTCGATGTACCGCACCGTGACCGTGACGAATGTGAGCAACAGGGACGTCGACGCACCCCGATCGTCGGTTGGCGGGGGAAGCGGATTTCAGCTCGCCGGCAGCACTTGCTCGGGGACCCTGAAACCGCATCAGAGCTGCGTTGCCGCCGCGGTTTTCAACCCGAAGCAACCGGGCAATTATTCCGCCAACCTGATCTTCGCCGGGTCCATTTCGGCGTCAATCGATCTTTCGGGAACCGCGCAATCGGCCGCAGGAATCAGCCTTTCGGCGCTCCAGTTGCAATGGCCGCCAGCTTTGCTCGGAAGCTCCGCCACGGAGAGCCTGACGCTGACCAATGGCTCGCAGACATCGGCGCCGGTTACGATTGAGAAGTTTGCCCTGCCTGATTTTTCCCAGACGGACAACTGTGCCCAGTCGCTGGCCGCGCATTCCGCCTGCACGATCAGGGTCAGGTTCGAGCCCACCAGGACAGGCGAGCGCACCGATCTCCTGATCATCAACCTTGGCAGCGCCGCCGGGGAAGAACTGGTCCCCGTCAGCGGAGTGGGGCAGTTTCCCATCGGCATCGCCCCCGCGTCGATCGATTTCGGGCTCGATAATCCGGTCGGCAAAACCAGCTCGCCGCAGCATGTAACAATCTCGAATCTTACCGGTGCATCTCACACCTGGAAAGTGACTGCCACCGGGCCTTTCGAATTATCAAATCCGTGCCCCACGACCTTGCCGGCGCGATCCAGTTGCGTTCTCGCCGTGAGTTTCAAGCCTGAGGCAGCAGGAGAATTGGCCGGGAGTTTAAAAGCAAGTATCCCGGGCACAGCCCAGGCAAATTCGATTCCGATGGGCGGAACCGCATACAGTCCGCCGTTCATGAAGGTGGGCACCAGTTCGTTCAATTTTGAGGATGTAACTGTGGGAACCGCGAGTTTTCCGATGCAGGATTTTCTGACCGACACCGGGAGCCGGCAAATTAACATCGCGAAATTCAGCTTCAGCGGGGCCGATGCGAAGGATTTTTCCGTAGCGCCGGGGAGCTGCACCATTGTGGCGGGCGACGGATCGTGCAGCATCTCCATCGTGTTTACGCCTTCCGCTGCCGGGGTCCGATCAGCCACGCTGGCCATCGACAGCGACGCAACCAACAGCCCGGGCACGATTTTATTGACCGGCACGGGGCTGCAATGATTCCGCATAACGGGAAACGATAACTTGCAATACACGACGGTCCTCGACTGGCTTCTCGATTCCGATCCTGCCATTCGCTGGCAGGTCTTGCGCGATCTGGTACGGGCGCCGCGTGAGGTCGTCGCGGCCGAGCGTGAGCGGACAGTGAGGGAAGGGTGGGGCGCCCGGCTGCTGGAGTTGCAGGGTGAGGACGGCCAGTGGGCGGGAGGCGCGTGTTTCCCGGCAAACAGCCTGAACTGGCGACAGGAAAACCAGGGCCAGCCCTGGATCTCTACCCTGCCGACACTCCAGTTGCTGGTCGATTTCGGAATCGATCCGCATTCAGACCAGGTTCGGGACGCGATTCGCAGAGTCAGCGAAAACTGCCGTTGGGAGCATGCCGGGGAGTTGTTCTTCAGTGGCGAAGTCGAGCCTTGCATCAACGGCAGGACCGTGACCCTGGGCGTCTACTTCGGCCGGAATATGGACGCCCTGGTGGGGCGTCTGCTCGGCGAGCAACTCGAGGACGGCGGCTGGAACTGCGAAGCGGAGCACGGCTCTCTGCGTTCCTCGTTCTCAACCACCATCAACGTTCTGGAGGGTCTGCTCGCGCATGAGAGGGCAACCGGTGGATCCCGGGAATCCATAGCCTCCCGGCGCCGCGGAGAAGAGTATCTCCTGGAGAGAAGACTGTTCCGGCGCAAGAGCACGGGCGAAGTTGTGCACCCGTCCTGGCTGCGTTTTTCGTTCCCGACCCGCTGGCATTATGACGTCCTTCGTGGCCTGGACTACTTCCGGTCCGCC
The DNA here is from genome assembly GCA_030039035.1 of Acidobacteriaceae bacterium. Taxonomy (GTDB): domain Bacteria; phylum Acidobacteriota; class Terriglobia; order Terriglobales; family Acidobacteriaceae; genus Telmatobacter. The sequence goes on along the minus strand of JASHQQ010000159.1, from coordinate 9,100 downwards.
GGTGCTCCCCCGGACTCGCGAATCGACGAAGCCATGGATCTGTTGCGATCCAGGCGACAATCCGACGGCACATGGCTTCTGGAGAACACGCACCCGGGAAAGATCCATTTCCCCACGGACGATGGTGACGGACGACCCAGCCGGTGGAACACACTGCGAGCGCTGCGTGTCCTTGACTGGTATGAGGGCGAAGCCGCCTGAATCCCGGCCGGCTCGTCTTTCGAGCCTGTCGCATGATCAGCCTGATTCCGGAACGGCGTGTCGGCGCGGGGAAACCGGCCGATGGGTGAAGGGCAAAATCCTGGACCGATGAAACAGCGACCGGCGCCAGGGTCGGGGTCAACTGAAGAGCGCGTCGTCCCAGGACTGGGCCTCATCCCACATCGGAGTTGGCTCAAAGTAGCCGGTACCTGGCTTGAGATGCCGCTTCAATTCATCGTCGTTCAGCGCAACGCCCAGCCCCGGCGTGCCGGGCACCGCGATATAGCCCTTGTTGATGATGGGCTTGTCCATTCCAGTCACCAGGTCCTGCCACCATGGCACATCGAGGGAATGATTTTCGAGCGCGAGGAAATTGCGCGTCGCGGCGGCGCAATGCACGCTGGCCATGCAGGCAACCGGCGTTCCGGCAAAGTGCATGGCCATGGGAACGCCGTAACGGAAGGCCATGTCGCCGATGCGATGCGTCTGAAGAATTCCGCCCGAAGTCGCAAGGTCGGGATGGATCTTGTCGACGGCGTGCTCGTGGCAGAGAGTTTCGAAATCCTCAATCCTGTAAATGTCCTCGCCGGTAAGGGTCGGCGTCGGGCTCTCCTGCGTGATCTCCTTGAGCAGATCGGTGTAATACCAGGGGATGACGTCTTCGATCCATTCGAGGTTGAATTTCTCGTACGCTTTGCCCAGGCGGATCGCCGATTTCACGCCGATGTGGCCCAGGTGATCCATCGAGAGCGGCATGTCGTATCCAATGTTCTCGCGCACCGCGGCCACATACTCGCACAGGCGCTCGATGCCCTTGTCGGTCACTTCGGTCGCGATGAACGGGTGCGGCTGATCGTGCAGCTCCCACTTGCTCATGCCCGGCGGCTGCGTGACCGTGTCGGGAATTCCATCGAGGACATTGATCCCCAGGTCCATCTTCATCCAGGTGAGTCCCATGGCCTTGCGCTCTTTGGCGCGGCGGCCGTATTCGGCCGGATCCATCGACTCGGTCGTGTCGGCATAGATGCGGATCGCGTCGCGCCACTTGCCGCCCAGCATCTGGCAGACAGGAATTCCGTACACCTTGCCCGCGATGTCCCACAGCGCCATCTCCACCGCGCACACGCCGCCGGCCTGGCGCGCGTTGCCGCCAAACTGCGCGATCTTCTGAAAGAGGTAGTCGATGCGCAGAGGGTTTTCGCCGAGGATGCGGCTCTTGAGCACCATGGCGTACTGCGGACCGGCGATGTCGCGCACTTCGCCAAGGCCGTAGACGTCCTGGTTGGTATCGATGCGAATCAGGACGCACGGGCTGGGTCCAGGCTTGACCACGACCGCATAGCGCATGTCGGTGATCTTCAGCGTCGACGGGCTGGACGCGAGGTTCACGTTCCTGATTTCGGGATCGGCGCGCGCGAACTCTCCCACGGCGCCGGCGGCAAGCATGGCAAGCGAAGACTTGAGCACAGTGCGGCGATTCAGGTCATGTCGATTTGCGTGAGCCATGCGGAGCGTTCTCCCCGGAACAGAATTTGCGGCGGCCCCATCTTACTCCTCGCAAAGGGAGGCGTTCCTTCGCGGTCCAGGAATTGGACGAACACGCCGGCGCGTGGAAGAATGCAGAGCCATGGCCTGGAATGGATCGATTGTTTCGCGAAGAAACCTGATCAGGAGCGTCGGGGCGGCAGTTCTGGCGCCAATCTCGCCAACGTTGGCGCAGGAAAGTGCGAAGCCATGGTGGCTGGGCGACGGACTGCCGCAGGAGAGCGCTGCCACGCCGAAGATCGCCTGTGCGATCGATCTGAGGGACGGCGTAACCGATGAGGCTATAAGAAGCGCGGTGCAGCTTGGGGTTTACCACGTGTTGTCGGGCGGCCCGCCGATTCCATGGACCCTGGGCCAGCTTGAACCCATCGTGCTGCGACTCAAGGCAGCCGGCGTGACACTGGGCAACCTGATGATCTCCGGCCTTCCCAACACCATCTACGGGCGGCCGGGACGCGACGAGGAGATCGAGAAGGCGAGGCAATCGATCCAGGCTGCGGGTGCGGTTGGTCTTCCAGTCGTGGAGTACAACTTTTATGCTCACCGCGCCATGGAAGGCTATTACGAGCAGACCGGCAGGGGCGGAGCCGGTTTGACGGGCGCCGATTATGACCGGATGAAAGACCTGCCGCCGCTTCCCGGCGAGGGCGCGCACACGCTGGACGAAATGTGGGCCAATATCGGCTATTTTCTGAAGGCCGTCATTCCCGTAGCGGAGAAAGCGAATGTGCGCCTGGCGCTTCATCCCAACGATCCGCCATTTCCCCTGAGCCGCGGCTCACAGCAGATCATGGCGACGCTGGAAGGCTGGAAGCACCTGATCCAGATCGTCGACAGCCCCGCAAACGGAATCACCTTCGATTGCGGAGTCGCGCGCGAGCTGGGTGAAGACCCTGTTGCTGTATGCCGCTATTTCGGCAGCCGCGATCGCATCAACCACGTCCACTACCGCAATCCGCATGTGATGAAACCCTACGTGAAATACGACGAGGGCTTCATCGACGAGGGCGACGTGAACATGTTTGCCGTGATGCGGGAGCTGTTGCGGGTCAAGTACACGAGAGAGTTGTATCCCGAGCATCCGCGGGCGCTCGATTACGATCGGGCCCATGGGCCGATCCACGGCTATCCCGGTGGCGGGGGCTACGCCGGCGATGTTTACGACATTGCTTATGCAAAGGCGATGCTGCAGGCCGCGCTGGTGGTGGAGCGAGGCCGGTGAATTAACGCTCGCCCCTCTGTTTCGCCTTTGCTAACAGCGCGTCAAACTCGCTGCGCGGCATCTTCAGCTTTTCCGGGTGTGCGTCGATCCATTTGGCGAAGGCATCGTATTTCGCCGGTGTCCATCCGCCTTCAAACTGCGCTCCATTCCTGCCTTCGCGATTCAGTTCGAAGTTGTAGTCGTCGGTCAGGGCGGTGAATTCGGCGTCGCCGATCGCATCCTCGGCCAGGATTGCGGGAATGAACAGAACACCCTCCGGCTTGGCCAGCACCAGGTCTCCCGGCAAAACGACGGCCCTTCCAATGCGAATCGGGACATTGATGCCGGTCAGCTCCATGTCGGCCCAGGCGGAAGGATCATAGCCGCGATAAAAGCCGTTGAAGCCGGGGATCTCGCGATTCTCTTCCTGATCGCGAATGCCGCCGTCAAAGACGAAGCCCGTGTGGGTATGAGCGGCAACCGCATTGCCCAGGTTGGAGCCGATCAGCGTGCCCTCGATGATCTTGCCGAATCCATCGGCTACATAGACGTCTCCGATCTGGAGTTCGTTGATCGGCCAGCTATTCGTCCCGCTCACGCGGCCCTCCGCTTTGCCCTCGGCGAGAATGGCACGCTGCATATCGGGGCGCGTCGGCATGTACTGCGCGGTCAGCGCGCGTCCGGCGAAGGGCTTGTCGATGTGCAGCGCCTCCCAACCGCCTTCGAATTGATTGCGATAGCCGCGATCCCGCAAGTATTCCCAGACGTCTTCGATGGTCATGTCCACGGCGCGTTTCAGCAGGGAGTCGGAAAGCCTGGGCCGCCCATCGGGGAACCGGTCGCCCTTCCACTCGGACGTGTAGAAGAGAATCTGTTCACGCGTCATCTTTACCTGGGCGCGTGCGGGCATTGCAGCCGCGAGAGCCCAGGCCATGAGAATGAATGCGATTGTCCTTTTCATCCCGGATTCCCTTCCCTGGCAGCGAGCCGGCCGCCCGGCAGGACGGTTCACACAATCCTTCCGCCCGGACCGCTGGCCGGCGATCACTATATCAAATGCAGTGCTTTCCATCGGGAAAAAGGGAATCCGGGTTGCCGCGCCCTATGCTTCGTTGATCTGTATTCCACCCCGGCAGTCTTTCACGGCCGTTAGTGCGTGGAGGGACCGGCCGCGAAGGCCGGCGACCGGAGCGATTGGCGTTGCGCAGCGAAGACGAAACCGGCTCTTTACTCGACGCGCAGTATCTCCGTCGGATCTGTGTGCAGGGCACGAACGACAGGCGGAAGGGTCGCGAGGATCGTAGTGCAAAGAATCACGAGAGCCGGCAGAGCCAGCGCATCGGCATCCGTCCCCTTCACCTCGAAAAGGAGCGCGCCGACATATCGGGAACAGGCGAGACCGAGAGCAAGGCCCAGGCAGGCGCCCACCGCAACCGTGGCCGCCGTTTCTGCCGTAACCAGGCGCACGATGCCAGTTCGCGGCGAGCCCACGGCGAGGCGGATGCCGATCTCGCGCCGCCGCCGCACGATCGAATAATTGAGAACGCCGTAGAGTCCGACGCCGGCAAGCAGCAGCGCCACGACCGCGAAGAAGCCGGCGAGCACGGCCAGGAGCCGCTCGCGAAGGGTCTGGTCGCGCACGAGCCCGGCCTGCGTGCGGATATTGCTCACACGCAAGCCAGTGTGAAGGTCCGCGACTGTCCGGCGAACGGCACTGGCAAGAGCAAGCGGGTTTGCCGCGATTGTGCGCACCACGAACGTGTCGCGTTGCTCCGGCCGGAACGCGCCCGCGGCATCGGTCTGCTGGAACGGCACGTACGCAACGGGAAGAACGGGCTCACGCAAGCTGCGGTAAGGCGTGTCGCGCACCTGGCCAACAATGCGAAAGGAGCCCTGGTCTGTTCCGCGCAGGAAGGTCTTGCCGATCGGGTTCTGGCCGGGAAAGAAGGTTTGGGCAAACGTCTCGCTGACGATGGCTGCGCCCGGCGTCGTCTCTTCGGGACGGAAATCCCGGCCTTGAAGCATGGCAATATCCATCGTCTGCAGCCAGCCAGGCGAGACGTTGAGAAAAAAGGCGGGGGTTGGCGCGGGGGGTGCGCCGTTCAACGAGATGAACCCATGCCACGCATTCCCGTCAAGCAGCGGCCAGGCTGAAATGGCGACCGACTCGACGCCCGGCACACTGCGCAGCGCCTCGGCGGCCTGATTCCATGTCACCGGCGGCTGACCTTTCCGCGCAACCGTGTCGAGCAATAGCAGGCGGTCGGGGGAAAACCCCAGCGGCCTGTGGGAGAGCCGCTCGAAGGTGGCGACGAAGAGCGAAGAGATGAAGACGACAAGAAAGCAGAAGGCCACCTGAAGAGCCATGGCGCCGCGCATCAGGCGGCGCGGTGCGTGGGGGTTCTCCCCGCCTTTGAGCGCGGTGACAGGGCGGACTGAAGAAGCGCGCAGCGCAGGCAACAGGCCAAGCAGCACCAGAACGCCGCCCAACAGGCCCGCGACGAACAAGGCAACATGCAAGTCGGCGGAGAGATCGAGACGGACGGGGCTGTCCGGGGACTCGATCATGCCGAGGACAAACGGCGCGAACCAGGCAGCGAAAAGTGCGCCGGGCACGGACGCAAGGGCGGCGAGGATCGCGCTCTGCGCCAGGATCAGTTGCACGAGACGGCGACGGCCGGCGCCGATCGAGATTCGAAGAGCCATCTCATTCGCCCGCGAAGCGGCCTGCGCAGTCATCAGGTTGGCGACGTTGACACACGCGATGAGCAGCACGATGGCAACAAGGAGGCCGAGAATGCCCAACGCGCGGCGGTAATCCTGCTGAATGTCGGAAACGCCGGCATTGGCAGGCTTCATGAGTATCTGCTGATCGAGGTACCGGGCGACCGATTGCGGATTCATGCCGCGAAATTCCCTGGCGCGCTCGAGTTCGAAGGCACGGCTGACGGCTGCGAGTTTCTGGCGGAGCGGTTCGATCGGTACGCCGGGGTTGACCATCACCAGCGTCCGTTGCCAGACGACGTGCCGCTGGTTGACGAGAGGGCTCATCATCAGGGGAAGAAAGATATCCGTGACGATGCCGCGCTCCGTGCCGGTGAATGAGGGCGGGCCGACGCCGACGATCTCGTAGGCCCGATCGCCGATATGCACGGTTCTGCCAACGACACCGGCGTCGCGGCCAAAGCGATGGTTCCAGTAATCCCAGGAGAGCACAGCGTACGGAGCGGCGTTGGGGATGCGATCGTCGTCCGCCGCAAGCAGGCGCCCGAGCGTGGGCCTGAGACCGAAGGTGCTGAACATCCAGCCGGAGACGTACTGGACCTCGGCCTTCTCCATCTCGGCGTCCGGGGCGTAGGCAAGATCGGCGCGATGGGGGAAGGAGACGGCGATGAGCTCGGCCTGGCCTTTCACGGCGGCGCGCATCAGTGAGAAAGCAGGCGTAGCCCAGGCGTCGTATTCGTTCAGTTTGCCGTCAAAACCGATGAACCGCCGCGACAGCGCATAGAGGCGGTCGGCGTGCGCCACCGGCAGCGGCCTCCACAACAAGGCATCGATCAGTCGAAATGCGGCAATGCACGACCCCATCGCCAGCGCCAGCGAAAGCACTGCCGCGACGGTCGTCGCGCGGTTGCGCAGGAGCTGCCGCCACCCGAAGACCAGGTCCCATTTGAGCGAGTCCAGCCAGCCGGAGACCCGGATCGCCCGCCCCGCTTCCCGCTGGCGCGGCAGTGGCCCGAAGGCCCGGCGGGCCTCCTCGGGATCGCGCCCGCCGGCGATTGCCTCGTCGATGTGCGCTCTCATCTCCTCTTCGATTTCACGGCTCAGGCGGTCCCCGCGAAACACATTTGCCATGCGCGACCACATCGACATCTCATGACTCCCTCGGCACGCGATGGACGGCCGCGCTCACGATCAGCCAGCGCGACTCTCCGGCGCCGGGCTGCTTCCTGGCCGCAGCCGTCAATTGGCATACGCGTGCACGCCGCCCACGCCCTGCCATACGTAGACGTCTTTATATAGATATCTAAGTATGATGTCAAATCGAAGGCCCGGCGATGGCGCGACCCCGGCAAAAAAGGGCCGCCCGATGACGGGCAGCCCTTCGGCGAATCAACAACCGTACGCGCCCTACCAGCTCCCCCACGCGCGCGTGATGTAGTCGGCCAGCGTCATGGCGATCAGCACAAGGAAGGTGAAGATTCCGGAGAAGACGGTGAGTTTGGTCAGTCTGGTGCTGTATTTCACGTGCATGAAGAACAAGACCACCAGCGTGGCCTTGGTGACGCCAATGGCGAGCGCGACCACGGCGTTGAAGACGCCGAGATCGATGTAGGACACGGCCGCCGTGGTTCCCGTAGCCGCCAGCAGGATGAGCACGATGACCAGATAAACGCGCCAGCTTACGATGTGATGCTGGTCTTCGCCGTGCGGGGATGCGTTGGCGTGGGCCTGCGGTTCGCTCATGCAGTGTCTCCTTAGGTGTGCCGGCTGATGAGGTAGAGCAGCGGATACAGGAAGATCCAGATGATATCGACAAAGTGCCAGTACAGGCCGAAGTTCTCGACAAAGGTGAAGTGGCCGCCGGTATAGGCGCCTGCCCAGGCGCGGAAGATCATGACGCTGAGGATGCCGACGCCGATGACCATGTGCAGCGCGTGCATGCCGGTCATGGCGAAATAGAGGAAGAAATAGACCTGGGTGTGCGCGGCCATGTCGGGCGGCAGCGGGTTGTCATGGTACTCGTTGTAGACCTCAGGGTCCGAAGCCGGATTGGTGAACGACTGAATGCTGTAGTGGAATCCCGGGACGTGGTGCTTTTCCACTTTTTCGGTCCATTCGATCGACTTGATGCCCAGAAATCCCAGACCGAGAAGGAAAGTGAGGATCAGCGACCAGACCAGGCCGTTTTTGAGCCTTTTCTCGGCGCACCACACGCCCATGGCCATGGTGAAGCTGGAGACGATGAGCACGGTGGTGTTTGCCGTGCCCCAGAACATGCTCAACTGGTGCGACCCCACCACAAAGGCCGGGTAGTACCAGTTGCGGAAGATCAGGTAGGCCATGAACAACCCGCCGAAGAACATGATCTCCGTCAGCAGGAAGATCCACATGGCGAAGTTGGTCGCGTCGAACTGCTGCGCAGTCGTTTCGAAATGGTGGCGCTGGTAAGACGGGTGCTCGTGATGCCCCGCCTTCTCCGCGCCTTGAACGATCGCCGTGCTATCCGGCACTGGGTACCTCTTTCTGCTGGGTGCGCTCGAGCCACTCGTAGTCGTAGGCTTCGTGATCCATGATGGGGGTCTCGGGGAAGTTCTCGGTCAGCGGTGGAGACTGGGTTTGCCACTCCAGACCGGTCGCCTGCCAGGGATTGTCTCCGGCCACCGGACCATACTTCAGCGACCAAGTGAGATAGAGGATGGGCAGCAGGTATCCGACGCCCAGAATGGTCGCGCCGGCGCTGGAGAAGACGTTGAGCGTCTGGAACTCCGGCGGATAGGCGGCGTAGCGCCGCGGCATTCCCATCATGCCCAGGATGAATTGCGGGAAGAAGGTGAAGTTGAAGCCGATGAAGGTGATCAGCGCGGCGAGTTGCGAAATCTTCTCCGGATACATGCGGCCGGTCATCTTGGGCCACCAGAAGTGGACGCCGGAAAGGAACGCCATCAGCATGCCGCCCACCATGACGAAATGGAAGTGGGCCACGATGAAGTAAGTCTCGGTGAGATGGATGTCGGAGCCCGTGGCGCCGAGAAAGACGCCGGTCAGTCCGCCGATGGTGAACAGGCCCATGAAGCCAAAGGCGTAGAGCATGGGCGTCTCAAAAGTAATCGACCCCTGGTAGAGCGTGAAGGTCCAGTTGAAGATCTTGATCGCCGAGGGCACCGCCACCAGCATGGTCAGCAGCGAGAAGACCAGCGTCGAATAGTTGGAGACGCCCATGATGAACATGTGGTGCTCCCAGACAAAAAAGCCGAAAACGGCGATGGCCACCGACGAAAAGGCGACCGCCGTATAGCCAAAGACGCGTTTTCGCGCGAAGGTCGACACCACCTCAGAGATCACGCCCATGCCGGGCAGAATCATGATGTAGACCGCAGGGTGCGAGTAGAACCAGAACAGGTGCTGGAAGAGTAGCGGATCGCCGCCCTT
>JASHQQ010000158.1 GCA_030039035.1 Acidobacteriaceae bacterium | reverse complement strand
GGATGCTCGACGCCGCCCTCTGATCCCTGATCTCTGATCTCTGGTTGCGGTCCCTGTTCCCGGCTCCCTGTTCCCTGCCTTTCCCCATGCCTTCGTCCATCGCCTCGTTCGCCAGCCGGTCGGCTTCGCGGTTTCCGCCGCGCAGCGTATGGCGAATCTCGAAGCCCCCGAGCCGGCGCGCCAGCCGCTTCGCCTCTTCCCACATCGGGCGCAGGACCGGGTTCGCCACCTTGTACTCGCCGTTCATCTGCTTGACCATCAGCTCGGAGTCGGAGACCACGCGCAGGCGCTTGGTTCCGTTCCCAATGGCCCAATGCAATGCGGCGAGCAGTCCCGCGTACTCGGCATAATTGTTGGTCTGCCGGCCCAGAAACTCGCTCAGCCGGGCGACTTCGCGCCCGCTCGAATCCGTGATGACTACGCCGTAAGCTGCCGGCCCCGGATTGCCGCGCGAACCGCCGTCGCAGTGCGCCGTGAACCATTCGCCGGCGGCCAGCGCCGGAGCCGGGTCTTCGAAAAGGTTGCCCATCATCGGAGTCAAGTTTAACGGTTAAGGGCTGGAGCGGGGCAATCCGCAGGAACGCGAGATCGCAGGGAACTGGCGTTTTGAAGGGGCACGGCTTCACAGCTTGCTGAAGAAGTCGTGCGAACGACGTTTGGTAACAGGGCCCAACTTTCAGTCGGGCCGCAAATGCCGCAAGATCGGTTCCGGCTTCAGCCGCTGCTGGTCTTCAGTCGCAGAGTTCCATCGTCCTACGGCCTTTCTCGGCAAGCTGTTCCGCCGTGCCGCCTTGGCCGCCTCAAGTGGCTCGCCTTTAGCCCCGGAGGGATGTATTTCCGGCGCGGACATGGTCCCTCATGGGCTGAAGAGTGTGCGTGAGAACTCGGTTGGACAAATCTTCGGTGTGCGAATTGGAGGGAGCAGCAGCCTTCAGGCTGCTGGTTTCGGCGCAAAACATCGACGTGGCTTTAGCCATGGGTCCTTTGAAACCGGCTTTCTGGCCTTGGGCCCGGGTTCTCACGCAGACACTGAAGCCCGTGGTTCTTCATTGGACGACTTTCGGCACGGCTGAAGATGACCCCAGCAACGGTGGACTTGTCGCAGACCACCTTGCTTCCTCCCACGAAAGTACCTCGCCGCGCGCCCGGCGCGTCCGCGAAGCGGCTCACAATTGGGGATTTGCGGCGTCCATCGAATGCGGACATTTCTCCTTCCCCCGGAGTTGGGTCTATGGCAACGGGAGTAGCGATTTACCCCAGAGGGCCGGCCGGAGCGGCAACATTGTCCTGGCCGCCCGGACGCGGGGTACAATCCTTTCCAGGCATGGCTGCGACGACGGCGATGGACGGAACCAACCGCGGGCAGGACCGCGCGCATTCCCGCGCCCCGGAAACGGAACTCATCCGCGAGGCGCAGGCGGGCTCGCGCACGGCCTTCGATGCGCTGGTGCGACAGTACGAGCAGCAGGTGCTGCGCCTGGCCCTGCATCTGACCGGTTCGGAGCAGGATGCGGAGGATATCTACCAGGAAGCTTTTCTCAAGGCCTTCCGGTACATCGGCAACTTCCGCTTCGAGTGCTCCTTTTATACGTGGATTTATCGCATCGTCACGAATCTGTGCCTCGACCAGCTACGGCGCAGAAAGACGCGGCGCGAAGACCACGCGGTGATCGTGGACCAGTCGGGCGATGAGATCGACGTGCTGGCCTCGGTCTCCGACGAGCGGTCGTTTTCCAATCCGGCCAGGGAGCTGGACCGCAAGGTTCTGGGGCAGAGGATCCGGCAGGCGCTGGGCAAGCTCACGCCGCGCGAGCGCATGGTTTTCGAGCTGAAGCACTACCAGGGACTACGCCTGCGCACCATCGGAGAGATGTTGAATACCACGGAGGAAACCGCCAAGAACACGCTTTTCAGGGCGACAAAAAAACTGAGGAACCACCTGGCGGATTCGCGATAGAAGCCGGCAACCGATCGCCGGATTGAAGTATTTTTCAGAGGCTGGAAGGACGTAGCGATGAACTGTGAAATCGCCCATGAACGGATCGTCACGGCGGCCTACGGCGAGTTGTCCGACGAGCAGATGCACGAGCTCGAGCGGCACATGGCCGGCTGCCCCGACTGCCACAAGGAGCGCGAGGCGCTGCTGGCGCTGAAGCTGATTGCCGACTTGCACCCGGCGCCGGAGCCGACCCCGAACCTGATCGCGCGCTCGCGGCAGCGGCTGGAAGAAGCGCTGGATGCGCTGCCCGCCAGACGCTGGTACGAACGCCTGGGCCAGCGGATCGTGAACAACTTCGCCGGCCTGCAGCACGCGCCGGTCGCCGCCTGCCTGCTGTTGCTGGCCGGCACTGGAGCGGGCGCGCTGGGCGGATTCGAGATTGCCCAGGGCCGCGCGGCGCGCGCCCTTGAATCGTCCCAGGCCGCGGCCCAGAGCCGGCAGCCGCAGGCGCAGCCGACCGTCTCTGCGGCCGATATCGCCAGCATCTCCAGCATCGTTCGCCGGCCCAACAGCGAGATCGTCGACGTCCGCTACAACCGGCTGGTGCCGGAGCAGGTCGAAGGTTCGCTCGACGACCCGGCGATCCGGCAACTCCTCATGCTGGCGCTGCAGGATTCGGTTTCGGCCGGCGTGCGCGACGACTCGATCGGGCTGATGGCGGCCGAGTGCCGGGCCGGCCACAGTTGCAAGCCGGAAGGCATTCGCGACGCACTGATCGCGGCCCTGCGCTACGACCGCAACGCCGGCGTGCGCGAAAAAGCGCTGGAAGGACTGGAACCGTACGTCGCGGAAGATCTGCGCGTGCGCGACTCGGTGCTGCAGGCGCTGCTCAGCGACTCCGATCCGCAGATCCGCGGCGAAGCGATCAATATTCTTGAGCCGGTGGAAGCCGACACCAGCGTGCGCCAGGTCTTGACCTCGGTGGCCGATACGGATCAGAATCCGCACATCCGCACCGTTTCGCGACAGGTCCTGAGCCACGTACCGGAGATTCAGTAAAGCTGTCTTACTTTCCCGGCGCCGCGCCGTCTGAAAAGAGTGCGGGCCGGATGGAAATGGGAACCGCGGGAGAAAAACACATGATGCACCTTTTGAGGCCAAATGCACTTCATCGTCCAGGCATGGTTGCGCTGGGAATGTTCGCAGTCGCAGCCTTGCTGATGCCGCAATCTGTCCGTTCGCAGGCCATCGGGATGGCCCAGGTCCTTGAGGAACCGAGCCCGCTGCTCGGCGCCTCCGGCCCCCAGGGCTATCTGGGCGTCCTGCTGGGCGACGTCGATTCCGAATCGGCCGCCAAACTCAAGCTCAAGGAAGTTCGCGGCGCGGTGATCACGTTGATCGACCACGACGCGCCCGCCGGATCGATGGGGCTGAAGGTCAACGACGTGGTCCTCGAGCTGAACGGTCAGCCGGTGGAAGGCGCCGAGCAGTTGCGGCGCATGCTGCGCGAGATTCCTCCGGGCCACAACGTCTCCCTGCTGGTGAGCCGCGACGGCAACACCCTCACGCTGGCCACGCAGATGGGCGATCACAAGAAGATCGTCGAGGGCTTCTGGACGCGCATCGGCAAGGCCGAAGACGTCTTTCCGTCGGCTGGCCCCGGGAACACGCTGATCGGCAACGGCAATGTTCCCTCCGGCTCGGCCATGCCCTTTGCCATCTTCGGCAGCACGCTGAAAGTCGGCGCGCTGGTCGAGCCGCTGACTTCGCAGATGGCCGATTATCTGGGCGTTTCCGGCGGGCTCATGGTCAAGCAGGTGACGCACAAGAGCGAAGCCGCCGCGGCCGGCCTTAAGGCTTTCGACGTCATTCTCAAAGTCGGGACGGATCCGATCTCCACCGCCGCCGACTGGGAACGCGCTCTGCGCTCCAATCAGGGCAAGCCGGTGCAATTGACCATCCTGCGCGACCGCAAACAGCAAACGCTCACCCTCCAGGTCGATTCAAAGCACAAGGGCGAACTGGATATGGACGACGCGTTTCCCTGGCAGAATTGCCCGGAGATGGCCGAGCTCGATCCTGAAGCCGCGCAGCTCTTCGCGCAGGACTCCCTGGCTGCCGCGGAGCAGTTGCGCCGTCAGGCCGAATCGCTGCGCCAACAGCTCCAGGCCGGCATGGGCC
>JASHQQ010000157.1 GCA_030039035.1 Acidobacteriaceae bacterium | reverse complement strand
CCGCATCGACGTTTTGCTGGAGCAGGCCCTCGTCGAAGACCAGGCCGCCGGCGACTCGACCACCAACCTGACCATCGACCCCGACCTGCGCGCCTCCGCTTCCATCCTTGCGCGCGAGCCGTTGGTGGTGGCCGGGCTGGGCGCGGTGCCGCGCTTTCTCGAGATCTTCGCCCGGCTCGACCGCCGTCCCCAGGCGCAGACGCGCTTCGAGGTCGTCAGCCATCCGGAAATCTTCGACGGCGTGCGCGTCAAGGCCGGCCAGGTGCTCGCCGTCATCCGCCACAATGCTCGCGTGCTTCTGAGCTGCGAGCGTGTCATCCTCAACCTGCTGCAGCACCTCAGCGGCATCGCCACGCTCTCGCGCCAGTACTGCGACGCCATCCAGGGCACCAGGGCGCGCGTGCTCGACACGCGCAAGACCGTCCCCGGCCTGCGCGCGCTTGAGAAATACGCCGTGCTCTGCGGCGGCGGCACCAATCACCGGCTCGACCTCGCCTCGGGAATCCTGATCAAGAACAACCACATCGCGCTCGGTGGCGGCATCCCCGCGGTGCTCACGCGCGCCCTCCAAAAGCGCAAGGCCGGCCAGCGCGTGCAGGTGGAGGTGCGCAACGCGCGCGAGCTCGAGGAAGCGCTCGGGCACGGCGCCGAGGCCATCCTGCTCGACAACATGACTCCGGCGCAGGTGAAGGCTTCCATCGAACGAATCAAGCAGGAGACGCGCTGGATTCCCACCGAAGCCTCGGGCGGAATCGTCCTCGAAAACATTCGCGCCTACGCGGAAACCGGCGTCGAGTTCATCAGCGTCGGCGCGCTCACGCACTCGGCCAGGGCCGCGAATATCTCGATGAGGATAGCCGCGGAGTAAGCGCCAGGGTCCAGCGTCCGGCGTCCACCGTGGGAGCAAGGGAACAAGGCCTGACACAGCGCTTCACTTCGCGACTCCTGCAAGAGGCCCGGCGGCGGGGTCGCCGCCCCACATGTCATCGCCTTCCGAATGCGCTTCCTGGAGCAATCCCGTCAGCACTTGATCGGGAAAACGGCGATTGTAGCTCGACGCCCAGGTGACTTCCCACGGCTCGATCGTCGCCGGAAGGCGCTGTTTTGCGCCCGTCGCCGCGGAATATGGACCCGGGTCGATCAGCCCGCGCGAGACGGTGTGGACAAGAAGATGAATGCGTCCGTGATCTTCGCTATAGATGTCGACACCGTTGGCCGCGGCGAACTCGGCGATCTGGACGAGGCAGGCAGCGCTTACCAGGTTGAATTTGAGGGCGTATTGGCCATGGGTGTCGTAGTGCAGCATGCCGCGGCCGTCGATCTGCCGAATGGCAAACCGGTATTGCCCGATCGACCATTTGAAGAGCCGGCGATCGTCTGCGGCAATGGCTACCGCGGCGGCCGCCATGACAACGGAGATTCCATGATGACCGTGCGCGACGCAGATGTTCTGCCCGCAGGGTCCGGACTCGATGCGTGCGCGCTCCTGGCGGGCGATGTCTTCAAGCCACGCGCTGATGAGGGCTGTCTCGCGCCCGTCGGCAACACCGGAATTGCGTACCTTGAGATAGGCAATCGCCACCGGGCGCAGCGCCATGTTCTGCTCCTGCGAGGCATCGCCCGTGGCCATGTAGCCGGCCATGGCGTGGTCGGCGGCAGCGTGAGCCAGCAGACCGATGACGCAGCGCGCGGCATCCTGGCTGCCGGTATGCCGATAATCATCAGCGGCGTCGACACTGCGCTCGACAAGGTCGTGCAGCGAGGCGTCGGACTCCGGGTAAACGGCGTCTTTCACTGCGGGCGAAAGGCCGCTTTTGCCCAGCCCCCGGGTCACCAGGAGATCGGGTGCGACGGCCGGCGACGGGGCGCACGGATACGTGGACTGCGTGGGGTAGACCGGCCGCGCATCCCACGGCGAAACCAGCGGTCCGGACAGCGCGGCAGCGGCAAGGGGCGCAACGATCAGCGCGAAAACAGCAAGGACAAAACCGGAGAAAAGCGTTCCGTGAATGCAAGCGCGGGTCATTGATTTCCGCTGATTTCGAATCAAGTCTATAGCAAAACCAGAGATGCTGTGTAATGAAGCCAAGGCAATCAAGTCGCCGCGACCCCTGGGAGCGGCGACCCTGCAAGACAGAAAACAGGCCATACCTTCTCTGGTTTTGCCGTAGCATCCGCGGAAGCGGGCCTGGATTTGCGGGTCCTGCAAGGCGAACGCGCTACCGGGCGAACACGCTCTCGTTTCCGAGGATCCGGTACAGCGTCGACCGGCTGATGCAGAGCTGGCGCGCGGCGCGGAGCTTGTTGCCGTGGTTCAGGTCGAGCACATAGCGGACGTGATGGCGAATGGTCGCATCGAGGGAAAGGTCGCCAGTCTGCGTGGCGGGCTGCGGCGGAAAAGGCGCTTCGTTGCCGGTGGGAAGGGCGAGGTCGGCGGGGCGGATGACGCCGTTGACCGCTTCGAGGAGCGATGTCTCCAGCACCGAAGCCAGTTCGCGCACATTGCCGGGCCAATAGTGGTCGAAGAGGCGGGCCAGCGTGCCGGCGCCGAGCGTGGCAGGGCGCTGCTGGTAGCGGGCGCAGATGCGGCCGAGCAAGGCCTGGGCGAGCACGGCAATGTCTTCCTTGCGCTGGCGCAGAGGCGGAATGACGAAGCGGACAGCCGTGAGCCGGAAGGCGAGATCGGGCAGCAGCAGGCCCTGGCCGGCCATCTGGCGGAGCGAGGATTGTGCCGAGGCGACGAGCACCGCCCGGCCGGGCGGGCGATCCTGCAGGGCTTTGAGAACGCCGAGAAGCAGGCCCTGCCCCGGAGGCGCGAGCAGGTCGACGCGGTCCAGGTAGGTCATGCCGAAGAGCGAGGCCGGATCGGCATCCATGGCCAGCCATTCGCGCGCGTCGTGACGCTGAAAGCGCGAGCCGGAAAGCGGAGAACGGCTGAAGAGATAGCGGGCCAGCGTGTACTTGCCCGATCCGTGCTCGCCTTCAATCGTGCCCACCTGCATGTGCGGCGCGGCCATCTCGGCCTGCAGCAGCAGCTTGCGCCAGGCGGCGCTCACTCCGACCACCTCCACGCCGGATGCGGATTCGTTTTCGACCAGGGTAAGGCCTTGGAGCGCGGACTGGGGCTGGTAGTGAATCGGGTTCTGCAACGTTGACACTTTCGCACACCTCCGCCGTCCGGCAGGCCACACCCGGAGACAATATTGGCTTCATCGGCGGAGACCGCAAAAACATGAAGGGAAACTTGTGGCAACGCCTGGCGGCAGAATCGATGAGAAGAAACTCAACGTTGGCCGCAACGAATACGAATTCAGCCCCGGATTGGCAGTTGCCGGATGGAAAATGAGAGACGAATCCTGCTTCCGGCGCAGAACCGGCAGTCGCGGGCGGGGAAACCCATGAGAAGGTTTGTCATGACCGGCGCTCCCGGATCGGGAAAGACAGCCATCGTCCGCCGGCTGGAACTTGAGGGGTTCAGTGTCGTCGAAGAGGCGGCCACCGACGTCATCGCCGCCGCGCAAGCCGCAGGAATTGCGGAACCGTGGACGGAGCCCTCGTTCATCGATGCGGTCGCCAGTCTGCAACGAGACCGCCAGATTCGGGCGTCGCGCCAGCCCGACGAAGTACAGTTTCACGACCGTTGCGCGGTTTGCACCGCGGCGCTGGCCACCTGGCTGGGGTATTCCTTTTCGCCGTTTCTGGAAGGCGAGCTGGAGCGCCTGAAAAAAGGCGCCATCTACCAGAAACAGGTCTTCTTCGTTCGCAACCTTGGTTTCATTACACCCACCGAGGCGCGGCGAATCAGCTTTGAGGAGACCGTGCGCTTCGAGAAGCTCCACGAGCAGATTTACCGGAGCTACGGCTTCGAACTGTTCCCGATCGAACCGGGGAGCCTCGCGGAACGGGTCGGCGCCATCAGAGCGGCAATCGGTCAGACGCTCATGCACAATCGCGAATGACGCTTCCGGCGACTCTCTGTCCTCTGCCGGCTACGTGCAATCCAGCGGTCTCTGCGTCGATGTGCCCGTTCCCGCACCTCCAGGAATTCCCGAAGAACAGCCGGAACCGGATGCTGCCGATTCCGGTGCGCCGGCCGCGGATTTTACAAAGCGGTGACAAGCCGGTGACAACTCCGGCTCGCGACCTGGCCTACGATCACAGGCGAAGAACGGGCCTACTATCACAAGCCAGGAACGAACCTTCCATCGCAAGCCGAAAACGGGTCTTCGATAACAAGCCAGATACGAATCTGCCTTCGCAAGTCAGGAACGGGTCTTCGATCACAAGCCAGGAACAGCTCTACGATCACGAGCGAAGAACGGGTCCCACGACCACAAGCCAGGAACGGCCGGAGAAGGTGCTTGCCCGGTACTCGCACCCAATGGTTCGGCGCTTCCTCTGTGCCTGAATTCAGTAGGAGGAATGTGTTATGCAGCTTTGCAGGACGGCATCCGCCGCTTGTCTCGGCGCGGCTCTTCTCATGCTTTCAGCCCCGGCCGAAGCACAGTATCAACCCATAAACCTGGTCTCCAATCAACTCGGCCAGGCCCCGACGATCGATCCACTGCTGGCCAATGCCTGGGGATTGGCCCGAAGCGCCACGAGCCCCTGGTGGGTCAGCGATAACGACACCGGCTGGTCGACCCTCTATGAGGCCAACGGAACACAGGAGGCACTCAGGGTCCTGATTCCCACGGCCGGAAACGGGCCGGCCTCGCCGACAGGTCTCAACGGCCCGGGTACGCCGACCGGAGTCGTGTACAACGGTTCATCGACGGATTTCCAGATTCAAGGCTCGTCCGCGCCATTCATCTTTGCCACGCTGGATGGCACCATCAGCGCATGGGCGCCGGGAGTGAACAAGAACCAGTCGATCATCGCGGTCGACAACTCGGCCAACAAGGCCATGTACACGGGCCTGGCCATCACCAGCTATCCGTCGGGAAACTACCTCTACGCGGCCGACAACACCAATAATCACGTGGATATGTTCGACGGCACCTTCACGCTGGTGAAATCGTTCGGCGATCCGAACATCCCATCGACCTTCTCGGTCTTCGGCATCCAGGACATCAGCGGCCTGGTTTATGTCACCTATGCCGTACCCAACATCGGCGCCGGAGGCTACGTCGATGTCTTCAAGGAGGACGGCACCTTCGTGAAGACGCTGATTCAGGGATGGCCGCTCAACCAGGCCTGGGGTGTGGCCGTCGCTCCCCCCAATTTTGGCCCCCTGAGCAATACCCTGCTGATCTCGAACAACTCCGTGCGCGGCACCATCAACGCCTTCGATCCGGTCACCGGGAGGTTTGTCGGCACTATCAGGGACCGGCAAGGGAGGAAGATTGTCCTCAACAACCTTTGGGGAATCGCCTTCGGCGGCGGAAGCACGGCCAATGGTGCGGCCAACGAGTTGTTCGTCACCGTAGGTCAGGGGATCGGCACCAACGAACTGGCCGGCACCTTTCTGAAAATCGACTTCAGGCCATAACGCGTCGAAACAGCTTTTTGGTGGAGAAGCAACAAGGGCCGCCTGAAACAGGCGGCCCTTCTGCTTCGGCGGCTGACTGCCGCTTCCTCTCTCGTGTCCCTTGCTTCCCGGCGACGCTCAATCCCGCCGTTCGAATCCCGCCTGACCCCGGAATCGCTTCGACGGCTCATCGGAGGCGATCTGGCCGTCGCGCAGATACACCACGCGATGCGCGTACTCGGCGATATCCGCTTCGTGCGTGACCAGGACGATAGTGTTGCCTTGCGCGTGGAGCTGGTCGAAGAGCGCCATGATCTCGTTGCCGGTCTTGGAGTCGAGATTGCCGGTCGGCTCGTCGGCGAGAATAATCGACGGCCGGTTGACCAGCGCCCGTGCGATGGCGACGCGCTGGCGCTGGCCGCCGGAGAGCTCGTTGGGCTTGTGGCTCATGCGCGACTCGAGCCCCACGTCGGTGAGGGCCTGCTTGGCGCGCGCGATGCGCTCGGCCGAGGGGGTGCCGTTGTAAATCAGCGGCAGCTCGACGTTGTGCAGCGACGTGGCGCGGGCCAGCAGGTTGAAGGTCTGGAAGACGAAGCCGATCTCCTTGTTGCGGATGCGCGCCAGCTCGTCGTCGTCGAGCTCGCTCACAAGCTGGCCGTTGAGCCAGTAGCGGCCTTTGGAAGGCGTATCGAGGCAGCCGATCAGGTTCATCAGCGTGGATTTGCCCGAGCCCGAAGGGCCCATGATGGCGACGTACTCGTTGTGCCGGATGCTGAGCGAGATGCCGCGCAGAGCCTGCACCTGCTGCTCCGAACCCATGTCGTAGGTGCGCCACAGGTCTTCGACGACGATCACATGACCATTGGGCGGCGCAGCCTGGCGCACTGTTTCTTCGCTGCTGATGCTGTCGAGAGCCATCCGGACCTCATGTTCTTTCACGCTCTTTCCCGCAGAAGGCTGAGGCGCAAGTCGCGCGAATTCCCTCCGTCGGGCGATGCCGGCGCCGCACCGCGCTTGCTTATGAACCGGTGTTGCTCGTTGTCGTCGTCAGCGCCAGGGAGGTATCGCGCTTGACCAGGGCGCCGTTCTTCAGGGCGCGCAGGGTCTTGTACGGACCGGTCACGATTTCGTCACCATCCTTCAGCCCCGAAAGCACCTCGATGTTGGTGGCTCCGGTGATGCCGGTGGACACGGGCACGAATCGCGCGCGCAGCTTGCCCTGCGCATCCTTGTTGACGACAAAGACGCCCTGTTCGTCCTTGCTTCCCGGGGTCGACGGCGTAATCGTAGCCGCCTGCACCCCGCCCTGCCCCTTCTGCTTGTCCATGTCGGGGTTGTACATGGTCAGGGCCTGGATGGGCAGCGACAAGACATTGCTCTTGTGCGCGGTAGTGATCTTGGCGGTCGCCGAAAGACCCGGACGCAGCTCGTTCGACGGGCTGTCCAGCGTGACCACGACCTTGAAGTCCTTGGCCTCCTCGGTCCCCGTGGTCGATTGCGATGTGGCCACGCCGGTGGAGCGCAGCAAGGCCTGGTCGCCGACCAGAGTCACATGTCCTTTGAAAACCTTGTTGGGAATGGCGTCGACGGTGACATCGGCCGGTTGACCGACCTGCACGTTCACGATATCCGTTTCATCCACCTTCACCTCGGCGGTGATCACGCTCATATCGGCCAGGGTCATCAATGTCGATCCCTCGGCGTTCTGGATGCCTTCCACCACGGTTTCGCCCTCGCGAATCGGCTCGTTGGTTACGATGCCGTCGAAGGGCGCCGTGGCGATGGTCTTGCTCAGCAGGTCCTGGTCGGCGCGCAGGTTCGCCACCTGCGTCTGCAAGTGGCCGCGCGCCGAGTCGGTCTGCGCCTTGGCCTGATTGAGTCCGGCAATCGCCTGGTCGAGCGAAGCCACGTCGGTATCGTAGGCGGCCTTCTTGGCGTCAAAATCCTGCTTGGCCATGATGCCGTCCTTGTACAGGCCCTGCGCGCGGTCCCAGTCCAGCTTCTTCTGCTCGAGATCGGCCTTGGCGTGCTCCACATTGGCCTCCGCGGTCTTTTCCGCGGCGATATAGGAGGCGATGTCGGTCTTGGCCGCGGCAATGGCCGCTTCCTGGCCGTTCACGCTCGACTCCTGCTGCACGTTCTCAATGGTGGCAAGAGTCTGGCCCTTTTGTACGTGATCGCCCTCTTTCACGTAGAAGTGAGTGATGCGCCCAAACGACGTTGCGCCCACGTTCATGTAGGTCTTGGGCTTGATCTGGCCCGTGCCGCTGATGATCGTCGTCAGGTCCTGCTTGACCACCTTCCCGGTCAGGACCTTGGTGTAGCCCGCCGCCGAATGAAAGTACATGAACGTCACGAGGCCCGCGGCAACCAGAACGACAAGCGAGGTAATGAGTATCTTTTTCATACGCGAAGAGTGCTCCGGGGGTATCTCCGTATCCAGTGTACGCAATTTCCGCCTGCCGGGTTCCGTGATCGCCGGCACTCCGGGCGTTGATTTCAGCCGGCGCGTGGATGCCGACGTGCCCCGTGCGTCCCGGGGCCGGACGCCGCGGATTTCCCTGGCTGGATGACATCGGGTATCTGAAAAACACCCCGAATGAAGAAAGGCGGAAGATTTGCGCTACCACGTTGGACGTTCGAACGGGCGGGAAGGTCTCAAAAATAAAGGCTTGAATGCGCCCGCCGTGTAATCCTGTTCCAACAAAACCACGTCTTACAAAATGTCCTTCTTGCGGTTCCTTCATCTGCCGAACGCTGGCTTCCTTTCCCGAGATCGCCTGTTCACGGAGGGGTTATGTCAGTCTCGAGGGCGCGGTCCGGCCGGTTTCCGGATCTTCTGCCTGGAATCGCTGTCATCGTTGCTTTTGCGGCCTGCCTGACCGCAACGGGCCAGCAGCCCAAGGCCTCGGGCGCAGGCCAACCCCAAGGGGGCGGCATTCCTGCTCCCATTCGATACGGCCTGCGGCCGCTGGTCTTCGAGCCCAATCGCGGTCAGGCGGACGCCGGCGTCCGTTTTGTGGCGCACGGGTCGGGCTACTCGCTGCTGCTCACGGATTCCGAGGCGGTGGTGGCGCTGCGAGGGCCGGCCGATTGCCCAGCGGAGAAGAATCGGGCCGGGGTGAAGCCGGTGCCCTGCGTGGAGCCGAGCAGACAGGCGCCGGATCTGGTTCACATCCGGCTGGCCGGACACTCGACGGACCAGCGAGCCGGAGTCGAGGGCGCCAATCCGGCGGGCGAGGACGCGCTGCCGGAGAGGGTGAGCTACTTTATCGGCAACGACCCCTCGAAATGGCAGGCGGGCGTGCCAACCTACGCCAAGGTGCGCTACAGGGCAGTCCTTCCGGGCGTGGACCTGGTCTTTTACGGCAACCGGAAGCAGTTGGAATACGATTTCGTTCTCTCTCCGGGAGCCGATCCGGCCCGGATCGCGCTCCAGGTGAGCGAAACCGGCAGCGTCGGCGCGTCCGCGCGGATCGATGCGGCGAC
>JASHQQ010000156.1 GCA_030039035.1 Acidobacteriaceae bacterium | reverse complement strand
AACTATAGCTGGCGCTGGATTTTCTTTCTCAATATTCCCGTGGGCATTCTTTCGCTGTTTCTCACCAACCGGCTCGTCGAGGACCCGCCCTATCTGGCCGAGATTCGCGAGCGCCGCGAGAGCGTCGACTACTGGGGCCTCGGCCTGCTCGTCGTCACGATCGGCGCGCTGCAAACCATGCTCGACAAGGGCCAGGAAGACGACTGGTTCGGCTCGCGCTTCATTATTGGCTGCGCCGTCACCGCATCCATCGGCATGGCGATCTTTCTTTGGCGCGAGTTTCACGTCGAGCACCCCATCCTCGATCTGCGCCTCTATGCGCAGCGCAACGTGGGCATGACGCAACTGGTCATGTTCATGGTGGGAGTCGCGCTCTATTCGAGCACCGTGCTCATCCCGCTCTACCTGCAGGAGATCATGGGCTACTCCGCGCGCCAGGCCGGCGAGGCCATCTCCACCGGCGGCGTGGTCCTCATGCTTCTTTTTCCCGTCGCCGGCGTCATTGTGCCCAGATTCGATCCGCGATTGCTCGTCGCCATCGGCTTCCTGATCACAACGTTCGGCCTGTGGCGCATGACCAACCTCGATCAGGGCATCAGCTTCGGCACCGCCGTAAGCTGGCGCGCCGTCATCGTCATCGGCCTGCCGTTTTTGTTCATCCCCATCAACACGCTGTGCTATGCGGGCATTCCGCAGTACAAGAACAACGAGGTGAGCGGCATGACGGCGCTGTCGCGCAACCTGGGCGGCAGCGTGGGAATCAGCTTTGTCTCCACACTGCTCGCGCGCCTGAGCCAGAAGCATCTGGCCATGCTCTCGGCGCACACCGTCAGCGGCAATGGCCCATTCGAGGCCATGCGCAATTCGCTGGCCGGCGCGTGGATGCGCCGCGGCTTCGGCGCTCCTCCCGATGCTTTTTATCGCGCCGGCGCGCAGATCTACTCGATGGCGCAGGTGCAGGCACGGCTGCTGGCTTATGTCGACGTGATCTGGATCATGGTAGCGATCACCACCATCCTGATTCCGCTGCCGTTCCTCATGCGCAAGCCCGCCAGGCTGGGGCCGGCGCGCATGGGGCATTGAGCTTCGGCGCCGCCACGATCTTCCGACAAGCACCAATCGGCCTACTGGTTTGCGGTTCGGCGATTTGGAAGCCGCGCAACCGTCTGCCGGTTGGCCCTCACCACGTACCGGTCATCGAAATATCGCCTGCTCATCTCAGCTTTCCTTCGCCGCGAGCCGTACATTGGCTGGCCCGGGATGGCCCGAGGCATGCTCTCGAGAGAAGCCATCCAGCGCTTGCCGCCGTAGGTTCCGTTCAGCAGGTTCGGCACTTTGTGCTTCACATCGAGCAATGGCCAACAAATCGCAGGACCGTCATCGAGAATCTCGATGCAGGCCAGCTCGCGCGCCGCGGCATTCTCAAGCCCTTCAAGCAGCCGACGCGGAATCACATAAATTGTCCGGTCGTCGAAGATGATGCGCACCCTGTCCATTGCCTTGGAATACGTGACGCGGACAATCCGGCGATCGAAACTGCGATCGAACCTGGCCGTCACACCGCCTCCAGCGCCTGCTCCAGATCGGCAATCAGATCTCCCTTGTCTTCGATGCCTACCGAAAGACGCACCAGCCCCGGAGTGATCCCGATCGCCTCGCGCTCTTCGTCCGTCAGCGAAGCATGGGTGCTGGAAGCCGACTGCGACGCCAGCGACTCCACGCCGCCCAGCGACTCCCCGTGCAGGAAAACCTTGATCGCGCCCAGGAACCGCGCCGCCGCATCGCGCGAGCCCAGGTCGAAGCTCATCATCGAGCCGAATCCCTTCTGCTGCCTGGCCGCCAGCTCGTGCTGCGGATGCGTTTTCAGCCCTGGATACGCCAGGCGCGCCAGTTTCTTCTGCGTTGCAAGGAACTCCGCCACCGCGCGGCCGTTTTCTTCGTGCTGTCTCATGCGCAAGGGCAGCGTGCGAATGCCGCGCAAGACGAGATAGCACTCGAACGGCGACAGGATGCCGCCGGCGGCCTTCTGCACCAGCGAGAAACGTTCCTTGTGTTCGGGCCGCGTGCCGATCAGCGCGCCTCCGAGGCCGTCGGAGTGGCCGTTGAGAAACTTGGTCGTCGAGTGCATCACGATATCCGCGCCCAGAGCGATGGGGCTTTGCAGCACCGGCGACATGAAGGTGTTGTCGACGCTCACTTCGATGCCGCGCGCATGCGCGATCCGGCACACCGCGACAATGTCGGTGAGCGACATCAGCGGGTTGGTCGGCGTCTCCACGTGGATCAGCTTCGTATTCGGCCGGATCGCCGCCTCGACTGCGTTGAGATCGGCCATATCGACATACTGGATATCGATGGCGTAGTGACAGACAATCGTGTTGAACAGCCGCGCCGTCCCGCCGTAGACGTTATGCGAGCAGATGAGATGATCGCCGGCGTGCAGCGTCGCCACGAGGCCATAGATCGCCGCCATGCCGCTCGAAAACGCATGGCCGCAGATGCCGCCCTCGAGCGCCGCCAGCGCCGTCTCCAGCCGGTCGCGCGTGGGATTGCCGGCGCGCGAGTAATCCCAGCCGCGGTCGGTCCCGATGCCGGTGAGCTCAAACGTCGACGAAAGATAAACGGGCACGTTCACCGCGCCCGTAAGCGGGTCGGGATGCTGCCCGGCGTGGACGGCTACGGTTGCGTACTTGTAGTTCGACATGCGGCGAGTGTCCTGGCTCCTCGCTCCTAGATTAGCGCGTGGAGGTTCGGGACGAGGTGCGCGGACCTCCGATGTCGTTGTCGTTCGCCTGGGCGAGTGCGGCTTTCACAAGCTGCGGAAAGACACGGCGGTTGGCGGCTCAACCGGCTCGCCTTCACCGATCGAAAAACGACTCCTTCCGGTCCGCTTGGAGAGATACAAGGCCTCGTCGGCCCGCCGCAGCAACTGCTCCGCGGTCTCTCCATCCTTCGGATAGAGCGCGATTCCGATCGAGATCGTGAGCCCGCTGCAGGTCTGCGCGTCCAGGGCAACGTTCAGTTTGGCCACCGCCTCAAGGATCCTCTCCGCCCGCTCGCAGGCCGCCCGCGCCGCAATGTCCGGCAGCAGAATCGTGAACTCCTCGCCGCCGTAGCGGCAGGCGATATCCTCGGCGCGGATGTTGTCATGGAAGACCTTCGCAATCTCCTTCAGCACCGCGTCGCCCGCGGCATGACCGTAGGTGTCGTTGAACTGCTTGAAGTGATCGACGTCGAGCATCAACACCGCCAGCGTCTGGTTTCGCCTTGCCGCGCGCGACAATTCGCGCTCCAGCGAAATCTCCATGAAATTCCGGTTATACAAACCGGTCAGCGAATCGCGAATCGACTGTTGCTCGAGCCGGGCGCGCAGATTCAGCGTGGCGATCGCCATGCCGGTGATCTGCACGAGCTGTCTCAGCCCGTCGATCCGTTGCTGCACCGACTCGACCACGGTATCGTTTTCGCATTGGACGTAGAGAATGCCCAGCGTGTTTCCCTGGGCAACGATGGGCCGGCATAAATAGCATTCCGGCGGATCGGCGGTGAAATGCGAGCAGTGGATCTCCGAAACCCCGGGCTGCCGCCAGCGTGCCTGGCCGGAACGAAGTCCGCAGCAGGACTCGAGCGGACTGAAGTCCTGCACGGCGATTCTGCCCCACGAGGAGACGATCTCGACGACCTGCCGCGATTGGTTGATCATGAACAGGCAACCCGATGTTCCGGGAAGCAGCCGCCAGAATCCGTTTGCGGCCGCATCGTACACCTGGCGGACATCCACGCAGAGCTGCAACTCGTCGCGCGCCGCCGTCAGCAGCGCCGATTCCGTCGCGCGACATTCCAGCGTCTCAACCGTCCTGGACATTTGCTCGTTGGTCGACGCCATCTGCCGGCCAAGCCGCTCCTGGCGCACCGCGTCGCGCAACAGAACGCCGAACAGCACCATTACGATCAGCAGCAACAGGCTGGCGAATCCGATCCCGCTGGCGATCGAGGCGAACGATCTTCTCTGCGACCCAAGGCTCCGCTCCGTCAGCAGCGACTGCTCCTGATCGATCATGAGGTTGATCGTCTGCTGGCAGGCCTGGATCTCCTTCATCGGCACCGGCCCGCGCCGGTCAAAGCCGGCAACGGCCTGGTTGAGCTGCTCCGCCTCGCTTCCCAGGCCATGAAGACTTCTCATCTGTGCGGGATTGTCCGCCACCAGCGCCTCGAGGTGCGCCACCGAAGTGCGGAGCCGGTTGGCGCTTGTGCGCGCGCCGTTGAGCTGATCCTCGTCTCCGGTGAGCAGATAAAGGCGGCCGTTGTACTCCACGCGCTCCACCAGCAGCGATGCGCGCTGCAGGGCGCCGAGCACTTCCTGCGTATGTTGCACCCAGCTCGAAGCCGAGATGAGCTGCTGCATGTTGACGTACACGAGACGCCCGGCCGCGATCGTGAACAGCACCACCGAGCCCGCCGCCACAAGGAGCATGGCGACCGCCGGGCGCGGGCTCGCGGTTCTCAGCTTCACGGTTGAATTCCTGTTCGAACGGGGATCGGAATTCGGCCAGTCGCAATGCACTGTCCAGGAAACATTTTCAATGGAGAACGATCCCTGTTGGTATGACGAAGTTCACAATCCCGGCTACAACTTTCGGTCCACCGCCATGGTTCAGCCAACATTCACGTAGGTTGTATAGGGCCGCGAACCGAGCCAGGGGAACGGCAGCAGCGTGACCGGCACGTTGGCTGCGCTCGCCTGCCACTCGCGCTCGCTCACGCGCCGCGCGGCCAGCAACTGCTCGCGCGAAATCTTCGGCAGCGCCGCGGACCGGCTTTCTTTCACCGCCATCAGCACCAGCGGCCCGCGCACCAGCGCCACCGTATCGGCGTGGCGCGTATCGATTGGCTCCAGGCGCATCTTCAACGGCAGTTCCAGCTCGATGCGGTCGCCGTTGCGCCATTGGCGCCGCAACTCCGCAAACTGCCCCGGCACGGCAAGTCCCTTCTGCCGCGTGCCGTTCAAAAAAACTTCGGCTCCCTCGGCCCACGCCGGAATGCGGAAGTTCAGCGCGAACTCCGCCGGCTGCGATGCCGTCATCGTGAACGAGACGCGATCTTCATACGGGTATTCGCCCTCCTGCGTCAGCTCGAGCGCCGCGCCGTTCCCGTTCCATCGCAGCGTGGAAGGAATATAGAGATTCGCATAGACCGATTGCGGCCCGCGAAAGTACGTGTTGATGCGGTAATCCGCGGCCACCTGCGGCAGCGTGCCCGAGCAGCACGCCCAGCGCGCCTCCTTGTAGACGCGCTGGGCGTCGTAGTTGTAGTCGGAGTAGTAGAAGTTCTTCCCGTTTTCCTGCAAGGGCAGCGCGCCCAGCACGGTGTTGTACATGGTACGCTCCATGCTGTCGCCGTAGCGCGCATCGCGCGTCACGCGCAGCAGATAACGCGTGATCTTGAAATGCGCATACGAGCCGCAAGGCGTCTCGAACGTGTGATGGGTGTTCTTGAGGCTCTGGAAGAGATCGTCGCTCTCCGGCGCGCGCAGTTGTTCATCCGGGCCCCAGCCGCCCGTCGCGTAGCTCTGCGCGAGCAGCATGGCAAAGCCGTTGCGTGCCGCACGCAGATGCTTCTCGTCGCCCGCTGTCATGTAGGCCATTATCGCCGAGCTCAGCGAATTCACATAGCTGTACGCGTGCCGGTCGGCCAGCACGTTCTCATTCCGCGAAAGCGGATCGAACCACGTCGCGTCGTCGAGATATTGCATCGCGATGTCGTAATAGCGCCGCCCCGCGCCGCGCTTGTAAGCCAGAAACAGATTCTCCGGCATCGTGTACGATTCGTCCCAGTTCCACTCGAGATCGTCCGGATCCTTGTCCTTGCGCCACGGGTGATCGTGTTCCACCGCGTGTCCCGGCAGATGCGGCAGCGCGGTGTCCGTGGTCTTTTCGAGAATCGCCAGCGCGTCCGGATCTTTCACATGGTCATGCGAATCGATCAGCCCCAGCAGAAGCTTGTCGAAGCTGTACGCCGGAAACCGGTTCTTGATGTAGAAATCCGCCGTAATCGTCTGCGCATACAGCCGGTTCAGCCGCAGCACCTTCTCGCGTGTCGCTGCTTCGCCGGTAATCGCGTAATCGCGCGCCAGCGCTGAAACCCACTGTCCGAAGGTGCACCCCGGAGCGAACCCCTCGTCGAAGCCCTTCCGATAGTCGTAGTCGGGATTGTAGGTGTACCATCCCCCCAGGTCCGCGCCCGGCGCCGGCATGCCCGACATCTGCCGGAACGGCTTCAGCAAACTGTCTTCGTCGAGCGCCATCAGCACCGAGTGCGTGTTCATCCGCTGCGCTTCGTGCGCTTCACTCGAAATCAGCACATCGCCGTATTCGAACTCCTCGAGCGGCGGTGCCGATCGCGCTTCATCGCCCCATGCCTTTCGATTCCGGAGCCGGCTGCCCGCAAGGGCCGCTGCTGACCCGGCCTGAAGAAAGCGTCTGCGTGAAATCCCCGCCATGTTCTTAGTGTAGCTCCTGTGCAAATCGCGGCGCGCCGAGCCACGCGCGCACCGCGCCGCCCAGCGTGGCCGCATTCTGGAATCCGTGCCATTCGTCGAGCAGACGGTCGTCGGACCCCACCAGGCGAATCCCCGCGCCCGGCTTTCCGTCGCGCTCGAAACGAATCGGCCTGGCGTCGAGATCGCCCAGCGCATTCCGCTCTTCCGTCGCTTCATCGTTCGTCGAACTTGCCGCCGGACGCAGATGGACCGTTACCGCCAGCGCCGCGGGCCCGTACTGCGCCGCGAGACTGCGCAGCACCATCAACTGCGCGCGTGCCGCCGGCGCGAGCAATCCATCGGCATCGAGCGCAAGATCGACGGTCGCGTCCAGGCGCAGCGACATCGCATCGTGGCTCGCCGCACTCGCATGATCCAGCGTGCTCCCTTGCTCGATCCCCGCCGCTTGCAACTCTCCCAGCGTCGCATCGCGGCGCTCGCCGAGCGTGAACTTCGCCGCGCCTGTTCCCGTGTAGCGATACGTGTTCGCCGACGGCCCAAACTGCGCGTTGCTGCGATACAACAGCGGCGCGGATGACACAATCAGATTGCCGCTGAACCCGATCGGCCCGCCGCGGGTTGCCGCTTCGTTCACGACTGCCGCGGCCGCCGCCACCGGCGGATCGAAAAAGATCGTGTTGTGCTCGATCCTGAGGCCCTCGATCAGCCCGTCATTCCACGTCCGCAGACAGACCGCTCCCTGCAGCGCCGCCAGTCGCGGGCTCAGGCCGTTGGCAATGCACAGGTTGTCGCGCACCACGCTCTGGCTGGTCACAAATCCGGCGCCGAAGACCGCCACGCAGTATCCCTGCGTATCGTGTGCGTAATTCCGCTCCACCGTGTTGCGCGTGTCGTCCCAGTCGATGTCGTAGGCCCCGCCGTCCACTCCGGGGCTGTCGGTGAGATACGCTTCGTTGTCGCGCACCACGCAGTCGGTGCAGGTCCAGGTCCAGATGGCGTTCGGCGTGCCGATCGTCTGCGTGGGCTGCATCCCGGTTTCGAATGCGGTGCTGTTTTCAATCAGCCCGTCGGCATCGCGAAAGAGAATGATTCCGTCCCCGTACACGTCCTGCACGCTGGAGTTGCGCACCACGACGTGACGGTTCAGTGGCGCATCCGGCGCATAACCGAAGTTTCCGCCGCCGATGAGAATGCCGGCCCACTGGTTGGAGTGCGCAGCCACCACGCCATCGACCAGAAGGTCATCGAAAAACACGTTCGGGCTGCTCGGGCCAACCACTACGAGGCCATTGTCCTTGCTCTTCATCGCGCCGCCCTGGACGTCGTGAACCAGGAGGTTCTTGAGAACGATATGGTGCAGCGTGCCTTTGTCGCCGCTCACAAAGACGCCGTACATCGATGAGCCGGAAAGATCGAGCGAATCCGCCTGCCAGTATTCCTGATTGAAGAGCAGCAGCGCCTGCCGGTCCTTCGCCGACGCCACAATCCGCGGGCGCGGGCCGTCGCCATACGCCGTCAGTCGAATCGCATTCGAGGCATCGCCAGAACCCCGCGGCGCAAAGCTCCCAAGGCACTCGGTGCCTCGTTTCAGCGCGATGCGATCTCCGGCGACAAACGCATGCGCCTGCGCATTCGCGAGGCTGCTCCAGGGATGCTCCTTCGATCCGTCTCCGGCCGCCGTAGCCGAGCAATCGATGAAATACGATCGGCCCGGCGCGACTGCCGCGCTTTGCCCCGCCATGGAAACGCCCTTCCCGAAAACGAGTAACAGGATCCCGGCCGCGCATCGGGCGAAAGACCGCGGGGAAGCACGCAAGACACGATTCGCAACCATGAGCCAAAGTGGGGAATTGCTCCAGGGAGATGCCATCATCGGAAAAAACCGGAGGCGGTCCTTCAGCACCGCCTCCGGCAATCGTAACTCCGGCGGTTTCGCTTAGAAGATGAACTTCGCCGCAAGCTGCGCCACGCGGTTGGTGCTCCCCACAACGCTGGTGATCTGGCCGAAAGTGCCGGAATTGAAATCGCCATCCGGATTTGCGTAGTGCACCGTATTGAAGGTGTTGAATGCTTCGGCGCGGATATCGATCGTCAGCTTGCCTTCGACGTCGAAGTCCTTGGCGAGCGAAGAATCAAGATTCGCCCAGCCCGGTCCGACAACCAGATTGCGGCCGGCGTCGCCCTCGGGAAAGGGAACGGTTTTGGTTGCGGTGGTCAGCGAAAACGCTGCTGTGTTGAACCACTGGTAGATCGTTCTATGGCCGGCGACCAGGTTGGGATTTCCCTTCACATTCGGCCGCAAGCCGGCTTCGGCTGAATTGGGATCGACGCCGGATACAACATTCACCGGGCTGCCGGAATGCAGCGTGGCAATCGGGCTGTAACGCCATCCGCCGAGAATGGCGTTCGTAACCGGCTTCCAGTTCGAGCCCCAGCGCTGCCCTTTGCCGAAGGGCAGCTTCTGCACGCCGCTGAAGACGAAGTTATGGCGCAGGTCCGTATCGGAAGAAGCGTATTCCGCCTGCAGATCATAAGGATTCTGCGGCTGGTCATTGTTAATGTGGCCCAGGTTGAACGGCGCAGGACCGTTATCCAGGCTGTGCGACCAGGTGTAACTCATCAGGAAACCGGTATTCTTCGACATCTGCTCCTTGAGTTTTACCTCCATCGCGCTGAAGTTGCTCAGGCCGGCGTCGCTCAGGTATTGAATCTTCCCGAGGTACTTCGTGATCAGCCCGTCGGAAGTCGTCGAGGTTCCGGTTGGAATGTTGTTGATGTCGCCGACCTCGTAGGAAAGATGCTTTGAAATCGAACCCACGTAGCCCGCTTCCAGCGAAATGGTTCGCGTAAGCTGCCGCTCGCCGGTGAGGTTGAACGACCCGGTTGTACCCGTTTTCAGGGCAGGGTTGATCGAGTAAGTGGTTTCGAGGCTTCCACCTTGAATGGTGGAGGGAACAATCACGTCCGATGCGGGAATGTCGATCGCCGTGCTGCGCGGGACTCCCGTGTCGAGCACATATTCCCACGGCGACGCAGGCGGAGCGGCTGCCGGACCGTTGTAGACCCAATCGGTATACGCGGCCTGCCGCGCAAACGGATAATTCTGCGTGAGAATGTCTTCGCGGCCGTCGTTTTCCGGCGAGTAGAAGATCGCGAACCCGGCACGGAGTACCGTCTTCGGGTCGAGAGTCTTGGCTAATCCAAAACGCGGAGAAAAGTCGTCCCGCCGGGCGTTTACAAGCCCGCGCGACGCCCCGGCGCGCCCCGCCAGCAGAATGTTCCCGCTGGCGAGATCGTAGTTCGACATATCGTTGTTCGCCTCGACCCATGGATCCTGAAACTCATACCTCAGGCCATAGTTAAGAGTCAGGGTCGGAGTGATCTTCCACGAGTCCTGCGCATAAAAATCGAGGTTCCAGCTCTGGGTATGCGGCGTGGTTAACTGCAGACCGATGTAGACGTCGGTCGGGAGACCGAGGACAAGGTCGGCCAGATCCGAACCGCCGGCCCAGTTATAAGCTCCCGGAATGTAGGTGTAATAGAAGTTGGAGGTTTCGGCATAGCCGAAGCTGTCGAAGTAATCGAAGCCGGTGGGGAAGAGCGAGAAATTCGGGTGGGAATTCAACAGACGCAGATCCGCTCCGAACTTCATCTCATGCCCGGCCAGCCGGCTCCACGTGAAAGCATCGGTAAACTGATAATTCTGGTCTTTCACGTGATAGGGCTTGTAAGTGGAACCGCCCGCCAGGTAGCCGTCCGCCATGTAAATCTGCGGATAGGCAATCGTAGCCGGGTATCCATTGACAGCCACGTTGCCCACGCCGAACTTCGTCGAGTAGTCGGTGCCGTCGAGAAGACTGTAGAGGTCCTCGTAGTAATTCATGAACCCGAAGCGGAATTCGTCCAGCGCGGTGGGGCTGAAGATGCGGTCATAGGTAACCGAGATGGACTGCGCGCCGTCGTCCTCCTTGTTCGCCTGGTCGGCGTCGCCGGCGCCTTGAACGATCGTGTGGCCCCAGTAAGGATCGGTAACGAGAGAATTCTCTCCCGACCAGTGATAGACGGCGTAGAGACGATCCTTGCTGGTGATGACCTGGTCGAAGCGCGCGTCGACTTTATCCGAGTTGTCGTTGGTCGGCGAAAAGACCGCATAGTTGCGAAACCAGCCGTTTTCAATTCCCGCCAGGTTGGGCTTGGGATAGAAGTCGAGCAACGTGGTAAGGCCCGCCGGGCTGACGCGGGATTTCGGAATTACATTGCCGGGAAATTGCTTTTCCGCGCCGCCATAAGCCTCCACGGAGACAACGGGATCGAAGATCGGATCGATTGTCCCGGCGGGCGGGCCCGAGGGCTTCCCTCCGCTTGTGCATTGCATGCCCGCGCAGGGGTCGACAAGATTGGCGAAGCTCACGTCGCCGTTGGACTCGAAGCCGATCAGGCCGAATGGAACCGTGGAATCGACATACGCATAGGCGTTCTTCTGGCGGACTCCTTCGTAGGCGCCGAAGAGAAAGGACTTGTCCTTCTTGACGGGACCGCCAAGCGTTCCGCCGAAGTTATGCTGCTTGAGCACCGACGCCGGCTGCGGCGCGCTGACGCCGGGCAGAGTCTCGCGCGCGGTAAGAAAGTTGGGCCGGAAGAACTCGAAGGCGTCGCCGTGAATGTCATTGGTCCCGGCCTTGGTCTGGACTTCGATCACCCCGCCTGCGGCGTTGCCGAACTCGGCGTTATAGGAGTTGGTGGTGACCTTGAACTCCTCCACCGAGTCCACGTTCGGCTCGACGGTAACATCCTGGGTGCGATTGGTCGTCGACTCGATGCCATCCAGTTGAATCGAATTGGCGAACTCGCGCTGGCCGCTGACCGAGAGCGCAAAGCTGTTGATGCTTCCGCCTACGGTCGTTACTCCGGGCACCAGCAAAGTGAGCGCATAGAAATCGCGGCCCTCCAGCGGCAGGTCGACGATGGCGTCGCCGCTGATGACCGTGCCGACTTCCGCGCTTTCGGTCTGGAGCAGGGGCGGAGCTTCAGTGACCTCGACGGCGGTGGCGACATTGCCCACTTTGAGCTTGAAGTTCAATGCCTGGTGCTGATCGATCGCCAGGACGACATGGCTGTACTTCTCTTCGGCAAATCCGGCCGCGGCCGCCGTGACGGAATAGATCCCCGGCGGCATGCTGAGCACCGTATAGTCACCGGATGCATCCGATTTGCCGGTGAAGACGACGCCTCTTTCTTCTTCAGTTGCCGTAATGGTCGCGCCGCTGATCACCGCGCCGGTAGGATCGGTCACCTGGCCGAGCATCTCGCCCGTGGTTGCCTGCGCGTGTGCGGCGGGAGTCGCAACCCATAATCCCGCCGAGAGAACCAGGGCGATCGCTGTACCGCAAAGACAGGAAATCGGATTGGACTTCATGGGACTTTAGCCTCCAAAACAAGAACTGCAGATCATTGCAACGGCCCTTGAAACAAGATCACGCAATTATGAAAGCGCCCCGGCAGGACAGGTCTGCTCTTCAAGCGAGGAAGCACATCGTGACTCGAGCTCGGCATATCGCGCCGATCCGGCGCATCGTTTGGCGTTTCATGCCTCGCAGCAGGTAAACGTTTGCTAAACTGCCCAAAACAATACTCGCTCAGACCGACAATGTCAAGAGGGTTGGTCACAGTTTCCGCCTTTCTGCGCATGATTGGAAGAGGTCGATCACGCCATTTGTGCCAAATGCCCCAGAATCAGTGAGAAAACGTTTCCCCATCCTTCGCGATTCCTCACCCGCTTCCAGAGCTCACTCCCGCCGCAGCTCAAACGCATGCGCCTTCGCCTGGGCATCGCTCCGCGCTGTGGCGGCGAGCTCGTCCGCGGCCTGCGACAGCCGCGCCTCCGCGGCTGCCGACCCGGCGTTGGGTTTCACGTCGGCGCCCAGAATGAAGCGCGCGCGGTCGAGCACCGCGCGCTCCTCTTCGGTTCCGTCGATCCCCCTCGCCTGTTCGACCATCGGCGTCTTCATCAGACCGAGGTTGATTCCATTCTTCAGCTCTGCGCTGGAAAAATCGCCGATCGTTTTTCCGTCGATCAAAAGCTGGTATCGACCCGCTTCGAGCCCGTCCACCTGCAGCGTTTCCCGGTCGACCGACGCAAGATCCGAGATCGCCAGCAGCATCGGAATCATGGCGTCGTTAAAGTCCAGCGGCAGCGGCAGCGCGTCGTCGACCTCCGTCCATTTCAGCCCGTCCGGCGTCCGGGTCGCGCCGGTCACCGTGGTCTTCTCCTTCGCCACAACATTTCCATCGACCGCATTCAATTCCAGCCGGCTCACCACCGGATCGGCATGCCACGCCGACATCAGCGCCGCCGCCATGATCCAGTGGCCGGTCGCCGACGGATGGATGCGATCGGGCACGATCAGCGGCGCAAGTTGGGAGAATTTCGCCTTCGCGCGCTCGAGCGCGTCGGCGAGCGGATCGTGGAAATCGACGGGTTCGATCTTTTTATCGCCCGCGTCCTCAAGCTGCGTCCCGATCGCCGACACATCGCCGGCCAGCTTGTCGATCGTCTTCGAATAGCCGGGAAACTCCGTGCCGTGAGTAATCTCGTCGTAGGGCGTAGGGCGGATGAGCACGATTTCGGCTTCGGGCGCGGCTTTGCGCAGCGCGGCAACCAGCGTTGCGTACCCTTGTCTGAAATTCTCCTCGGACTTCTCCGCATCGTAGCCCCAGCCGCCGTCGTTCATGCCCAGCATCACGGTAATGACCGCGGGATGATACGGCGCCACGTCGCGCTCGACCCGCTCCGTCATCGTTCCGGCGTAGCCGCCCGAGACGGTGTCGCCCGGCACACCCGCGTTCACGAAGCGAATATTGAGCTGCGGATAGCGGGTGAGAACGAATTCCTCAGCAAATCGCGTATAGAGCCGCTGCGCGGTGATGCTGTCGCCGTAGAAGACCACGGTATCGCCGTCGTGCAGCGCGAACGGCTGCTGCTGCGCCGCACCGGGCGCGGCGAGAATACAAAGGACCCCGCCCCATCGGGCAACAGTCTTCCAGGGGAGCCGAGCGACAGGAGGTTTCATCGGCCCATCATAGCGTCCGGCCGCCGTGCGCAAAGAAACGATCGGGCTTCAGCGCCGTGTCGGACGAATCCCCGGTCGAATGTTATATAACAGGGCACGACTTCGGTCCTACCGCAAACACCGAAAAAGAGCTGGGCTTCAGAGTGCGCGTGAGAACCCGCTTCGGCGTAGTTCCGGTGCGCGAATTGGGAGGAGCAGCAGCCTTCAGGCTGCTGAATCCCGGCGCAAGACATCGAGGCGGCTTTAGCCGCGGGCCTTTTGAAACCGGCTTCAGGGCCTTGGTAAGAATTCTCACGCAGACACCTCAGCCCCTGAGGGCCGCCGTTCGGGCCTGATCCGCGGTGTTCTCGATTCGTCAGACACTGCCTGGCCCGAGCAAAGAGACTTCCCCCAAAGGCCGCCCTCGATACGCCTGCCGCGGGAAATATCCCGACTTCCGTTAGAATCCATCCATGGACAGCGGCATTTTGGCCGGACCCTCCATCGCCGCGCGGTCAGCGCCGGCGCGGGCCGGCGTGCAGAGCCTCGGCCGGCGCTGGTTCCGGTTGGCGCTGCCGTGCGTCGCGGGCGTCGCCGGCATCGCCGCCTCGGCCGCGATCGTCCATCGCTTCGAGGGGCTGCTTCCCATCGCCTTTCCCGTTTCGCTCGGCATCGTCATCGCTGTCGCCTTCCTTGGCGGAACCTGGCAGGCGGTTATCGTCTCCTTTTCCGCAGCCGCGGCCAACGGCTTTGTTGCCGCGAGCCAGCCGGGCCTGCGCGCGCTGGCTCGGCCCTGGAACCTTGCCTCGCTGGCAGCGCTTCTTCTTGTCGCGCCGGTTGTCAGTCGTCTCGCCACACGTTTGCGCGCGCACGCCGCCGAAGCCGCATGGCTGGACGAGCAGATGCGCAATCTCTTCGAATTCAGCCGGCGCACGCTGGAGCTGAACCTCCACATCGAACCGGGCCCGCAGCTTGCCGAGATGGTTCACGAACTGTTCTCGCTGGAGGGCGTGGTGATCTTCGACGCGGATCTCCACGAGACCTATCAGGCCGGTTACTGGGGCCAGGATGCGCGCGAGCTGGCGCAGAACGTGTACTACTTCGAGACTTCCGACGACGATCCGGCCACCGGTCTGGCTCGCCGCGTTCTCCGTCTGGGCCGTGTTCCCATCGGCAGCCTGGTGCTGCGCGGCCACACCAGCCCGCTCACCAGCAGCGCCATCGCCCTGCATATCGCCACCACGTTCGACCGTTACCGCGCCTTCGCCAACGAGAGCCAGATCGACGCCGAGCGCCGCACCGAGCAGCTTCGCACCACCGTGCTGGACAGCCTGGCCCACGCCTACAAGACGCCGCTCACCGCGATCCGCGCCGCCAGCACCGGCCTGGCCGAAATGGGCAAACTCTCGCCGGCGCAGGCCGAGCTGGTGGCGCTCATCGGCGAACAGGCCGCCGTGCTGGGCGACCTGACCACACGCCTGCTCACCACGGCCCGCCTCGAATCCGGCCAGGTCGCGCTCCATCGCCAGCCGGTGCCGGTGCGCTCGTTGATCGACGGCGTAGTTGCCGGCCTGAAGGATCGCCTGGCCAGCATGAAGCTCTCCATTCAGCTCGACGATGAATCGCTGGGGCTGAACTGCGACCGCCAGCTCGTCTCCGCCCTGCTCACCCAGTACATCGACAACGCCTGCAAGTACTCCATCTATGGCACCACCGTGACCGTGGCCGTGAAGCAGGCGCGCGGAGAAGTCGTCTTCTCGGTGCACAGCCTCGGCCACGAGATTCCGCCCGCCGACCGCGAGCGCATCTTCGATCGCTACTACCGCGCCTCCACGTCGTCGCAGCGCGCCTCCGGCACGGGGATCGGACTGGCCGTAGCCAGGCGCGCCGCCCAATTGCACGGGGGCCATGTGTGGGTGGCGAGCGACGAGGCGGGGGGAACGACGTTTTTTGCCGCAATTCCGGCGTCGGTGCTACAAGATTCTTAAGCATGGATCAGCAAGCCATCCGCATTCTTCTCGTCGACGACGAATCGGCGATCCGCCGCGCCCTGCGCCCGCCGCTGGTCGAGCTCGGCTTCCAGGTGGGCGAAGCCGTGCGCGGCGAGGAGGCGCTGCAGATGCTGCGTTCGGCTCCGTTCGACGTGGTGCTGCTCGACATCAACATGCCCGGCATCGGCGGCATCGAGACGCTTCGCCGCATCCGCGCCGCATCGCCCAGACTGCCCGTGCTGATGCTCACGGTGCGCGACGCCGAGGACGAAAAAGTGAATGCGCTGGAGCTTGGCGCGGACGATTACATCACCAAGCCCTTCAGCACGCGCGAGCTCATCGCGCGCGTTCGCGCCGCCGTCCGCCGCGTCCGCACTCCCTCGCGCCCCGAGGACGCGCCCATCGGGATCGGCGATATTCGCCTGGCGCCCGCGCAGCGGCGCGTCACAAAGCGCGGCCAGCCCGTGCACCTCACGCGCAAGGAGTATGGCATTCTGCATTGGCTGATGCTCCACGCCGGCCAGGCGGTCACCAGCGCCGCGCTGCTTACCGCCGTGTGGGGAGCCGAGTACCGCGAGGAAGTCGAATACCTGCGCACCTTTGTCCGCCAGTTGCGCAAGAAGATCGAGGACGATCCTTCCAACCCCGTCTACCTGCTCACCGACCTCTACGTCGGCTATCGCTTTGTTGACGCCGAGATGCTGCGCGAGCGATTGCAGGAAAACTCGCCGGATCCCAGCCGGACTGATGGCGCCGAAGCCGTTCGGGAAGAGCCGGGATAGCCAGTCGCGATGAAGTCTCGTAAGTCTTGAGCCGATTGAATTAAAAGCGCTGTCATCCCGAGAGGCGTTTGCCGCGTGTTTTGGGCAGACGGAGTCAAAGCATCTGCGTTGGGGCCGCTGACTGTACAATTTGAATCTTGAGACATCGCAACCTCAGAAGCGCGACATGCATGGTCTTGCTGTTCATCAGCGGCTGTAACAGCCCGATTCGCGCGTACCGCGTCACCGGAGAAGCTATGCTTCCCCTGCTTGGCCCCGGCGACCGGATCTTCGTCGATGAATCCGGTAATACGCGATTGAATCTGCATGATGGAGACGTTATCGTGCTCCGGCACAAAGGCACCGTGATTGTTAAGCGAATCCTTGCCATGCAGGGGGAAACTATCAGCGGGGATCGTGGCAAGGTATTCCGTGACGGCAAGCAGCTGGATGAGCCGTACGTGGCTCGTGTAAATGGCCAAGAAATCGGCGGACCCATGACATTCCCGCCGCGAAGGATGGGTACCGGAGAGGTTTTCGTGATGGGCGATAATCGGGGATTTAGCTTGGACAGCCGGTTTGTGGAGTATGGCACGGTCTACTCGTCCGACGTTATTGGCAAATACGCTTGGACGTATTGGCACGCGAAATAGCAGCACAATATCCTAGCGGGCACGGAGGGGACAACCGCTTGTACGGAAATTACTGTCGATAGGTAGACTTCCCTTGCGCGCTACGGCGCTGCTCGCAGCATTCGCCGCCAGACCCGAGACCGGATCTGCCGTTCTCACGCGAACAACTCGTCGCTCAATAGCTTCAGCGATCTTCCTCCCGCAATCACTTTCTCGTCCACCTTCGTCTCCACGAACGGGTCGTCGATGTTCTCCGTGTCCATCACCATGCACCACCCGTGCGAATTCACCGCCGGCGGCAGCGTAAACTCCACGCCCGTGTCCGCGGCATTCACAATGATGAGAAAACTGTCGTCGATGATCGCCCTGCCCTCTTCGTCCGTGATCTGCAGCGTCTGTCCGTTGAGCAGCAGCGCGATCGAGCGCATCCATCCCGTTGACCACACCTCGTCGCTGACCCGATTCCCATCCGGATTGAACCAGGCGATGTCGTGGACCACAGTGTTGCCGTTCCTGTGCCGGATCTGGCGATCCTGAAAAAACTTGCGCCGGTGCAGGTTGGGATGCTCCAGCCGGAAGTGAATCAGACGGCTGGCGAATTCGAGCAGCCGTTTTCGCTCCTCGCCCAGGTTCCAGTCGAACCAGCTCAGCTTGTTGTCCTGGCAATAGGCGTTGTTGTTGCCGCGCTGCGACCGCCCGAACTCGTCTCCTCCGCTCAGCATCGGCACGCCCTGCGACAGCATCAGCGTGGCCAGAAAGTTGCGCATCTGGCGCTCGCGCCTCCGGTTGATCTCCGGATCCGCGGTCGGACCTTCCACGCCCATATTCCAGGAGTCGTTG
This sequence comes from Acidobacteriaceae bacterium, assembly GCA_030039035.1. Lineage (GTDB taxonomy): Bacteria > Acidobacteriota > Terriglobia > Terriglobales > Acidobacteriaceae > Telmatobacter. The sequence goes on along the minus strand of JASHQQ010000156.1, from coordinate 8,623 downwards.
TAGTCCGAGCCATCGCGGTTGTTGTCCTTGTTCGCCTTGTTGTGCTTCTGGTTGTAACTCACGAGGTCGCAAAGCGTGAAACCGTCGTGCGCGGTGACAAAGTTGATGCTCGCGTAGGGCTTGCGTCCGTCGAATTCATACAGGTCGCTCGAGCCGGTCAGCCGGTAGGCAAAGTCGGAAAGCTGTCCTTCGTCGCCTTTCCAGAATCGACGCACCGTGTCCCGATACTTCCCGTTCCACTCCGCCCACAGCACCGGAAAGCGCCCCACCTGGTAACCGCCTTCGCCCACGTCCCAGGGTTCGGCGATCAGCTTCACGTCGGCGATGGTGGGGTCCTGGTGAATGGTGTCGAAGAACGACGAAAGCCGGCTCACGTCGTGCAGCTCGCGCGCCAGCGTCGCCGCCAGGTCGAAGCGGAAGCCGTCGACGTGCATCACCGTCACCCAGTAGCGCAACGAATCCATGATCATCTTCAGGACCTGCGGATTCTGCACGTTCAGCGTGTTGCCCGTTCCCGTGTAATCCATGTAGAAGCCCGGCTTGTCCGGCACGGTCCGGTAGTAACTCGTGTTATCGATGCCTTTCCAGCACAGCGCCGGCCCCAGATGGTTGCCTTCGCAGGTGTGGTTGTAGACCACGTCGAGAATCACCTCGATCCCCGCCGCGTGCAGCGCCTTCACCATCTCCTTGAATTCGCGCACTTGGCCGCCGGTATCGCCCGAGGAGCTGTACCGCGCCATGGGCGCGAAGTAGCCCAGCGTGTTATAGCCCCAGTAATCGCCGAGGCCTTTTTCGACCAGATGGCCCTCGTCGATGAAGTGGTGAATCGGCAGCAGCTCCACCGCCGTCACTCCCAGCTTTCTGAAATACTCGATCGACGCCGGATGCGCGAAGCCCGCGTAGGTTCCGCGCAGCTTCTTCGGGATGCGCAGGTTCAGCTTCGTGAATCCCTTGACATGCACCTCGTAGATCACCGAATCCGCCAGTGGCGTACGCGGCGGCGCGTCGTCGCCCCAGTCGAAGCGGTTGTCGACCACCACGCACTTCGGCATCGCCGCGGCGCTGTCCTGCGTGTCCATCGTCAGGCCGTCGCCCGATCCCGCTTCGTGGGGAAAGATCGGACCCTTCCAGTCCACCGCGCCCGAGATCGCCCGCGCATACGGATCGACCAGCAGCTTGTGGCGATTGAAGCGATGGCCGTTGGCCGGTTCCCACGGCCCGTCGACGCGAAATCCATAGAGTTGTCCGGGCAGGATGTCGCGCACGAACCCGTGCCACACAAAGGCGGTCCGCTCCCTCAGCGTCAGGCAGTCTGTTTCGCGGCCGTCCTGATCGAACAGGCAAACTTCAACGTGCGTCGCCTTCTCCGAGAAAACTGCAAAGTTCGTTCCCTTTTTGTGCACGGTGGCCCCGAGCGGGTAGGGATATCCCGGCAGCAGAGTGCGCTTCATGCAGGTTTTGATGCCGCGAAAACGAATGTAGCTGTTCTCTAAGGCGAAGAAGATCACCGTGTTGCGTGCTGGCGGGAACGTTTCGCTGAAGGCAACGCCGAACCCGGAGAACTTCGCTTCCAGGAACTCCCGTCCTGCGCTCGGAGAAAAAATGCCTGAACAAAATGCGCGAAAACGGAATGTTCAGGTGAGAGGGAGAACCGGCGCAGTCTCGCCGCGATTCGACCTTCGTAAGCGAAATCCGGATGCGCTGCGAATCTGACGCCGATTCCCGCGGAGCGACAATCTCCATGTTGAAAAGAGTGCTGGTGCCTGCCGTGCTCTTGTGCGCTTTTCCCCTGCTTGCGCAAAGCAACACCGGGGAGCTGCGTTTGAGCGTCGTCGATCCCTCCGGATTGGGCGTGAAGAGCACCATTGAGCTCGTCAGCCAGGCCAACCAGTATCGCAATACGTTCGCTACAGACGACCACGGTTACCTCGATATCCAGCGTTTGCCTTACGGAATCTATCAGGCTCGGATCCAGGCGCCGGCGTTCGCCCAAGTCCTGGAAGCGGTGGAAATCCGCTCTGCCCTCCCCTTGAATCGCACGATCCGGCTGAAAGTGGCTCCCGTCTCCGAATCGGTAAAGGTCAGCGCATCCGACACATTGATCGATCCCTGGCGCGCGGGGTCAGTGAACGAGATGGGCCTGGAGACGATCCAGAGCCGTTTGACGGCGCTGCCGGGCCGCTCCATGCAGGACCTGGTCAACTCCGAGCCGGGCTGGCTTTATGAAGGCAATGCGGTGCTTCACCCGCGCGGATCGGAATATCAGACCCAGTTTGTCGTGGACGGCATACCGCTCACCGACAACCGTTCGCCCAGCTTCGGCCCGGAAGCCGCGGACGCCGGCGACGTGGAATCGATCGCGATCTATACCGCCGGCATTCCCGCGGAATTCGGCCGAAAGATGGGTGGAGTGGTCGAAGTCAATACGCTCCGGAAGCAGGATCCGGGATTTCACGGCCAGTTCACCCTTTTCGGCGGTACCTACGCCACCGGCGACGTCGATACCGAGGACCAATACACCTCGAAGCGGGATACGCTGGGTTTCAGCGCCTCGGGCGGCATGACGGGGCACTATCTCAATCCCGTGGTCCCGCAGAATTACACCAACGACGGCACCATCGGCGATTTTTCCGTCAACTATGAGCGGGAGCTCTCGCCCAAAGACCGTCTCACTCTCATTGCCCGCCATGAGCTGGCGCGCTTCGAAATCCCCAACGAACTGGTGCAGCAAAACGGGGCTTATCTTCCCAACGCGAACAACACCACCGGCTGCCCGCCCGTTCCTCCGGCCGATGAACCGACCGACTGCGTCTTCGTTCCCGGCGGGCAGTTGCAGACCGGCGACAACTTCGAGACCATGGGAACCGCATCGTACCAGCACATCTTTTCCCCGGACACGCTGGGCGCGCTGCGCGGAATGGCCCGCGACAATTCCATCGACTTTTATTCGAACCCATCCTCCTGGCCCCTCATTGCCACCCAGCACAACGACTTCAAGGAGGTCTATTTCAACGGAAGCGTTTCCGTCCATCATGGGCGGCAGGAATGGAAGACGGGAGTCGAATCCGATGACATCTTCCTGCACGAAAACTTCAACTACGTGATGCCCGATTGCGCCAATCTTTCCGACCCTCAATGCCCCATCACTCTGGGCATCCTGGACGCCGGCGCGACCACCTTTGCGTTTGCCGGCAGCCGGCCGGATCTGGAACAGGCGGCCTATGTTCAGGACGCCGTCCGGCTCGGCAACTGGTCGGTCAATGCGGGGCTGCGCTGGGACCACTACCAGTTGTTGCTGAACCAGAACGCGGTGAGCCCGCGTGTCGCCATCTCGCGCTACTTCCCTCTCGCCGGCGTGAATATTCACGGTTCCTACGACCGGATCTTCCAGACACCGTCGTTCGAAAACATTCTTTTGTCCAGCTCCCCGAGCGCCGAGTCTCTCGATACCAGTGTTCCCGCGGTTCAGCTTCCGGTGCACCCTTCTCACGGCAGCTACTACGAGCTGGGAGCCACGAAAGCATTCTTCGGCAGGCTGCGGTTGGACACGAACATGTTCCGCCGCGACGTGAACAACTACGCCGACGACAATCAGGTCCTGAGCACCGGGATCAGTTTCCCCATCGCATTCAGCAAGGCGGTTCTCTACGGCGCCGAAGGCAAGCTGGAGGTTCAGCGCTGGGGGCGGTTCTCCGGCTTCGGCAGCTACTCCTATATCGTCGGAAACGCCTGGTTCCCCGTCACGGGCGGTTTATTCCTGGGCGATAATGCGATCAATCCGACCAGCGGGCATTTTCCCGATTCGCAGGACCAGCGGAATACGGTGCGCGACCGCATGCGTTTTCAGGCGGCCCCGCGCCTGTGGTTCGCCGTGGGCAGCGATTACAACAGCGGACTGCCGTTCCAGCCGGACTTGACGCCGCAGCAATATGCCACCGAATACGGCCAGGTGGTGATCGATCACCTCAATTTTGTTCGCGACCGCATTCGTCCATACTTCACCCAAAATGCTTCTGTGGGGGTCGACCTCTTCGAGCGGGAAAAACAGTCCATCCACCTGCAGGGCGACGCCGAGAACCTGGGCAACACGCTCGAAGTCATCGATTTCGGAGGACTGTTCTCCGGCAATGCGCTCGGCCCGGCGCGCCAATATACCTTGCGGCTCGTAACGACGTTCTAGGTGAATGATCGTTTCTGTCTGTGCCATCTGGACGCCCATCCTTGCCGAGCTTTTGTTTTTGCCGCAAGGTGGGAGGAATACGGCACGACAGTTGCGGCATCAGCTTCCTTCAAGACGGCTTTCCGGAGCGAGCCATTTGAATGCGTGGAATCGAACCGATAGAATGCCGATTATTCCGGTTGGCCCGATGAGGTTCAGTTTTCCTTTCCGGTTGCAATGGCATCGAAGGAAATAGTCTGAACAAATCCTCAGGGATCGGAATATATCCAATGGAAAGACCAGGGCAAACCAGTCCCGCGGAGCTGGCGTGCGATCTGCCGCTTTTGGCTTCCCTGCCGGAAGCGCGGAGAGGCGCGGGCGAGATCGAGACGGAGGTCATGACCCTCTTCGAGCAATATCGGGCTCCGCTCCTGCGCTATGCAGCCGCCTTTGGTGTGCCGGTTCCCGATGCGGAGGAAATCGTCCAGGAGGTATTTCTCTCCCTGTACCGGCATTTGCGCCTCGGGCGATCGCGGCGGAATCTGCGCGGCTGGATCTTTCGCGTGGCGCACAACCTCACGCTCCGGCAGCGGCACGCCAACAAGCGCCTCCAGGAGCTGGTGGATCGCGATTCCGGCATCGCGGATCTCCATATCGATCCATCGCCGGGACCGGAAGAGTCTTGTGCGGACCGACAACGGCAGCAACGCCTGCTGGCAGTCGTGCGATCGTTGCCCGACAGGGAGCAAAGCTGTCTTCGCATGCGCGCCGAGGGTCTGCGCTATCGTGAAATCGCCAAAGCTCTGGGAATCTCACTGGGAAGCGTTTCAATGCACCTTACCCGGTCGCTTGCCAGGCTGATTCGCGTCGATGGGGGGCAGGCATGAAGCGGGACGACCATCGACACCTCTCCGATGCAGAACTCGTCCGGGCCGCGGATGGCGAACCGGGTAGATGGAGCCGGAGAGCCCGCGTCCATCTCGAGGCCTGCGATGCGTGCAGGACCCGGGCGGCCCGGTTTGAGAATACGATCGCCGAGCTGGCCCGCGCGCAAAGAGACGGCCTGGATGCCAGCCTGCCGCCGATCACGAGCTCGCGTGCCCTGTTGCGGGCCAGAATAGCCGAAACATCGGCCCCGGAAGCGAGTTTCTCTTCACGCATCCGCTTTTCAGGCGGTTGGCTGGCCGGCGCGTTGGGCGTTGCCGCCCTCGTGGCCGTGGCAGCGGTTGCCGGTGTCCTGGCGTTCCGGCATTCCGGCGCGCGCAGCGAGAATCCAGTGCAATCGACGGCGGATGCCGGAGTCCTGCCCAATCGCGATTTCACCCCGGGCGTTGCGCGCCCCGTTTCGCTCCAGGAGATCTGCGCATTGCCGCACGAACAGGTCGTCAAGGAGGTTTCGCCCGCGCAGCGCCGGAGAGTCTTCGAGGAATACGGCATCCCGAGCGAGCGGTCCGGCGAGTATGAGGTGGATTACCTGATTGCCCCGGGTCTGGGCGGCGAGGAAGACATTCGCAACCTGTGGCCCGAACCCTATCATTCCGCGACCTGGAATGCCCACGTGAAGGACGCCCTGGAAGAGCGGCTGCACCAGATGGTCTGCTCGGATCAGCTCGATCTGGCGGTGGCCCAGAAGGCGATTTCCACGGACTGGATCGCCGCCTACCGCAAGTACGTCAAGGCCCCTCCGTCGGCGGTGGACGGCGGCAGCGAGCTGTAGCCTCCAGGGCCGGCGGATTGTGCGCTCAAACCTGTAGACTCCGGCGCCCGATCTGTAATACCCTGAACAGACTCCCCTGAAAGATTAAAAAAGATAATCCGGCGTGCGATCTGCGCCACAGGGAGATTTATGGAGATTCCAGCCCTGCTTGAGCTAAAGCACAAGGACATCGGGGCCCTGATCGTATTCGGTCTTATCGGATGGTTGATCGGAGGCACGATCTCCGACCCGACTTGGGCCGCCTATACCGCATTTCTGGTCTGCGACCATCTCTTCCTGGGCTGGCTGGTTTTTCTGAGCGGCAATCGGGTCAGGCGTCCGATTCCGATCGAAGTCATCCTTCCGATCCACATCGGGTTCATCGTTCTCGTTGTCGTGATCGTCGCGGCTCGCAATTCGTTTCACTTCTTCGGATTCTTCCCGTTTCCGATGGCGGCATTGGCTCTTTGGCTGCTGTCCTGCGCGATCGGATACGAAAAGAACGAACCGGAGCCCGTTGGCGTGCCCAAGGCCCGGACGACCGAACCGGAGCCGGAGGGCCAGCGGTGGAGGAATCCAGTATGGGCCCGACGGGCGGCGAGAGTGCCGCGGCCTGAAAGGGCGAGCCGGCCGCTGCCACCTGAACCGGCAACCCAGACAGTGGTGATTCCCGAGCCGGCTTTCCCCGAACCGGCGTTCCCCGGACCGGAGATCGCAGCAACGCACCCGGCAGCGCCGGGAGTTCAATCCCCGGCGCAACCTGCCCCGGATTTCGTCCAGTCCGGGCTCGCTGGGCCCGGTCCGCGATCCCACACGGCGGTCCATGAAGTTCTGACGGTGACCGAATCGCCGGTCTCGGATTACCGGCCCACCGTATCCGGCATTTCTCTTGCCTGGCCACCTCCGCCGAAGCGGCCTGCGCCGGCGCCGGAGTTTTGGCGGGACAACTCGATTGCGGCTGAACTGCGGCGGACGTATTCCGAGGAGGTGGCCAGATTCTACCCCTCTCTGGTCGCCACGGCGGAAGATAACGAAGCCTGGATCGACGCGCGGGGCAAGGAGAATCCTACGCACCGCAAGGTCGGATTGTCCGTGCGGGAGGAGTACGAGGACTGGCTCACCGCGCGCCTGCTGTCCCGCGCCGGGCAGGAGGAAGCCTCGGAAAACAGCCCGGCGGCCGAAATCGTCGCGCGCGGAGACAGCCCGTCGCAACCGATGCGGGCGTGAAGCTGAACCGGCGATCCCGCAAAGGCATTTTGATACACGCCTTCGGCATTCGCACATACGCGCTATTTCAGATAGCGCTCTTCCCCCGCCGGTATCGCCACCAGCAGCCGGTTCTCCTCAGGAGGCAGCGGGCAAGTGGCGTACGTGGAATACGCGCAGGGCGGATTGTAGAGCTCGTTGAAATCGAGCACCACTTTGCCCGCCTGGTCGAGTCCGTGATCGGGCAACTCGGCGCGAAGATAGCGGCCGGTACTGTAGGTCGTGGTCTCGCTGGTCGGGTCGCGCAGGATGAAAAAGAGCTCGTGCTCGTCGCCGGGTTCAATCACCGGCTGCAGGCGATAGGGCTGTCCGTCGAGAACGAAAGCGGCAAAACCCGGCGACGGCAGATCGAGAGTCGTGCCCAGCACCGTGGGAATCTTCTCCACCTTCGCCGGATGGAACGGAGTCCATTGCGCGGCCACGCGAAATCGCGGATCGGGCTCGTACCATTTCAGCCCGTGAAAGCCGCTTCGCGCCGGCGCGTCCGCGTCCTTGATGCGCAGTGCGTATCGGCCTCCCCGATCGAGCACCGTCATGCTCAGCCCATGCCAGGCAATCGTCGATGTCTTTGCGCCTTCCGCGGAGATCGGTCCCTCGCGGGCCGGTGAACCGCCTACGGTCAGACCCTCGGGAAAACCGCCGGCCGGCGCCAGCAGTTGCACCATCGATCCGCTCACCGTCAGCAGACCGATATGCGCGGGTGCTTGCGCCTGCAGGCGAATCCCGCAATCGGCCGCCGTGCCTACCAGGTTCACCCCCGCTTTGAGCCATTGCAGGCCGATCAGCGTCAGCCATCCGTCCGGGGCGGAAATCTCCTTCTCCCGCTGCGCGCGCCACGCGATCAGACCCTGCCGCCAGGCGGCGTCGGAGTCCGCCGCAGCCGGGGCCGCGGCGCTCTGCGCCTGTGCGGCCGGCGTCGACGGATGCGGCAAAAGCGCCAGGATGAGCCCACACAAAATTGAAACGCGGATTCCCGTCAAGGCAGGATTCCCCTCGCCGAAACCATAACTCCGGGCGGCTTGGCGCCGTCCACCTTTATTATGGCCTTGGCCAGGCAAAGGTCACGATGGGTCCTTGTGGAGGGTACAGGCTTCAGTGCGAAGAGTACGGGCTTCAAAGGCTGCGGAAGACTCGTTCGACGGGCCGCTTTGATAGCGCACAGCTTCAGGGGCTGCGGAAAAACTCTCCGAGGCAGGGCTCTGTAACAGGGCATGACTTGCCGGGGTCCCCGACAAGCCGGCTTTGCTTGTTTGGGTGGCTTGAGTCGTGCCGAAAAATCGCCCCAATTCATCGCAGGCTTTAGTGTCTGCGTGAGAGCTCGTTTCGGCATGTTTTCAGTGTGCGAATTGGAGGGAGCAGCAACCTTCAGCCTGCTGGCTTCGGCGCAAAACATCGACGTGGCTTTAGCCATGGGTCCTTTGAAACCGGCTTTATGGCCTTGGGCCCGAGTTCTCACGCAGACACGTTAACCCCCGCGAGACGCCCAGCGACGCAATTCGTCT